>JASJAY010000184.1 GCA_030066775.1 Planctomycetota bacterium
GCCCCGTCAGCCGCACGAAGTACGTGACCTTGCCGGCCGGCGGCTGGATCGGCAGGCGAGCGACGAGGCGCTCCTCCTCGGGCGCCATCGGGATCTCCGCGTACGCGTCCTCCGTGGGATAGCGCTTCCAGACCAGCGTGCCGGTCCACGGCGAAGGTGGGATGGGCACGGCCACGACAGCGGCTTCGTCCGTCGTTCCGCTGCGGACCAGGCGCGCGTCCACCTCGGCCCCGGCCAGCGTGTAGGAGACGCGCGCGGGGTGCGTGGGGCCGGTCGCGCGCTGATAGACGAGCGCCCCGACGGTGAGGAGGAACGCCACCACCCACAGCAGTTTCCCGGTCATGCTCGCCTCCCAGATTCGCGGCCCGAGCATGCCCTGGTGGGCAGCCGGCGCCAAGTTGAGGTCAGCGCAGCGGCATCAGCGCCGAGGCGATGACCCGCGCTGTGCGCGCATCGGGAACGGCCTCCGCCATCGCAGCGTGGTGCCGGCGCGTCACGTCGTCGTAGAGCCCCTCGGCCGTCACCGGGTCACGCGGAGTCGCCCGGAGCTTGCGCCACGTCGCGCTCATCTCGCGGAAGTACGCCAGCACGATCCGCGTCGCCGCGACCTCCTCATCCGGTTCGAGGTCGACGTCCAGCTCGCGCAGACGACGCACCACGTAGCGACGCTCGTCCTGCTGGAGCTGGTCACTTCGGAGTGTCGCCAGCGCTTCGCCGGTGCGCTGCAACACGTCCTCGTCGAACGCCATCGCATCGCGTCCATGCAGCCGCGCGTCCCCGACGTCCGGCTCGGCGTCCTGCGCCGCGACCGCGCCCTCGGCCTCGTCGACGGATCGGGCCAACGCTGCAACCCGTTGCTCGAGCCGCTCGAGCCGTCCGCGCCATGTCTCGAGATCGGCAGCCGGAACCGGCCGCTGCGCAGGAATCCGCAACGCGTCGTAGGCAGCAATGCCTCCTGCCACAAGGGCCAGGTTCAGCGCCAGAAACGTGGTCAGTCGCACAGGATTCCCGGTGGCGGGGTTGAGGGGGAGCGAGCGGATTGCCTATCCTACGCGGCAGTGGCTGGGGCAGCTCCTGCCTCGGCGAGGTTGGGGAGTTGACATGCTCACACTGCGTCCCAGGTTCCGTCTCGTCGTCGCCCTGCTGATGCTCGCCGGCATCGCCCTCGTGTCCCATCCGGTGGATGCGAGCATCGATCCCACCGGCAACTGGGTGGCGCAAGGGCCGCGGCCGATCACGAACGGCCAGGTGGAAGGCCCGACGATCACGAACGGTGAGGTGGTCGGTGCACTGCACAGCGTTGCGTGTCATCCGACCAACGTGAACATCATCTACGTCGGCGGCGTACACGGCGGCATCTGGCGCACGACGAACGCGACGGCGGCGACCCCGGTGTGGACGCAGCAGCTGCCGAGCACGGCGACGGACCTCGCCATCGCCGACCTCGAGTTCGATCCGACCGACGGCACGAACAACACGCTCGTCGCCGGCGTCGGCTACATGAGCAGCTACTTCCAGAACACCACGGCACTCGGCGGTGTCTGGCGCACGACGAACGGCGGCACGACGTGGACGCTGCTCGGCGACGCCAACCTGCAGGGCGAGAACGTCATCGCCGTGGAGGCCCGCGGCAACATCCTCCTGGCCGGCTCGAACGCCCGGCAGCACATCCTCGACGGGGTCTTCCCGGGCGTGACGCAGGGCAACGGACAGTTGACGCGTAGCACGGACACAGGCGTGAGTTGGACCGTGATCTCGGGCGGGGCCGGCACGGGCCTGCCCGCCGGCGCGGTCTACGACATCGTCGCGGACCCGGCGGTCAACACGCGCTTCTACTGCAGCGTGTCCGGTGTCGGCGTCTTCCGTAGCGACGACAGTGGCGCGACCTGGACCAACATCACGTCGGGCAGCGCCACCATCAACGGCGTCATCACGAACCCCAACAACAACAACACCGAGCTTGCGGTCGCGAGCGACGGGCGCGTCTACGCCGCCATCATGCTCAACGGCCAGCTCAACTACATCGGCTTCACCACGAACCCGACGGCCGCGGCCCCCGCATGGACGCAGATGGACACGCCGCAGGTCACGAACCAGGACGGCAACGCGCAAGGCATCCAGCCGCGTACGAAGCCCGGCAGCCAGGGCGGGACGCACTTCTCGATCGTCGCCGATCCGACGACACCCACGACCGTCTACATCGGCGGCGACCGGCAGGACGACAACAAGAGCCTGCCCGCGCTGACGCAGTGGCCCAACATCCTGGGCGCCAACGACTACAGCGGCAACCTGTGGCGCGGCGACTCCACCGCCGGAGCGACCGGCGCGGCGTTCTCCCCGCAGTGGGATCACCTCACGCACTCCAACGCGGTCGCCCTGATCCCGGGCGGCGGCACGGCCTCGGGGAGCTCGCCGCACGCCGATAGCCGCGGCATGGATTTCGACGTCAATGGCAACCTGATCGAGGTCGACGACGCAGGCATCTACCGCCGCTCGAGTCCCACGAACAACGCAGGTGACTGGTTCTCGCTCAACGGCAACCTGCAGGTGACCGAGGCCCACGACGTCGCCTACGACACGGTGTCGGACATCATCATCATCGGCAACCAGGACGTCGGCACGGCGCAGCAGACGGCGACCGGCAGCCTGACGTGGACGAGCCTGCCGCTCGAGCCGCCCTTCACCTTCACGCCGTTTGGTGGCGCGACGCCGAACAGCTCGGTGATCAACTTCTCGACCGGCGACGGCGGCGACGTGGCTGTGGACGCGGCCAATCCGGCCGGCGGCTCGACGCGCTACAGCAGCTTCCAGCGGCTCGGGCTCTTCCGTCGCCAGACCTACGACGGAGCCGGCGCGCTCACGGGCGTCGCCTATCCGACGCTGACCGGCGGCGGCGCACTCACGACGCAGTTCAAGACGCCGATCAAGCTCAACGCGGTCAACCCGCTGCGGATCGTGATCGGCGGCGGCAACGGTGTGTTCGAGTCGCTCGACCAGGGTGACAACGGCGCGTTCGTTGCCGGCGGCGCCGGCGTGAACCGGCCGGACGCCCTCGCCTACGGCGGCTTCAGCGGCGGCGTGGGCAACCCCGACGTCCTCTACGTCGGCTCGGGCAACAACGTCCTGATCCGCACCGCGGCGGCGCCCGCGCCGCTCGCTGCGTCGGCGGCCTACGCCGGCGGCTACGTGCGCGACATCATCCTGGATCCGGCGGACTGGAACACGGCCTACGTGATCGACCGCAACCAGGTCTTCCAGACGACGAATGCCGGTACCAGCTGGACCGACATCACGGGTGATCTCGCGGCGGCCGGCGGCGTCGACTTCCTCTCCGTCGAGTACGTGCCGGATCCGAACAACGACGCGGTGCTCGTAGGCACCCGCACCGGGGTCTACTTCTCGCCCCTGAACGCGCTGGGCACGTGGACGCCGCTGGGCAACGGTCTGCCCAACGCACCCGCCTGGGACATGGACTACGACGTCACGGACGACGTCCTCGTCGTGTCGACCATGGGCCGCGGCGTGTGGACGCTCACGGACGTGAGCATCCCGGACTTCACGCCCCCGGTGATCAGCGCCAACATCCTGCGCTCGCTGCTCTGGCCCGCGCGCAACGGCATGTTCCCGATCGGCTTCTCGGCCTCGGCGACGGACAACCTCGATCCGAACCCCACGGTCACTGTCGACATCTACAGCGACGAGGCTGCCGGGCCCCCGCCCTTCAGCCCCGATGCGATGGGGACCCTGCCGGCCAACACGATGCTGCGTGCCCAGCGCGCCTTCCCCGGCAACGGCCGCGTCTATCTCGTGGTCGTGACCGCGACGGATGCCGCCGGCAACAGCTCGGCCTGGTGCCGGTCCGTGGTCGTGCCGGTCATGCCCGTCGGCACGTGGATCGTCAACGTGCGCGGCCAGGCCTTGGCGGCCGAGGCCTTCTGCCAGGCCAATGCCGGCGCCGCGCCGGCAGGCTACGTCCCGCTCCTCACGTACACGCTCCCGTAGCGAATCGAGCTACGGCCCCATCACCTTCTCGATCAACGTGCGAGCTGCACCCGCGGGCAGGGCATGCCGGAAGGATGCCTCGTAGCGCTCGCGGATCGGCGCGAAGCGTTTGGCGATCTCCTGCTTGTCCGCGACGGCCTCGTGGCGCACTTGTCGCCAGAAGTCCGCTCGTTCCGCTTCGAACGCCACGACGAGCTCGAGGGCCTTCGCCTGCTGCCGTTCATCGAGCCCGAGCTCGAGCGCGCGCAGACGCGCCTTGGCGCCGTTCGTGAGGCGCTCGATCTCTTCGCGCCGCTGAAGCTCGCGCACCATCGCCTCGAGGCGCTCGAGGTCGACCTCGCGGTCCGGCTGGGGACGCACGACCTCGTCGGCCGGCGGCTTCTTCATGGCAGCGAGGCGATCCTCCAGACCGCGCAGTTGCTTGGTCAGCGCGTCCATCCGGCTCTCGAGCGCCGCGCCGTCCAGGGTGCCGCTTCCGCCGGGCGCGCGCGTGTCACCGCGCAGCGTGTCGTAGATCCATAGGCCCACCGCGACGAACAGGACGGTCAGCAGGGCCTGCGGAAGCGCCTTCACGTGGGAAGCATACCCAGGAGGTGGTGCGCGTCACGACGGATCGAAGGCACGAAGTGCCCTTCAGGAGGAAGCGCGGACCGATCCCGAGCCGGAGGTGTGCGGCGTCCGCTGTAGGAGCGGCTAGCTGACGACCTCGACCTTGCCGTGATCGTCGCAGTGCCCGTCGTGGGGATGGTGCAGGTGGCCGTCGACGAGATAGTCGACGTGGTCGCCGTGCGGCACGGCCTCGTGCCCACAGCCCGGACCGTGGACGTGCGACGCGTCGTGCGCTCCGCACGCATGCTCGGGCGTGCAGCCATCCGGATGGGCGTCGTCCACCTCGATGCGGTGCTCGTCGTAGTGGTCCTCGTGCGGACTGTGCAGATGACCGTCGTGCAGGTAGTCCACGTGACCCTCGTGCCGGATCGCAACGTGCCCGCAACCCTCGCCGTGCTGGTGGTCGTGCTCGTGCTTCTCGTGGCTCATGACGAAGCTCCCTCCGATGGTCGTCCAAGTGTAGCTCTGGAGCATCCGAGTGGTAGCGAACTCGATCCACGCGCTTCACGATTGCGCTCTGATCGTGTTCGGTTCGGTACTTGTACGATCTCGGCGTTGGCCCCAAGAGGGAACAAGGGGCTCCCGCGCTCGAGCCTATCGCCAAGCGCTCTGCGCCGTGTGCCAGTAGATGCGCGCCGCGTCCTGCCACGCGTTGCCGCTGAGCGGGTCCGCGATCAGGGACCGATTGACGTGGGCGACACCTCGCCACGGCGTGTCGAGCGTACGGTCGTAGAGCCAGTAACCGATGTAGCGCTGCGCCCGAGCGTAGTCGTGATGATCCCGGGGAATCGCTCGCCAGACGGCCAGGGCCTTCTCAGGGTGCCCCCGGCCGAGCTGCTGGAAGCCAACGCGGATCATGCTGTCGTCCCGCCACGGCCGGAGCCGCGTACGGGGCTCCCGCGCCGAGGGTCTGCGGGACGTACGCGCGGGTCCGACCGCCTTCTCCTGGGCGAGTACGGCGCCCAGCGTGGTGACGCGTCCGTCCTCGAGCTCCAGGGGCAGCGTGGGATCGAACGGGGCGGGCTCCGGCATGCCCGGCGTAACCAGATTGACGGCCAGGACGAACACAGCCAGGGGCAGCCCCAGCAGGATGAGTGCGATTCGGAAGACTCTACGCATGGACCTGCATGACGCATCGGTGCTGGTGGGTTACTTCGCCGATGCCCGGATCAGAAGAAATCCGGGTACTCGTCGCGCAGCTCGCGCTCGCGCTCGTCGTTCTCCTCGAACATCGGATGTTCTTGGCACGCGCGCCGCCCGGCATCCCAGCACTGCCAGGCTTCCTGCATGCGGTAGCGGCGGTAGTAGTTGTCGCCGAGGTCGTGCCAGACGCCGGCGATACGGGGATTCTCCGCGAGGACGGAGAGGAAGAGCGCCTCGGCTTCGTCGTACTCGCGGAGCGCGTTGTGGAGGTCAGCGGCGTAGATATCAAGGACGAATGCTGCGGAGCCTGCACGCTCGCGAAGACGCTCCAGTAGCTTCAGGCTTCGGCGCGCCTCCGCCGCGGACTCCGGCTGCATGCTCTGCGTGAGCTCCTGAACGGTGCCGTCGTTCTCGATGTGGTGCCGTGCGGCCTCGAGTACGTCCGTCTGCCCACACTGCAGATAGTGCACATGTGCGAGGAGGAAGGCCTCGAGGTGGCGACCTGCCGCCACGGCCTGCGAGACGCGCTGGTTCGCCTCGGCTGCGTCGTCCCCCTCTCCCCCTTCGGGAGCCGTGCGCGTGGCGAGGGCATCGATGGGTCGCTCGCCCGGCACCTGCCCGCGCTCCCACGGCGGCCCTTCCCACGTCCCGAGGGTGAATCCGGGAGGCACCTCGATGGCAGGCTCGTCCGCCGTCGCTCGCCCAACGAGCTTGAATGTCGTCTTGATCTGGACGGGGCCGAACCGCACCAGGAACTGCAGGTGCCTTGGAGCAAAGCCCGTGTCGGCGATCCGGTCGCGCACCTCCGGATGAAGATGGCACTCGTACGCGAGGAAGCGTCGCCATGCACGTCGCTCCGCCGCGTTCAGCCGCTCCGTCGACGGCTTGAAGCGAGCGACGATCTGGCGTCCACGTCGGAGCACCAGCCCGTTGGCCTTGGGCGACATGCCCGGCGGGGCTCCTGCGTCAGCGCCCGTGGGCAACACCCCGAAGAAGTCCGTTCGGTCACGAGCAGTCATGCCGGGGACGTCGGATCGTCCGCCGAGTGCGAGCATCCTCTCCATGCCCTCCAGGTTGCGCCA
>JASJAY010000185.1 GCA_030066775.1 Planctomycetota bacterium
CCCTCGCGTATGGAGCGCGGAACGGGTGCTGCGCTTGGAATCGACTCGAGGTGCCGCCAACCCCTTCGACGTGATCGTGTACGTCTCATGGGATCGGACCCTTCGCACCCAGCCTAGCGGACGCCGGGGGGTCCTAACGCGAAAGCCGCGCAGGCGCATGCGCCTGGCTCATCTCCATGTGCGCGGCGACAGGCCCGAGAACTCGTGCGCCCACAGGAGGCGGATGACCCGGAAGCGATGCCCGCGGTAGGGCTCGAGCAGCTCCAGCATGTGCTCGTCCGTTAGAGGACCGCTCTTGCCGAACGCGCGCACGACGGTGCGCGGCAGGTGCAGGTCCTTCGTGGGAACCGCATCGGGATCGCCCGCGCCGAAGCCGAGGATCATCTCCGTTGTCCACGGTCCGATGCCCCGGATGGCCATGAGGCGCCGACGCAGATCCTCGAAGGACGTCTCGGGCACGAGGAAGGGCTTGAACGTCTCTTCCCGCGCGAGTGCAACCAGCGCACGCGCCCGCTTCGGATCGATCCCCATCGACTGGAACTCGTACGTCGGCGTCCGCGCCAGGGTCTTCGCGCTCGGGAGTACGAAGCCGTCCGTCGTGCGCTCGCCCAGGCGCTTGGCGATCTGGGCCCATGCGCGCACCGCGTCGACGTACCGCACGCGCTGTTGAAGCACCACGGACACGGCCACGTCGAAGAGCCAGGGCACGCGCAGGAAGCGCAAACCCGGAAACCGGTGCGAGAGCCGCCGCATGCGCGGCGCTTCCGGCTTGAAGGCGTCGTAGTCGTCGTCGATCGGGAAGCGCTCGCGCCAGAACCGGAGCACCGCCTCGGCTCCCGGTCCGCTCGCCTCGATGCGGAGCTCGCCGTCCCGATGCGAGAGGGTGGTGTGGGCGACTTCGCCTGCCGGCGTGCGGAACGTCTTGGCGAAATGGCCCGGACCCGCGGTGGCCGTCGGGTCATATCGCCCCAGGCGCTGGAGCGTGAACGTCCGCGCGAGATCCAGGTCGCCCGGGTCGACGATCAGGGGATGCGGGGAGGCCAGCGCCATGGATGCGCGACCCTACCTCACGCCTGCGGGCGACGCGCCAAGACCATCGTGTGGCCGACGTCGCCCTCCGGGATGAACTCGTGCGTGAGGACGGTGAGTCCGGCCTCTTCGATCCATCTCAGGTTCGTCTCGGTCCCCTCGTGAGACCAGAACATCGGCGCGCCGAGGTAGTCCTCGACTCCGCTCCACGTCTGGGACCCGACGACCAACAGTGCGTGGCCGCCGGGACGCAACCATGTGTGCACGCGCGAGAAGATCGCGCGGTGCTCCTCGAGGGGGACATGGATCAGCGCGTAGCACGATACGATCGCGTCGAAGGAAGCCGCCGGCAGATCGACGGAGGCCATGTCCGCGCAGACGAACGACGCCGTGGGCACCAGCGCACGCGCACGCTCGATCTGCACCGCCGAGAAGTCCACCCCGGTCACGTCGCAGCTCTGGGCCAGCTCGCGCGCCATGGGGACGCCGCAACCGCAGCCGAGATCCAGGACGCGATCACCGGCTCGCAGGAGGGGCGTGAGGTGCTCGAGGAAGCGGTCGTAGGGGAAGGCCAGCGCGGCGTCGTCCGCGCGGTAGGCGTGGGAGACCGCGTCGTAGCCCTTCCTGACGATTCGCTTGGCATCCGCGGCGGGATCCACGTGCACTCCTCCGCTCAGGCGTCCTCGCCGCGCTGGCGCAGCAGGGCCCGCAGCGCGGCCTCCAGTGCGGCCAGGTCACGGCCCTTGCCGAACCGCGGCTCGTGGGCGAACAGCTTCGTCCGCAAGGGTTCGGGGCAGCCGCCCGTCGCGGCCGCACGACGCAGCAGGTCGTCGATGGGGGGGCCGAACACGTCGATCCCGTGCAGGACCACGTCGGTGTAGGGGTGATCGCCCGGCTTTCCGTTCGGCATCCCCAGAGCCTACCCAATCCCGGGCAAGAGGGACGAGAGGGCGGGCAACGGGTCGATCCCGCAGGTACGCTTCCGGCCCGCACGACCGCCTTCGGAGCCTCGACCCATGATCAAGTTCGTCATGTGCCTGCACCGTCATCCCGACATGACCCGCGAGCAGTTCCAGGACTACTGGAAGAACAGCCATGCCCCGCTGTTCAACTCGTTCGTCGAGACGCACGGGGCCAAGCGTTACGTGCAGGACCACACGATCGACACGCCCATGAACGACATGCTTCGCGAGTCGCGCGGCATGGTCGAGGCGTTCGACGGGATCGCAGAGGTCTGGTTCGAGTCCGAGCAGGCGTTCATCGACGCCATGAGCTCCGAGGAAGGACAGAAGCTCGGCGCGATCCTGCACGACGACGAGTCGAAGTTCATCGACCACGCGCGGTCGACCGCATTCCTCGCGACCGAGCACGAGGTCTAGTCGACCGACCTCTGCGCCTTACTTCTTCGGCTTCGGGTCCTTCGGCGTCACCCCGACGACGATGTCGACGTGAGCGGTCTGCTCGCCGATCTTCGAGTCCTTGACCTTCTTGTAGTCGAGTGTGATCAGGTTGCGCTCCGCCTGGGTGCGGATACGGCGGTAGAGGAAGTCGCGCGCGTTCCGCTGCTCGCCCTTGATGTAGAGCTGCGTCGTCAGCAGGCGCCGGCGCCCCTTCTTCACGATCACGTGGATGTGCGGCGTGCGACCGCCGTACGGCACGGGGCGGATCGTGCGGAAGCGCCAGCGGCCCTTCTCGTCGGTGCTTGCCTTGCCGTAGCCCTGGAAGTTGGGATCCCGACCGCGGCGCCGGTTGGCGCCTCGGCTGTGGATGTACGAGCCGCGGTTGTCGACCTGCCAGATCTCGACGTCGGCGCCGCGCACCGGCGCGCCGTTCGTGTCGATCACGCGGCCCGTCAGGTGCACGATCGTCCCGACGGCGGGCGTGAGCGACTTGCCGATCACGATCAGGTCGTTGTCCCGATCGAGCGGCAGGCGATCGGGATAGAAGGGACCCTCCGTCTGGGTGGGGGTCTTCGTGAGCTCCTTCGCGAACGCCTCGGGCGTCATGAGGAGCGCGGCACTCGCCGCCGTGGCGACCCACAGGAAGTGCCTGCGGTCGAGCGTGTAGGCGTCCAGGTCCAGCCGGTCGTCGTGCATCGCGTGCTCCTCGGTCGAGCCATGATCCCTCCGACGCAGCCGTTTGCTTCGGAGTTTCGCGAGAACGGGACTCCCTTGCGTGACTAGAGGATTGCGTCGATGCGGACTACCTGGATCTCGCATGGCTCGACTGAGCTGTCTGCGGGTCTAGCGGATCTTGTCGATTTCCTTGTCCAGGTCGCGCTGGTGCTTCTCCAACTTGTCGAGCGCAGCCTTCCGCTCCGCCTCGAGCAGCTCGACCTGGCCGTTGAGCTTGGCCCGCAGTTCGGTCGCATCGACCTCGAACAGGCGCTCGATCTCGCGGATCTGTTCCTCGATCCGCCCGATCTCGGTGTCGACGTAGCCGGGAACCTGATGCGAGTCACGCTCGTTCTCTAGGGCTTCGATCTTGCGACTCAGCGGCTTGATGTCGCGATCGCGACGTGCCTCGCGCTTCTTGACGGCGTCCTCCCATTTGCGCGTGGCCCGGCCAATGTCCTCTTCCGTCTTGCGATCGATTTCGCGTTCCTTGGCATGCGCCTCCTCGAGGATCCGCTGCATGCGATCTCCGAGGCGACGCTTCATCAGGTGCCATCCCTTTTCCCATGTCGCCAGATGGTCATCGAGAACTCGATAGACACCCCATTGCTTGCGCCGGTAATGCACGAGGTTGCGGAACAGCTCGGCGTTGACCGGGATGCCAAGCAGCTGGGCTCCCCCGCCCACGAGGATGTCGGCGAGACGCTGCAGTACGCGCTTCGACTCCATCTCGTACTTCGCGACGGCGCGCGTGAACTTCTCGAAGTGGGGGGTCAGCCGATCCTTCCACCGCTTCTCGAAGGCGTAGTAGACGCCTGCCGCGTCGGCGTCGATCTTCGTGTCCTTCAGTTTGCCGAGCAGCTTCTTGAACTTCTCAAGATCTGATTGACTCGTCGTGTAGGCGATGTGCACGTCGAACCGGAGCGTGTGCATGAGCTTCTGGACGAGCTGCTTGCTCTCCGATACTCGCTTCAGCAGGCCGGGCACGTTGCGCAACAGCGCGAAGTTGTCCTGGATCAGGTCGAGTGCACCGTCGATGTTCTCAAGCACCAGGTCCGCCGTGTTGGCCTGGGTGGCTAGGTTGTTGAGATCAGAGATCGGCTTGTCGGCCTTTTCGAGCTGGTCCGTCGCATCGGCGAATCGCTTCACCCGCTTGCCGACGGCCTTCCCTCGCGCGATGTGCTCAGCCTGCAAGTGCTCCAGCTCTTCCGTGGAGCGCTCGAGGTCCCAGACCAGCCTCAGTATGGAAATGCCGTCGGATCGGATCCGTTCCCAGGTCGCCTCCTCGGCCTTCTTCCACTCGTTCAGCATCAGCGGGATGCGCTTGCGCTGGGCGTTCTCGACCCTCTGCCATTGAGTCCGCAGAGCCGCCTCCGCTTTCGAGCAGAACTCCTGGGCTTTGCGAGCCGACTCCTCGTCTGGATTGGCGAACTCCTTCGTCAACCTCTCGAGCTGCTCCCAGCTGCTCTCCATGTACGCCTCGAGCGCCTCCACGGCGTTGTCTTCGAGACGGAGGTCGGGCGGTAGTTCCTCGGCTGCGTACGCCTTCGTTGGCACGAAGGCGACCAGGACTACGATCGCAGCGCAGAGTGATATGTGGTGGCGCATCGCGGATCTCCGATGTGGGGGTCTCTAGAGGGGGAAGCCGGTGTCGATGAACCACCGTCCGCCGTGCTTCTTCTCGTAGCGGCGGAGTTTCACGGTGTTGGGCATCAGCACCTGGCGGCCCCGGGCGTTGTAGTGCTTGATCTTGACCTCGACGCCCTCGACGAGGTCGTCCGCGTGTTGCCTGATCTTCTTCACGTCCTCATCACTCAGAAAGACGGCCTCGTCTTCGTCGATGCGGGCCCCCTTGAGTACGTAGGGCTTTCCGACCTCGAAGGGCTCGACGTGCGCGTATGTCTGCGCGAACCGCCTCTGGTTGATTCCCCAGTAGTAGCGCAGGCGCGCCCCCGACTTCGGCCCCCTCCACATCTCCGGGTTGATGCAGGCGATGTAGAGGTCGTAGTTCTTCTCCTTGATCGCGGTTGCGAAGATCTCAACTAGCTTCCTCGGCGTGACGTCCGGCGGCACCTCCGTGTACGTGTATGAGGCGCGCTTGAGGGACTCGAGCTGGTCCTCTCCGGCGAATCGGCCGCCCATCGCGTGCGATGCGTCGAACTCCGCCACGATGACGCCCGGAAGGTGGATCGCGATGGGGTCGACCTCGAGGCCGATGTAGGCCGTGTATGCGGCATTCTCGCCGGCGTGCGGAACCAGGCAGTTCACGCCGCTGATCCGACCCACCACAGTCCAGGAGTCCGTCAAGCGGGGCGAGACGAGGTCGCGATACCGGCGCAGCGCAGCGTAAGCGCCCGTCCACGCCCGGCTGCTGAGGCGTACGAAGTAGTAGCCGACGGCAGGGGAGCCCACACGCACGTACTGCGCGCCGCTGTTCGTGAACTCATGCTCCGGGTAACGGAAGTCCGAGAGCACGACCAGCTTCCCTTCCAACTCCGCCATGGGCGTTCTCTCGGGGTCGGGCGCGGGAATCGAGTTCGCGATCAGTCCCTTCGGATCCTGCTCGAGCTCGGCTTGGAGCGCAGCCCAGCGCTCGGTGGCCTTCTCGGCCACTTTCTCCCGCAGCGCCTTCTCATGCTCTCGATAGGCGAGCATGGCCTCGGTGATCTCGAAGGTATCGCCGCTGGCCTTGACGAGCACCTTGCGGATCCGCTCCTTGAGCGCGAGGACGCGCTCGTCCTTCGGATACTTCTTCAGCAGCTCCTTCACGCGCCGCATCGCCTCGGCGCCGTCCCGCTTCGGGCTGAAGGACTTGCCTCGCGCCCGCTTGGCCGCCCGCTCCATCTGCTCCGTGTAGTACGTCGCGGCGCTCAGCTCGCGTTTCGAGGGGCCCTTGTCCTCCTCCGCGGCCAGAAGCGGTGGTGAGAGCATCAGGAGTGCAAGGAGGACGGGCACGGACGCATACGCGAGCCACGTTCGACGCATGGGGCATCTCCACGGGGCGCGGCATGGCTCCAGAGGGACGGAGCCTCGGCGGCGCCCATATGCAAAGAACCGCGATCGCCCGACGCGTCGGACACCTTTGTGACGGCACGACCGCATTCGGAACTACGATCCCGAACCGTTGCCACGCAGCCGCTCGCTGCGGAGTTTCGTGAGGACGGGACTCACCCACAGGACTAGAAGATGGCGTCGACCCGGACCACCTGGATCTCACCCGGCTCGAACTCGGTCTCGGCCCAGGGCTGCTGCACGTACCAGTGCCGGAAGGCCCAGCCCGCTTCCTCGCTGTCGAACAGCACGTGGCGATTCAGCCTCCGTGTCTGGACGCGAAGCGCCTCGTAGTCCTCCTCGGGGGCTGGGTGCCACTTCGGCGCAATGAGCGTGTCGCAGATGAGCGAGAAGTCGCCGCCCCAGTACCCAACGTCGAAGCCGAGCGTGGCGCGGTTCCGCTTCGGATCGAAGCGCGATAGCCGCACGATCTCGAAGCCCAGGGGATCGTCCACCAGGGCGTGGACCTGCGCTGCGAGCTCGAAGGACGGCAGCAGGTCTTCATCCGAGGCGTACGTCATCCCGCTCGCTGGAAGCCCTGGCTCGACGACGCGAGCCAGATGGCGCTGGGCCGTCAGCTCGCGTTCATCGACGAGGTCCTGTCCGAGCAACGGCTCGAAG
>JASJAY010000186.1 GCA_030066775.1 Planctomycetota bacterium
CCGCCCTCGGTGCGGCCGAGCTCGTAGACGGGCACGATGCCCGGATGCTCCATGCCGCCCGTGACCCATGCTTCTTGCAGGAAACGGGCCTTGAGCTCTTCGAAGGCGTCGTTCAGCTCGGTGTCGCCCGCCGGGGCGCGCATGCGGACGGGTGCCGGGGGCGTGACGCCGGCGCCCGGGCCCTCCATGGGCGGGCGCACGACCTTGAATGCGACCTGGCGGCCGAGCTCTGTGTCCATCGCCCAGTACACGATCCCCATGCCGCCTTCGCCGACGGGCATGAAGTCGAGGTAGCGGTCCTTGGGCAGCTCGCGTAGCGCCACGCGGATGCCGGCACCGAGCTGGGTCAGGTGACGTGACGCGTCGGCGTCCTGGCGCGAGACGGCGGTGTGGAGCTCGTGGGCGAGCCCGCCGCGCTGCGTGAGCGCGAGATGCGCGTCGCCTTCCGCGGACGCGACCAGCCGATCGACCTCGGCGTGGATCTCCGTCAGCTGCTCCTTGGTGAGCCCCGCGATCTTCGCGAGCTCCTCGTCGAGCGTGGTGTCGGAGCGCTCGCGCCGGTCCCAGTACTTGAGCAGCGCCGCCGCGACCTGGCGGGCGGCGGCGTAGCCCTTCAGGAGGGCCACGTCGGCGAACAAGAGCTCGTGGAATTCCTCGGGTCGGGCCATGCAGACGGCGCCTCCATGCGATGGCAGGCCGAATCCTACTCGCATGGACGTGTACGGAACGCCCTCTGGCGATCGCAGCCTACGAACCGTCTACTTCGATGCGGACGGCTTGGTCTCCTTGAGGAGCTTGGTCAGCTGGTAGGCGTTGATGCGCGGGCCCAGGTCCTTGGGCGCCTCCGCGCCGGGCAGCCACGCGAGCAGTGCGGGCGCCGCCTCGACGCCCCAGGCCTTCGCGAGCACGGCGTGGTCGTCGTCCGCGAGGTCGAGCCGGAAGAAGGCCCAGCCTGCCTTCTCCTTGCTGGGCGACTTGGCGTCGAGCACCTTCTTCTGGAAGGAGCGTGCCTTCTTGTGCTCCTTCTTCGCGGCCTTGTCCTTCGGCTCGAAGCGCTCGCGGCCCACGAAGATCAGGACGGGCGTGCCGTCCTCGTGCGCCTGCTCGATCTCCTTGCAGGACGCCGTGCGCTCCTCGTCCTCACCGCGCGCCGAGACGTCCGCCAGCACGAAGGGCAGGCGCGTGCGCGGGTGCGCCTTCTCGTAGGCGCGCAGCTGCTCGTCGAGCCACTTGGTGAGGCCGCCGGCGTTGTACTGCTGGTTGTTGTCGAGCAGCGCCTCGACCTTGCCGTCGACCCCGACGAGGAACGCCAGGAGGCTCGGGTGGTCCTTGGGGCTGCCGTTCTCCATCGTCCACTCGATGATCTTGCCGCCGAGCCCGTCGTAGCACCACTCGACCGGCTCCACGCGGTGGAGCATCGCCGTGAGCTTCTCGTCGCCTTGGACCTGGTCACGCCAGGTGTCGCAAGGTGCTCACAACGTTCGCTTCCAGGCCGTGATCAGGAGCAGCGGCTTGCCGCTCTTCTTGGCCGCTTCGAGGCCCTTGTCGAGCGAGCGGTGCCAGCCCTCGGGCGCCTCGCCGAACGCAGCGGAGGTCGAGAGGAAGAGGAAGGCGGCGGTGGCCGCGGAGATCGCCAGTCGGTTCATGAGGCACTCCCGCCGTGATTCTAGGGCGCGAGCGGCCGAGGGGCATGCCGCGGGTACGGAGGCCGTGCCCTTCGCCCCGCCCTACTCGAAGGTGGCGGCCTCGAAGAGGACCTCGTCGGCGACGAAGATCGGGGCGTGCTGCATGCTGGCCAGGGCGATCGCGTCGCTGGGGCGGGCGTCGATCTCGGCCACGGAGCCGTCCGGACGCTCGATGCGGACCAGGGCGTAGAAGGTGCCGTCACGCAGCTCGGTGATGTCCACGCGCTGGAGCTTGCACTCCGTGGCCTCGAGCATGTTGTTCACGAAGTCGTGGGTGAGCGGGCGCTCGAGCTTGGTGCCGTTGACGCCGCGCTTGATCGCCTGGACCTCCTGGTAGCCGATCACGATGGTGAGGATGCGGTCCCCGTCGACCTCCCCGAGGCCGATGTACTGGCGATCCCCGGTGTCGTTGATCTTGATGGTCTTGAGCTGCATCTCGATCACGGGGCGGGCTCCTCGGGCGTCCAGGTCGTACACGGGATTCTACCCGTTGGCCCCGGTGGATGGTTCATTGAGTGCATGGACGCCTTCGTCCCCCTGACCGAGGTCTACCGCGGCAAGCACGTCGAATCCGTGCACCGGGGCGCCTACGTCCTGCTCCGGGGCGAGCAGGTGGTCGAGTCGGGCGGCGACCTCGACCAGCTCGTCTTCTACCGCTCGGCCAGCAAGGCGCTGCAGACGCTGGTGGTGGTGACCTCGGGCGCGGCGGACCAGTACGGCTTCGACGCCGCCGCCCTCGCCATTGCCGCGGGCAGTCACAGCGGCGTGCCCGAGCACGTGGAGGTCGTCGAGCGGATGCTGGCGAGCGCCGGGCTCGAGGCGTCGCAGCTCCAGTGCGGGGCGCACTGGCCGTTCGACGTCGAGGCGCGCCAGGCCGCGCGGCGGGAACACGACAAGCCACTCGTCGTGCACTCGAACTGCTCGGGCAAGCACGCCGCGATGCTGGCGGCGGCCAAGGCCATGGGCGCGTCGCTCGAGGACTACTGCGATCCCGAGCATCCGGTGCAGCAGGAGATCCGTGGCCACATCGCCGCGTTCGCCGGCGTCGCCGTCGACGAGGTCGCCGTGCTGATCGACGGCTGCAGCGCCCCCACCTTCGCCGTCTCGCTGATCGCGGGGGCACGGTCGCTGCAGCGGCTGGGTGTGCCGAACGGACTGCCCGAGCCGTTGGCCGACGCGGCGCGACGGGTGACCGCCGCGGCATTGCGCCACCCCGAGATGATCGGCGGGCCGGGCCGGTTCGACACCGAGCTGATGGTGCGGACCACCGAGCGCCTCATGGCCAAGGCCGGCGCCGAGGGCGTGCACGCCACGGTGCTCCCCGAGCGAAACGCGGTGCTGTACGTGAAGGTCGAGGACGGCAGCGACCGCGGCTATCGGCGTTTCGTCCTCGATACGCTGAAGCGCCACGGCTACATGACGGAGGCCGAGGCGGCGCTGATCGAGCCGGGCCTGTGTCCGCGCGTGCTGACCAACCACGCCGGGGTCGAGGTCGGGCACGTCGAGGTCGTAGCGCGCACCTAGCGCCGTCGGGCGTATCGTGGGGGCATGCAGCGCATCGACACCCTGCCCCGGTTGCGCCGCCGCGCGGTGGACGTGAACAAGGTCACGGCGGGACGCGTGCTCGTCGTCGGGGGGAGCCGCAACATGACGGGCGCCCCCGCCCTCGCGGGGTTGGCTGCGCTGCGTGCCGGCGCCGGACTCGTGAAGCTCGCAGTGCCCGGCAGCATCCAGCCGACGGTCGCGGCCTATCGCGCCGAGACGGTGACGGCGGGCCTGCCCGAGTCCAAGGGCGGCGGGCTCGGTACGACCGCGCTGGAGACGCTGAGCACGTTGGCCGAGGACTGGGATGCCATCGTGCTGGGGCCCGGTGCAGGCCGCATCCCCGCCACGATCAAGATCTCGCGCCGCTTCGCGCTAGCCGTGGCGCGTCCGCTCGTGATCGATGCCGACGGGCTCTTCGCGTGGAACGAGCGCCTGGCCCAGATGCAGGGGCGCCCCGCCCCAACCGTGCTCACGCCGCACGAAGGCGAAGCCGCACGACTCCTGGGAACCGACTCGGCCGAGATCCGTTCCAACCGGGAGGACGCGGCGATGCGCATTGCACAAGCCAGCAGTGCGATCGTCGTGCTGAAAGGACCCGGAACGCTCGTGACGGACGGCCAGCGCCTCTTCGAGAACCGGACCGGCGGTCCGCACCTCGCGACCGCCGGCACGGGCGACGTGCTGGCGGGCATCGCCGGCGCGTTCCTCGCCGACCTCGAGGCGAACGCGATGGATCCGTTCGAGGCCGCGTGCGCTGCGGTGCACGTGCACGGCAGCGCGGGCGACATGCTCGCGCAGACCGTCGACCGGGGCCTGCTCGCCAGCGACATCGCGCACACGATTCCTCAAGCGATCGCGCAGATCGTGGACCCGGTCGAGTGACAGCCGGCCGCCTCCTGCCGATCACCTTGGTCGCCGTGGCGATGGCGCTCGCTCTGCCCGGCGGCAAGGCCCGCGCGGAAGAGGGCGTCGACTACGCGCCCGTACCGCCGGCCATCGCCGCGGTGATCGCGGATGCCGAAGAGCAGGCGCTGGCCGACTTCGCCCTCGAGCTATTGGGTCAGGCCGAGCAAAGCGGGACCATCGCGCCCAACGTCGATTGGCCGCGCTCGCTGCTGGTCATGCTCGGCGACGCGGGGCTGAAGGCCGCCGCCGAGCGGCTCGCCTCGGGCGAGGCGTCGGACCTCATGAAGCGCCACCTGCTCGCGGTGGTGGCGGCGTCGGAGCATCCGGACGCAGATGCGCTGCTGCAGCGGGCCGCCGCGGAACCGCTGCCGAGCCTGCGCATGATCGCCGCACAGGGTCTCGGGCACGGGCGCACGGCAGGCGCGGTATCGGCATTGGCGACGCTCGCGCGGGATGCGCGTTCGGGTGTTCGCGCCTCGGCGCTGCGCGCGCTCTTCGCCATCGACTCGCCGCACGCGCGCGCCGCGCGCATCGCCTTGCCGGAAGACGTCGTGCCGGAGCTCGTCACCGAGCGCCTGCGCCGCCATCGGCAGGTCGGCGACGTCGGCCCCACGCTGCGCGACCTGGCGCTCCGCTGCTATCACGATGGTCGACGCGCCCGCATGCGCGAGGAAGCGGCACGCCTGCTCGCGCGACCGGCGATCGGCGCGCCGGTGGAGACGCTCGAGCGGATCGTGCTCGAGATGGGCACCGACGTGCTCGGAGCCGGCGTCGTACGTTTCGCGCTGCGCGTCCCTGCGCGCGGCTACGACTCCGTCACCGAGCGGCGCGCGGCGATCGAGGCCGCGCTCACGTTGATCGGTCACGACGACGCGACCGAGGCCCAGCGCACGCTGGCCATCGAGCGCGCCGTCGGTTGGATCGCCAAGCCCGTGCGCATGGACCCCTACAAGCGCGACCCGATTCCGGAAGAGGTCCTGCGCAGGCGTCTGCCCGACGTGGGACCGCGCCTGGTCGAGCCCGTCGTGAAGCGCCTCCGCGAGGGACGCTTCTACCTGACGCAGCACGGCGTTGGGCTCTTGCGCGACCTCGGCCCGCGGACCGCGCTCCCGGTGTTCGAGCGCCTCCTGGGCGAGCCCAACACGGACGCGATGCACGAAGAGATCGCGCTCGTCATGGCGACCTGGGGCCGCATCGGCGGCGAGCCCGTTGCCACGCGGCTGCTTGCCGCACCGCTCGAAGAGGACGTACGCCTCGAGCTCGTCGAGGCGTTGCGTCGGGAGCCCGCGACGTGGGCGCTGCCGAAGCTGAAGCTGATCCTCGCCAAGGCGGACGAGGACATGCGGCGCCGCGCGCGCATCACCCTCGAGCGCCGGCCCGAGCCGGAGGCGCGCACGTGGCTCGTCGAGGACGTGTTCACGCGCGCCGAGGACGTGGACGATCGCCTGCCGCAGCTCCTGCGCCCGATCGACGACTACGCGTGGTCCGTGATCACGCGGGCACTCGGCGATCCGCGCTACGTGTTCCAGCACGAAGCGCTGGTGCTGCTCGCGAAGCCCGCGTTCCGCGACGCGCGCGGCGCGAGCCTCCTCGCGGGCTACGCGCCGAACATGACGAAGCCGCGGCACGTGCAGGACTACCTGTACGCGCTGATCAACCAGAACCCGATGGAGGCCGTGCGCTTCGTGCGGTCGAACTGGGACACGCTGCCGCAGCCCAAGAGCTCGCTCCGGCTGCTGCAGGAGATCTGGGGCGCAGCGCCGATCCGCGCCGCCGTCGATCTCGCGCTGGAGCTGGTCAAGGACTCCGACGACATGGTGCTCTTGACCAAGGCGGGCGCCGTGCTCGCCGGCCACGCGGGGCATCGCGACGCCGAGATCGGCGCGCTCTGGCGCAAGACCCTGACGCTGCCCGATGACGACCTCCGCACGAGCACGCTGCTCAACATCGCCTACAAGGGCTGCCCGGACCTGAGCGCCGAGCTCGTGCCCATGCTCGACAAGGCGCGCAAGCGTGAGGCCCTCTTGGGCACGTCGAGCGAGCTCGACGAAGCCGTGCGCGCACAGCACGTGCTGTCGGCCATGCGCTATCAGCGCTGGGCCGACGTCGAAGCCGCTGTCGTGGGCACGATCCTCGATCCGGTTGCGCACCCCGAGGTGCGCGTGCACGCCGCGCGCGTGGCGATCGGCAAGCTCAGCGACGACGCGCGCACGAAGCTGCTCGGCTGGCTCGCCGGCGCATCTGCCAACCCGAATGCGAAGGCGAAGGGCGCGAGCGCCGGCGGCGCGCTGCAGCTGCGCGTGGCGCAGGCCGTGGGTGCGGGCGGCGACGCGGCGGTGGCCGAGCGTCTGTACCGCGCACTCTTCGACGAGCACACCGACTTCTACAAGGTGGCGCTGCGACTGGATCCGAGCCACCTGCGCAAGACGGCGTTCGATCGACGCGTGCTCGCGCTCGGCACCGGCGTCGCCGCGACGCGGCACGGCCCCTCCGTACGCGCCATGGTGGGTTTGCTCTTCGCGCCGCAGTACAGCACGTATGCATCACGTGCCATCCGGCTACAGAGCGACGGCGCCAACCGCGGCGGTCCCGCCGCGGGCGCCCTACGCACAACGTCCTTGCCCACCCTGCTGCACGCCGACGACCGCGCGTTTGCAGTCCTTGCCCCGGATGCCGAGGCGCTGCTCAGCTCCTTGCGCGCCGCGCCGGACGCGATGCTCGAGTCCGCGTTCCGCGACACGCTCGAGGCGGGTCGTCGCTCGGG
>JASJAY010000049.1 GCA_030066775.1 Planctomycetota bacterium
CCAGGGCCCCGTGCTGACGACGCCGCTGCAGATGGCGCGCGCGATGGCCGCGATCGCCAACGGGGGCCAGCTCGTGACGCCGCAGGTGGCGTGGAAGCTCGATGACCGGGTGCAGCCTACGCCGCCGGTCGTGGACCTGGGCTGGGAGCCGCGCTTCGTGGCACGCGTCAAGGCCGGCATGCGCGACGTCGTGATCGACGGCACGGCGCGCAACGCCGGCTTCGAGAAGGTGCCGCGCAACGTGATCGTCTACGGCAAGACGGGCACCGCCCAGGTCGGTGCGGCGTGGCGCCCCTTCTCGCTCCCGGGCGAGGATGCCGAGACCTGGCACCACTGGTTCGTCGGCTTCGCCGAGGGCCCGAACGGCAAGCCCGTCGCCTTCGCTTGCGTCCTGCACTCGCGGACCGAGGACGCCGCCGGCATGACCGCCGCCGAGGCGGTCGCGGACATCCTCGCGTTCTGGTACGGCGGCCATCGCACGCCCGGGATGGAGCGGCCGAAGTGAAGCGCCCCCTCACCCTCGGCGAGCGCCTCCGGCGTGCGGACTGGTTCCTGCTCGGCATGGGCGTGCTGCTCGCGCTCTTCGGCGTCCTGATCGTCTCGGTCGCGAGCCAGGGGCAGCGCGTCGACTACGCCTGGGGCCAGCTGCGCTGGACCGTGATCGGCACCGCCGTCTGCCTGCTGATGCTGGCGATCCCGTACCGCAGCGTGGTGATGTGGCGCTACGTGCTCTATGCAGGCGGCATCGCCCTGCTGCTCCTCGTGCTGGTCGTGGGGCGCGGCGGCAAGACGGCCAACCGCTGGCTGCAGCTGGGCTCCTTCCACATGCAGCCGAGCGAGCTCATGAAGGTGATCCTCGTGATCATGCTGGCGGGTTTCATCCGTTATCAGGAGACCCACAAGACCTTCCGCGGGCTGGCCTGGCCCTTCGCGCTCACGCTCGTTCCGATGCTGCTGATCATGAAGCAGCCGGACCTCGGGACGGCGCTGCTGCTGATCCCCACGCTCTTCGTGATGCTCTGGGTCGCGGGCGCGCGCGCGCGGCACCTGTTCACGGTCGCGGGCGCCGGCCTCGCCGCGGCGGTGCTGCTCTTCTTCACGCCGGGCGTGTTGAAGGAGTACCAGAAGGACCGCGTGCGGGCGTTCCTGCTGCAGGACAGCCAGGACAAGTCGCTCATCCAGGGACACAACCACCAGCTGCACCACTCGAAGATCGTCGTGGCCAACGCGTCCGTCGTGGGGGCGGGCTTCGGCGACGACGCGTTCGAGCAGGTGCGCTACCTGCCCGAGCGGCACTCCGACTTCATCTTCCCCGTGCTCGTCGCGACCATGGGGCACATGGGCGTGGTGATCCTCTACGGCTGCTACGCCCTGTTCGTCCTGCTGGTGCTCCGAACGGCCATGCGGGTGCGCGAGCCATCGGGGCGCCTGCTCGCTGTCGGGGTGGCGACGCTCCTGTGCTTCCAGGCCTTGATCAACATGGGCATGACGGTCGGCCTGTTCCCGATCGTCGGGACGCCCCTGCCCTTCCTCTCGGCGGGCGGATCCAGCCTCCTCACCTTCTTCATCGCCCTGGGGCTGGTGCTGAACGTGGGGGCCGACAGTCCGGTGGAATTCGGACGCGGAGATTTCGACTGACGCGCCGCGGCGTCACCCTCAGGCCGCCGGTGCGAATATCATTCGCATGACCCGGAGGCGCCGATGAAGCCCAGCACCTTCCTGATGTCGTCGATCGTGATGCTCGCCGTCGCGGTGACGTTCGTGTTCGTCAGCCGCGGAGCCGGCGCCGCCGATCCGCGCGACGGCATGTACTGGAACGAGGACATCGCGCGCTACGTCCGCCGCAAGGTCGCCACCAACTACGTCGACACGCTCACGGTCGAGCAGCAGCGCGAGGCCTTCTACCGCGCCATGAACGGCTACGTCGACCTCGACGCCTACTCCGAGTTCATCCCGCCCGCGAAGCACAAGGACTGGCGCGAGGACATCGAAGGCAAGTACGCCGGCCTCGGCGTGAAGATCGAGGCCGTCGACGAGGGGCTCGCCCTCGTCGGGGTGTTCCCGGGCGGCCCGGCCGCGAAGGCCGGCCTGCGCGTGGGGGACACGCTCACACACGCGGACGGCCTCGCCCTGGCGGAGATCGCCATCGAGGACGTGGCCAAGGTGCTGAAGGGCAAGCCGAACAGCCAGGTGACCATCACCGTGCTCCGCGGGCCGCGGCCCGAGACCGGGGCGCCGGCCGGTCCGCCCGAACGCGTGGTCGTCACGCGCGGCGTGATCAGCCGCCCCACGGTCTTCCAGCGGCGTGTCGGCAAGGCGGGCGCCTTCGGCGTCGTGCGCTTGACGGACTTCGCGGAGGAGACGGTCGACGCCTTCGACAACGCCGTCAACGAGCTCGTCGCCGCCGGCGTCAAGGGCCTCGTGATCGATCTGCGCGACAACGGCGGCGGCGTGCTGAGCGCGGCGCTCGAGGTCGCGGACCGCTTCCTCGGCAAGGGCCTCATCCTGCGCATGGAGGGCCGCGGCAACGACGCGAACAAGCTGCACCGCGCGAAGGTCGACGATGACGACCTCTTGGACATGCCGCTGGTCGTGCTGATCGACAACGGCAGCGCGAGCGCGAGCGAGGTGGTGGCCGGCGCGCTGCAGGACCACCGGCGGGCGCTGCTCGTGGGTGAGCGCACGTACGGCAAGTTCCTGGTGCAGCAGATCAGCGAGATCCCCGGCTCGAAGGCGGCCGTGAAGCTGACGACCTCGCGCTACTACACGCCGGCCGGGCGCTCCTACCAGGCGGACCCGCGCAAGCTCCGGCAGCGCAACGGGGACAGCGAGGTCGAGCCCGCCGGGCTCTTCCCCGACGTCATCGAGCCCCTGACCACGGAGCAGATCGAGACCCTGCTCAAGCAGTGGCACGACGAAGAGGGGCGCGTCTGGAACCAGGAGCCGCGCTTCCCCGAGGTGGCGACCGACTACGTCGATCCGCAGCTCGAGCGGGCGATCAACGTCCTCTCCGGCGACGTCGCGCTCCGCGCCATCAACCGCGCACGTCCCCGCAAGGGGTAACGGCTAAACTTCGCCCGTGGCGTAGACGTCCAGGTCGAGCGCCGCGCGTTCGCCGCGCGCAAGCTGCTGGGCCCCGCGCAGCGCGATCATGGCGCCGTTGTCGGCGCAGAGCGCCGTGGACGGGAAGCGGACGGCGAGCCCCTCGGGCGCACGCTCGTGCAGCAGGCGGCGCAGCTCGCGATTGGCGGCGACGCCGCCGCCCACGACCAGGTCCTTCACGCCTTCCTGCGCGGCGGCCTTGAGGGCGCGGTCGACGAGCACATCGACCACGGCCCGCTCGAAGGAGGCCGCGACGTCGGGGTAGCTCGACTCGAGGTCG
Organism: Planctomycetota bacterium; assembly: GCA_030066775.1. Lineage (GTDB taxonomy): Bacteria > Planctomycetota > PLA2 > PLA2 > JAEUHO01 > JASJAY01. The sequence continues at coordinate 3,383 of JASJAY010000049.1, forward strand.
GCGCGGTCCGGCGCGTCGCGCTTGCCGCCCGGGCCCTTCAGGTGATAGAGCACTGCCGTCTTGAGGCCCGAGAACGAGAACGCGAGCGGGTCCGACGCGATGCGTGAGCGCGGGAAGCGGATCGCCCTTGCGTCGCCCTCGGCCGCCATCTTGCTCACGTGCGGCCCGCCCGGCTGCGGGAGCCCGAGCAGCACGGCCACCTTGTCGAAGCACTCGCCGGCCGCGTCGTCGATCGTCGAGCCGAGGCGCTCGATCGTCGACTCGTCCCGACACGCGTAGACGGCGGTGTGGCCGCCGGACGCGACCAGGGCGACGAACGGGAACTCGAGCTCCTCGTGTTCCGCCAGCGCCGCCGTGCAGTGCGCCTCGATGTGGTGCACGCCCACGAGCGGCAGCCCCAGGCTCAGCGCCAACGACTTGGCCGCCGCCACGCCCACCATCAGCGAGCCCACCAGGCCCGGCCGGTTGGTCACGGCGATCGCGTCGAGGTCGTGCTTGGTGACGCCCGCGACGAAGAGCGCGCGCTCGATCACCGACGTCACGCGCTCGGCGTGGGCGCGGCTGGCGATCTCGGGCACGACGCCGCCGAAGTCGGCGTGCAGGTCGTACTGCGTCGCGACCTCGTTGCTGAGCACGTCGCGCGGCGCCCGCAGCACGCCCGCGGCCGTGTCGTCGCAGGAGGTGTCGATGCCGAGGACGAGCATGCGGGGACGATACCGGCCTCTCGAGCGCGCAACGAGAATCGGCGCGCCGGACCGGGACGCACGAGACGCCGGCCGCCCTGGGGCGGCCGGCGTCGCGCGCTTGCGGTGGGGGGGGTTAGCGATCGAGCTCGATCACGAGCCGCGGGGGCTGGCCGCCGCGCTGGTTCTCCGCATCGGTGAAGATCACGCGATCGTTCTGGCCGTCGAGGAGCGGCTGGCCTCCCAGGCCGCGGATGCGGTACTGGCTGTACCGTCGCGCGGCGCCGAGGTCGTTTCGGATCTGCCGCGTGACGTCCATGCTGCGCAGGCCCGGGTTGCTGTTGCTGGAGAGGATGAGCGGCTGACCGCCGCCGTTCGTGATCGGTGCCTCGAGCTCGTTCGCGATGAGGTCGATGCGCTGAAGGCCGTTGCCGTCGACCTCCATGTGGTCGACCACGAGCAGCTGGACGACCTGGAAGGCGTTCCCTTCCGTCGTGCGCTGCCACAGCTCGATGCGCGCCGAACGGATCGTCGCGCCGGCGGGGACGGCCGACAGGTCGAAGGTGAAGAAGCCCCAGGTCGAGTTGTTCGACGCGTCGTCGCCGACGGCCGGCTCGGCAGCGGTCGAGAAGGTGGGGGCGAGGATGCCGACCTGCCCGTCCATCGAGGCAATGCTCGGCAGCGTCAGGACGCCGGGGCCGGCGGCGGCGCCGCCGCCGCCACCACCGCCGCCGCCGCATCCGACGAGGAAGGCGGCCAGCGACGCGAGGACGAACGCGGGAAACGAAGCACGGGGGAAGCGCATGGGATGACTCCTGGGGTTCTGCCGCGCAGCGGGTCGTTCGCGCAGCTCGCCCTACAGGGGCCGCCGGGTGTGCCGGGTGTGACCGCAATTCCAGATCAGGCGTTCGGGGGCGTTCCGAGGACGGCCCGCAGCCGCGCCATGGCGCGCGACTCGCGCTTGCGGACGGCCGCCGGCGTCAGGCCGAGCTCCTCGGCCACCTCCGGCGCGGCCTTGCCCGCGAGGCGGCGCTCCATCACCACACGCTGGTCGTCGGGGAGACCGTCCACGGCGTCGCGGACGCGCCGGTACGTCTCTTCCCGGATGGCCGTCTCGATGGGCCGTTCCGCCGGCGCGTCGGACGCGTGCGGATCGGGCTCGATCGCGTCCGTGTGCCCGGGACGCGGTCGCTTGCGGCGGACCGTGTGGCTCAGCTTGTGCCGCAGGATCGTGCGCATCCAGGCGAACAGCGACGCCTCCGTGGTCCCTTGGAACTGCGAGAGGTCGAGCCAGCCGCTGCGGAGCGCGCTCTGCACGAGGTCCTGGCTCTCGACGAAGTCCCGCGCGAGGTCGCCCTTCGGCAGCGCCTTCCGCGCCATGGCGAGCAACGGCGAGTCTGCGCCCTCTTCGCCTGCGAGCTGGGCGAAGAGCGCGTCGCGCGCGGCGCGGTCTCCTTGGCGGGCGCGCTCGAGGAGCTCCGAGAACGGCACGTCGTCGCTCATGTCGTGCCTCCGATGGACGCGAGCGCCGTGGCCACCTCGCGTGCGGTGGCCGGACGTGCGGCGACGTCCGATGCGAGCAGGTCGCGCACGACCGCGGCGATCTCCGGCGACACGCCGGCGAGCCGATCCCATCGATAGTCGGCCGCGAGCTTCGCGCGGATCATGCCCGCGAGCGAGCCCTGGCGGAACGGCCAATCGCCGGTGAGGCCCTGGAAGAGCATCACGCCCAGCGCGTAGAGGTCGGCTGCGGGGGTCGGCGCCGTCCACGCCTCATCGCCGTCGAAGAGCTCGGGCGCCGCATAGCCGAGCGTGCCGGTGAACCCCGCGGTCGGGACGTACGCGCTCTCCTCCATGTCGTAGGCCAGGCCGTAGTCCGTCAGGACGGCGGCGCCGTCCTCGCCCAGCAGGACGTTCGACGGCTTCACGTCGCGGTGCACGATGCCTTCGCCGTGCAGCACGGCCAACGCGTCGGCCACCTGGGCGCCGAGCTGCGCCATGCGGCGCTCCGGCAGCCGACCGGTGTCGAGCATCAGCTCCTCGAGCGAGCGATGCCGGTCGCGCGCGACGACCAGCTCCAGCACGAGGCATGGCCGCCCGTCCTCGTCGCCGAAGGCGAGCGGTCGCACGAGGCCCGGGTGCTCCGGGACCCGCGCCATCGCCGTGAACTCCCGTCGGAGGCGCTGCGTCAGCGCTCGCATGCGCTCGCGCCCCGCGGTGAGCCGCTTGAGCGCACACGCCGTCCCGGTCTCCGTGTCGACGACGCGGAGGACCATCGCGAACGCGCCCTGCCCGAGGAAGCCCTCGATGGCCAGCGGCACGCGGCCGCCGGTGCGACCTTCGAACGGGCCCACGCCCTGCTCGATGCGCACGCGCGCCACGCCGCCGACGGACGCCTCGGAGATGGCGGCGCCGCGCTGGCGCCGACGCACGCGGTCCACGAGATCGGGGAAGCCGCTGCGTACGGCCGTGTCCTGTGCACGGGCCAGGCAGCGCGCCGCGCGCGATGCGTGGTCCGCTTCGGTGAACGCGGCGTGCGCCGCGAGCAGGGCCTCGATCGCGATGTCGTTCTGCCGCGCCGCGCGCGCGGCCCGCGCCGCGCCGAGGGCGGCCCGACCGGCGGCATCGGGACGTCGCGCGTCGCCGTGGATGCGCGCGGCGATCAGCCGCGCGTGCGCGATGCCGGCGGCCATGCCCACCTCGGCGAACGCCGCTTCGGCGGCCGCGGCTTCTTCACCCGCGGTGTCGAGGGCGCCGTCCAGTCGATGCGCGTCCGCCATGGCCGCATGCGCGTAGCCGCGGGTCACCGGCTTGCCGAGATCGGTCGCGATGTCGAGCACCGCGCGCGCTCGGGTGCGTGCATCCTCCGTGCGTCCTTGCGCGAGTGCGCACTCGGCGAGGTTCGTGAGCACCACCGCCTCGCCCTGCGGGTCGCCCAGCGAGCGCGCGATGGCGAGGTCGAGCTGGAAGAACTCGATGGCCTCGTCGATGCGTCCGCCGTGCAAGGCGAGGCGCCCGAGGTTGCCGAGCGTCACGGCCAGGCCTTCGTCGTCCTGCGCGCGCTGCTTGAGCGCGTAGGAGCGCGCGAAGAGCATCGCGGCGCGCTCGCGATCGGCGCCGCGCTCCCACAGCACGCCGAGGGTGTCCAGCACACGTGCCTCGCCCGACGCGTCTTGCGCCTCGCGGAACGCCCGCTCGGCCTGCTGCAGCGTCTCGATCGCGTCGGCGACGCGGCCCTCCCGGAACTGGGCGTAGCCGCGGACGTGCAGCAACCGAGCCCGCAGGTCGACGTCCGCGGCCGGATCGAGTGCGGCGCCGGCCTGGTCGAGGGCCGCGTGGGCCTGCGCGAGGGCCCGGCGGCCGAACGTGCCCGCGAGGGAGCGCGCCTCCTCGATCCACGTCTCGGCGATCCCGCGCTCGTCACCGGCGTTCTCGAAGGCGGTGCGCGCCTCCTGGAAGCGGGGCAGCGCTTGATCCACGGGGCTGCGGCGCGACACCTCGATCGCGCGCTCGAGGAGGCCCCGGGCATGCGATGCGGCGTCGTTCACGCGCGCATTGTCACGGTCGCCCTCCGGCGACACAACCCCACGAACGGCGTGGGTGGCCGGACAGATCCCGCTCTGGCATGATCCGACCGACGCCCGATGGACGCCCCCAAGCTGCCGCTGCCCGTTGCCGTGTTGAGGCGCCGAAGCCACAACGCCAAGTCCGCGAAGGACCTGCACGACACGGCGTACTTCGCGTGGGAGGTCTCCGTGCGCCTGGCGGTCGCCGCCCGCCCCCCCGAGGACGCGACGGTGCTGGCGAAGGCGTCCCTCGGGGCGTGGGTCGGGGCCCTCGATGCCGGCGCGGTCGTCACCAGCGATCGGGCCCTGCTCGACGTGCACGAGCTGCTCACCGAGGTGGGGGCCGACCGCGCGGCGCGGCCGCAGCAGGTTCCGGCGGCGACGCTCCTCGGCGCCTTGCCCGCCTACCGCAATCGCGTGATCGGCCACGGCTCCGTCCGCCGCGCGTCGTTCTACGAGCACGCGGGCCGCGTGCTCCTCCGGGGGATCGAGCGCGCCTGGGCGGCCGGTCTGTTCCTGCCCGACAGCCGCATGGTGTTCGTGGAGTCCGTCTCCGTCGACGAACGCGGGCGCACGCACGGCCGCGTGCTGGACCTCATGGGCGATCACGCGCTCGTGCTCGATGCCCAGGGCACGACGCTGCCGGAGGGGACCCGTCCGGGGCGCGTCTACGCGCGCACCGGCGAGACATGGCGTTCGCTCTTCCCCCTCGTGCTCTACGCGGAGGACGACGGCATCGAACGGGTGTACCTGTTCGACGCGGTGCGCGGTCGCGGGGCGCGCTTCCTCGACTACGCCAGCGGCGACATGCTGCGGGGCAAGGCCCTCGAGGCGCGCTTCCCGGGCGTGGCCGATGCGCTGCATGAGCGCATCGGCGCGTGGCGCCCGGACGACGTCACGCAGCCCATCGAGACGGAGGATCGCTACGGCGAGTTCGAGCTTCTGGGCGAGATCGGACGCGGCGGCATGGGCGTCGTGCACCTGGCGCGGCAGCCCGAGCTCGATCGGCTCGCCGCCGTGAAGGTCTTGTCCGAGACGCTTGCGCGGGACGACGTCGCGCTGGCCCGCTTCCGGCGCGAGATCGCCGCGCTCGGTCGATCGGAGCATCCGAACGTCATCCGCATCCTCGGCTCCGGCACATCCGGGGACCGGCCGTACTACGCCATGGAGTACGTCGAAGGGGTGGACCTGGCGCAGGTCGCGCGCCGGCTCGAGACGACGCCCGACTTCGATGAAGCGGTCACCATGGCGTGGCAAGAGGTGCGCGCGCGCCACGCGACGGCGCTCGGCGCGGCGCCGCGCGTCGATGCGTCGGAGACCCGCGTCCCCGTCGGCGGCGATCGCTACGGACGCCTGGCGCTCGTCTTCCGCGACGCGGCGCGCGGCCTGCACCACCTGCACGAGCAGGGCGTCGTGCATCGGGACATCAAACCCGGCAACATCCTGATCACGGCCCACGGCCACCGGGCCGTGATCATGGACCTGGGGCTCGCGGCGCTCTCCGATGCGAGCGAGGCGCTCACCGAGACGCAGGGGGTCGTCGGCACGCTGCGCTACATCGCGCCGGAGCAGCTGGACCCGAAGCTCGGACCCGTGGATCGCCGGGCCGACGTGTACGCGCTCGGCGTCACCTTGTTCGAGCTCGTGACGGGGACGCCGTTCTTCGAGGGCGAGACGCCGGCGCAGCTGATCGAGCAGGTGCTGCGCGCGACGCCTCGGCGGGCCGAACAGCTCGACCGGCACGTGCCCGACGACCTCGCCACGATCGTCGCGAAGGCGACCCAGCGCGACCCACGCCGGCGGTACGGCGATGCCGCGACGCTCGCCGCGGACCTCGACGCCTTCCTCGGGCGGCGGCCGATCGCGGCCCGCGCGCCGACGCTGGGCTACGTGCTGCGCCTCGCGGTGCGGCGGCACAAGCCGATCGCCGCGGCGGTCCTGCTGCTGCTCGCGGTCGCCGTCGGCGGCACGGTGCTGTTCATGAAGCATCTCGGCGACACGGGGCGCGAGGAGACGCGCCTGCGCGAAGCGGCCGAGGCCAGCGGACAGCGGGCCAAGGACCTCGCCGAGGTGATGCTGCTGGAGCTCAGTCGCTATCCCGATGCGCCGGAGACGAGCGAGCGCGTCGAGGACTTCGCGCCCGCGGTGTTCGAGTACTTCGGCCAGATGCCGCTCGACGGGCTCACGGATGCGGAGCTCGCGCGGCACCATCAGGCGTTCGACTGGGTCGCCCGTGCGCTCGAGTCGCGCCAGCGCTTCGAGGGCGCGCTGCGTCACCGCCGGCGTACCCGTGAGCTGCTCGAAGAGCATCGCCGGCGTCATCCCGGCGATGCCGCGAAGGTCCCCGCGCTCGCTTCGAGCTGGCTGAGCGAAGGCGACGTGCTCGAAGGCGCGGGGCGGCTCGACGAGGCGAAGACCGCCTGGGCGCGCGGCCTTGCGATCGCGCGCGAGCTGGACCTCGATGCCATGGACGAGCAGGCGCTCACCAACCTGGGCAACCAGGTCGACGCCGTGGCCGACACGCTCGTGGCGCGTCAGGCCTATCGCGAGAGCGCGGACCACCGCGCCGTGTTCGCCGCCATGCTGGAGGCGATGTCGCGCCGGCGTCCCACGCGCTGGAACTTCAAGGACATGCTCATCTGGTGTCGCGAGAACCAGGGCGATGCGCTCGTCGCCGCCGGCGAACGCGAGCAGGCCTTCACCGCCTGGGAGCAGGCGCAGGACGTGCGCCGCGAGCGCATGCGGACGACCCCCGGCGACGCGGCGGTCAAGCGGGACTTCTACGACCGCGAGAGCATGATCGCCGAGCAGCTCGTGCGCGCGAACCGCCGCGACGAGGCGCTGCCGCGCTTCGAGCGCGCCATCGAGGGCGGGAAGAAGATCGTGGCCGCCCAGGCGGACGACGCGGATGTCCGCGAGTGGCTCGCGGCGATCCACGACAGCTTCGGCTCCCTGCTCCAGGACCTGGGCCGCGAGGCGGACGGGCAGGCCCAGTACGACGCGGCCATACGCCTCCGCAAGTAGGCCATCCGGTACCGGGGGGATTCGTCTCGTTTCCCGGTCACACCTCGGCGGCCCGGCGGCCCTTGAGGGCAGATGCGCGCCGGAATGGTCCGGCGCCGCCCCCGAGGACCCCGCCATGACCTCCCGCTCTCTCCGCCCGTCGGCCCTCGTGCTGTTCCTGGCTGCCCTGCTCGGCGCGACGGCGCCCGCCGCCGCCGACGCCGCACGCCGCCTCCGTATCGATGTCGAGCTGACGGCCCTACGCTGCTTCGAGGAGTCCGACGAACACGGCTCCGACGATCCGTACGTCGTGCTCGCGTACGTCAACCTGCGCTCCGGTCGCGTGCACGTCGACTCGTATCAGTTCAAGAACGTCGAGACGGGGCACAGCCGGTTCCCCTCGGGGGCCATGCTGCGCGCCCATGACGACGTCCAGCATCCCGACGACGCCGCCGTCCTCGTGGGCCTCATGGAGTGGGACCGCGACAGCGCCTTCGGCAGCGGCTACGTCACCCGCGAGGGTCCGGGCATCTGGTGGACGCCCGAGGTGAAGACGCGCGTCACGCGCGATCTGCAGGCGTTCGCCGGCGGGATGAAGAAGGCGTACGCCGCCGGGCACTACAGCGCCGGTCACTACAAGCAGGAACTGCTCATGCGCATGCGGCAGGCGATGAACGCCTCCCGCGGCGACGACGAGGTCCTGGGCCTCGCGCTCCTCGACACGCGCGGTCAGACCGCCGGCCCGGGGGTGCGTCTGCGCCGCCGTGCGACGCCGCTCCGGTACCGCGAGGACGGCAGCCGGTACGAGCTGCGCTTCGACGTGGGTCACACGCGCCTGACCACGCCGCGCATGCTGCGCGTGCAGGTGATCGACAGCGTGAGCCGCAAGCACCTGCCCGCCCGGTACGAGGTGACGCGGGGCAAGGCCGTGATCGCGAAGGGCAAGACGAACGCGAAGGGCCGCATCGAGCGTCGGCTGGAGCCGGGGCGCTATGCGATCAAGCTCTCGGCCGCCGGCTACGGCGCCCGTCGCTACGACGTGCAGATCGACGCCAAGGACGTGTACATCGGGGCGGAGCTCCTGCCCCGCGTCGTGAAGGCGAAGATGCTCCCGCCGCAGACGCTCGAGCCGCTGCCGCCCAAGGCCCCGCTGGGCGGCGTCACCACGAACCCGAGCTTCTCGGGCCAGTGGACCTCCTCGATCGCGACGCTCGTGATCACCCACACGGGCAAGCGGGTGACGGCGCGGGTGATCTACCCGAACGGCATCGAGGTCCGGCTCTGGGGCGACGTCTCGAACGGCCGGCTCGACTTCAAGTGGGGGCCGGGCCAGCTCGAGCTGGGCCACGGCACGCTCGAGCTGAGCGCAGACAAGAAGCGCCTCTCCGGCCACGTCTTCAACAAGCTCGACAACACGAACACGCCCTGGACCCTGACGCGCAAGTCGTAGATCCGACCAGGCGATTCCATGGGCCCCGTCGCACCCTCCGGGCGGCGGGGCCGCCCCCAGTTGCACGACGAACGGGGGGCGGGAGTAGGATCCCCGCGTGGCATCGACGAGGCGCAACCGACCGGGACCTCTGCGCGCCGCCCTCGCCGCGGCGCTGGCGCTGCTCTTCGCCCTGCCGGGCGCCCTGCGTGCGGAGGAGGAGACGGGCGTCACGTGCGACCTGCACGCGCTGCGGTTCGAGACCGACGCGCGCCTCTTGAAGATGTACGACGGCTTGCGGCGCGGCCTCGAGAAGGCGCGCCTGGGTCGCGTCTGCCTCGCGCCCGCGAAGAACGAGGCCGCTTCGCTGGACGCGTTTGCGGAGACGCTGCGCACGGAGCAGGCGGAGGCGGGCGAAGGCAAGCGCGCGCAGCCGATCGCGTTCGCGTTCGGCGACGTCGCGGCGAACGCCTTGAAGGCGCGCGCGACGGACGTGCCGCGCGTGCTGGTGGTGACGCGGTACACCGCGGGCGGTACACCGCTCGTGCCCTTGCCCAAGCCCACCGGGCCGTCGTCCGTGATCTACGCGGACCTGCAGCTCGAGCGCCTGGGCGAGGTCGTCACCCAGCTCGCGGGGGCGTCGTGGCCGCGCATCGAGCTCGCGTGGCGGAGCACCCCTGAGGACGCGGAAGCCAAGCTGGCGCGCGCGGCGGAGGTCGCGGGGCTCAAGGGCCTGGGCCCGGCATCGCCCGAGGATGCCGACGTGCCCCTCGCCGCCGTGTTGCACGTGCGGTTCGGCGTGGGGGAGGAGGTGCTCTCGTTCACGCAGGCGGCGCGGCTCGCGAAGAAGCGCGGCGTGCCGTTGATCACGGACGATCCGATCCGCTTCCGTCAAGGCGTCGCCACGGTCGTTGTCGCGGCCGACCACCATCTCGTCGGCCGATACGCGAGCGAGGCGGCGCGCGTACTCACGCGCTACCCGAAGGAGGTCCTGCCCGCGCGCGGCGTGCGCACGTTGCGCGTGCTCGTGGATCTCGATGCGGCGGACAAGCAGGGCCACGTGCTGCCGTTGCCGTTCCTGGCGCGCGCCAGCGAGCTGCACCGGGGCATCCGGCCGGCCCCGTCGGAGACGCCCCGATGAGCCGCTCGCTCGTGACGCTCACCACGCTGCTCGTGGGCGGCGTGGTGCTCGCGCTCGGCGCGGGCGTGCTGTTCTGGATCACCGCCGACGACCTCGCCGAAGCGCGCCGCGAGGCCTCCGAGGCGCAGCACGACGCGGAGGTCGAGCTGCGCAGCCTCGCCCGCGTCCTGCTCTCGCTCTCCCAGGACACCGCCGTGGCGTTGGTCGAGGGGTCGAACGAGGCGCTGCGGCGCTGGATCGCGCAGGAGCCCCTGACGCTCTATCGCGATCCGGAGGAGCCCGGCCGCGTCGACGTCGCCGCGATCCAGCAGATGCTGGTCGACGCGATCGGACGCCGCAACCACGAGGAGAAGGAGCGCATCCGCGTGCTCACGGAGCGCATGGCGCTTCAGGGCGATACGCGCATCGATGCCGCGGCGTCCAAGCTGCGCGCGCTCGCGGTCGCGCGCGCGGACCGCGCGGCCGCGGAGAAGCGCGGCCGCTTGGCGGGCCGCTTCGCCATGCTCCTGGCGGGCATGGCGCTCTTGCTCGGCGGCACGCTCTTCGTCCTCGTGGTCGGGCCCGTGCGTCGGCTGCGGGACGCAGTCAACCGCATCGCGCAGGGCGACCTGGCGACACCGGTACCGCCACAACGACGCGGGGCCCAGGAGCTCGATGCGCTCACGCGCGACGTCGAGCGCATGCGCGGCCAGATCCGGGCCGCCACCGAAGGCCTCGAGGACGAGGTCCGGCGCAAGACGGAAGACCTCGAGCGCACGCTCGCCGAGCGCACCCAGGCGCTCGAGGAGCTGAGGACCACCCAGGACCGTCTCGTGCAGGCCGCGAAGATGGCGGGCCTGGGCACGCTCGCGGGGGGCGTCGCCCACGAGTTCAACAACTTGATCGGCGGCATCCGCGGCTGCATCGAGAGCGCGCGCAGCGCCAGCACCGATCCCGACATGCAGGCCGACCTCGACATGGCGCGCAAGACGAGCGACCGGGCCGCCGTGCTGATCCGGGCGCTGCTCGACGTCGCGCGGCCGGGGGAGCGTTCGTTCGGGACGGTCGACCTCGTCGAGGTCGTGGCGGACGTGGTCCGCACGGCGGCCCCGACCGCGCGGCAGCGCGAGGTGGCCCTCGAAGCCGAGGCGGGCGCGCCGCTCGAGGTGGAGGGCGACGAGGGCCAGCTGCACCAGGTCGTGCTCAACCTCGTCACGAACGCGTTGCAGGCGTCACCCCGAGGTTCCCGCGTCCGCGTGACGACGGGCCGACGCGACGCGCAGGCGTGGGTCGAGGTGCTCGACGAGGGCGCCGGCGTGCCCGACGAGCTCAAGGACCGCATCTTCGAGCCGTTCTTCACAGCGCGGGAGGGCGGCACGGGGCTGGGGCTCTTCGTCTCCTACGGCATCGTGGAGCGCCATGGGGGACGCATCGAGGTCGGCGCGGGCCCGGCGGGTGGCGCCCGCATGACCGTCTTCCTGCCGGGGCGGGGATCTGGTCCAGGAGTTGCGTCGGCTCCGGCATGAGCCAAGAGCACGAGCGCGTTCCCCACATCCTGGTGATCGACGACGAGGAGTCGATGCGGTATGCGGTGGCGCGCGGCATCCGCCGCGCGGGCCTTGCGAGCACCGAGGCCGCCACGGGGAAGGAGGGCGTCGACCTGTTCGTCGGCGGCGGCTTCGACGCCGTGCTGACCGACATGAAGCTGCCCGACATCAACGGGCTCGACATCGTGTCGATCCTGACGGAGATGGACGCGCAGGTGCCGGTCGTCGTGATGACCGGCTACGGCACGATGGACTCCGCGCTCGAGGCCATGCGCCGGGGCGCGCGCGACTACGTCGAGAAGCCCTTCGAGGTCGACGAGGTCGTGCGCGCGCTGCACCGCGCCATCAGCGAACGCCGCATGTCCCTCGAAAACCGGCGTTTGCGCGCGCTCGTGGAGCGCCGGCTCTCGCCGTCGGGCTACGAGACCGTCGAGGCCGAGCTCGACGCGCTGCGTCCCTCCGACCGCGATCCGCAGGTGGCCCACAACGGCGGCTTGCCGGGCGCCCGCGTGCCGCTGCTCCCGCTCGATGCCGAGGGCGGCCCGCTGCCGCTGCGCGAGGCGCAGCGCCGCTTCGAGGTGAGCTACGTCGAGGACCTGCTGGCGCGCACCGGCGGCAACGTCGCGGCGGCCGCCCGCATCGCAGGGATCAGCCGGCCCAACTTCCACAAGAAGCTGCGCACCCTGGACGTGGACAGCCATCGGTTCAAGCACGCCGCCCGACGCGGGCGGACGCACGATCTCTAGGCGACAGCAGCCGTATCGGAATCGCTACGCTGTTACCGCCCGGATACAGATTTCCGGGGTGTGACGGCCCGTCGGCCGCGGGCCCCGGATCGGGAGTCGAAAGATGCGATCGATGCGTGGAAACGCACAAGCCTTGATGTTGGGCGTCGTCGTGGTGGTCATCGCCGCCGCGCTGTACTTCTTCATGAAGCCCGAGGCCGAGTCGGACGTGGTCCTGTACTGCGGCGTCGATCAGGACCAGAGCACCCAGATCGCCGACCTGTTCGAGCAGGAGTCGGGCCTGTCCGTGGACTTCCACGGCGAGTCCGAGGCCTCGCGCAGCGTCGGCCTGCCCAAGCGCTTGCAGGCGGAGAAGGACAACCCGCGCGCCGGCGTGTACTGGTCGAACGAGATCATGCACATGGTCGACCTGGCGAACTCGGGCATCCTCGCGCCGCTGCCCAAGGGCGTGGCCGAGATGTTCCCCGAGGAGTGGCGCGACCCGAACGGGGAGTTCATCCAGTTCGGCGCGCGGGCACGTGTCTTCCTCGTCAACCTCGACCTGCTGCCGGACGAGAAGGACCACCCCAAGAACATCCGCGACCTGTTCGATCCCAAGTGGAAGGAGCAGGGGCTGTTCACCACGATGGCCGCGCCCCTCACGGGCACGACCTACACGCACGCCGTCACGCTGCTGACCCAGGACGAGAAGGCCGCACGCGCCTTCTTCGAGGAGTGCGCCAAGGCGGGCAAGGACGGCCGCATGAAGATCGTGGCCTCCAACGGACGCGTCATGCGCGCCGTCTCGGAGAAGGGCGGCAAGGTCGCCTTCGGCCTCACGGACACGGACGACGCCCTCATCGCCATCGAGAACATGCGCGCCGGCAAGGGCGCGAACGTGAAGGTCATCTACCCGGACCAGGACGCCGAGGGCTCGCTCCTGATCCCGAACACGTGCGCCCTGATCAAGGGCGGCCCGAACCCCGAGCAGGCCGCACGGTTCCTGCGCTGGCTGGCCCGCCCCGAGACGGAAGCGCGCCTCGCCAACGGCCCGTCGGCCCAGATCCCCGTACGCGAGGGCGTGGGGGAGCTGCCGGACCACGTCAAGGTGCCCGGCAAGGACTTCAAGGCCATGCGCGTGGACTGGGCCGCCGTCGGCGCCAATGCGAACACCTGGCACGACTATCTCAACAACCTGTTCCGCGCGGTGGACTGACCTCCCGCAACGGGCATTCTTGACATTGCCGCATCCACGGCGAGGCTTTTCGCCTCTAGACGTTCGCTGCGTGCCCCCATCGTCCAGCCTGGTCCAGGACATCAGCCTTTCAAGCTGAAGACACGGGTTCAAATCCCGTTGGGGGTACCACTCTCCGCGCGTCAGCGCGAAGCCGACCGAAGGTCGGCGCGCGCGACGCGCCACGCACACGAGAACGAGCACGAGTACGACTCTCGCTTGGCGTACGCCTCGTTCTCGTGACCCCTGGCGTCAGCGAGCGGGCTGGCTGGACTTCAGCATCTCCACGAGCGAGGAGAGCTCCTCGTCGTCGTTGATGATGGCGAGCAGGGCGTAGCGCGTGAGGCCGAGGCGGTCGAGGCCGTCCTCCAGATCGCGCTCCGTCTCGCGGAATGCGGCGCGCTCGCGGAAGCCCGTGAGCCATCCGGTGAACACGAGGCCCGCGAGGCCGGCCATCACGTAGAACCACCACGCGCGCAGATCGTCCAGGCCGCCGGTCAGGTCGGGGAACCAGTTGAAGGCGATCGAGAGGATGACGAACGCCGAGAGGCCCAAGCCGAAGAGGGCGAGGGTCGTGCCCGCGTTGCTGACGCGCTCGTTGATCGTGAGCAGCATGCCGTAGAACGCCTTGTCCTCGTAGACGAGGCCCGCGTCACCCTCGTCCGGAACGACGCGCAGCTCGTCATCCTGCCAGTAGGCGCGAAACGACTCGCCCGGGGAGAGGTGGTCCCGGAGCGCGTTGCGTAGTTCCTGGATCCGATACTCCTGCATGTCCGTCGACTCCCGTTCGCCGCGGAGCGCACTATCGCATGCGTGGAGCGGTTCGCGGGGACAGCGTGCGCACCGCGAAGCCCTTGGCTTCGACGGAGCCAATCGCGTCCAGGTGCTGCCGCAACCGGCGGCCGACGTTACGCGCCGACGGCAGGGCACGACCCGCGATGAGCACGCGGTTCTCCCACTCGTCGAGGACCAGGACCCGGGCCTCCCGATGGGGGGCGGCCAGGCGCGGCAGGAGCTCGGTCCACGGCATGCCCGGGATCGGCAGCACGTTGGTGACGGCGATGCCGTTCGGGGCCAAACGCGACGCCATCAGCGCGGGCAGCGGGTCGAGCGTCACGGGCGGCTTGGTGAGCTCGCCGTCCACCTCCGCGGAGAGATCCTCGAGGATCAGGTCGAAGGGGCGTCGCTTCGCACGCAGCCAGCGCACCGCGTCGGCCTCGTCCACCTCGACGCGGCCACACCACGGCGCCGACAGCTCGCGAAAGAGGACCTCGCCGTCGAGGGAGAGATCCACGGCGTGCACGGGATGCCCGAACCCCATGGCTCGCATGGGGGCGATGACGCCGCCCGCCGCGAAGCCGAGCATCGCCACGCGCGGCCCCGGGGCGAGCGCCGCGACACATGCGGCCAGCACGTCGAAGAGCGTGTCCGTCGCGCCGGGGTGGTCGAGGACCTCGCTGACGATCAGCCCGTCCTGCTCCAAGCGTGCTCCACGGCGCGTGCGCACGATGCGCAGAGGACCGAGGCGGCGCGTCACTTGGGGAACTCGCTGGTCCAGATCGTCTCGTCGCGCCCCGGCACGCCGGCCTCGAGGAGCATGCGCTGCTCGTACGGTTGCCAGCGCTCGAAGGCCTGCTTCATGCGCGCCATCTCGATCGAGAGCAGCTTCCAGTCGAGGCGCTCGAACGTGCCGAAGGCGTCGAGGTACGTCATGAGCGCCTCGCGCCCCTCCAGTTTCTCGAGCCACGCCAAGCCCCGGACAGCGCGCACGGACTCGGTGAGGGCCTCGCGCTGCGGGCGTGTGCCCTCGAGCTGTGCGCGACGGCTGGTGCCCGTCTTCTCGTGCCGGCTCTTCACCTTCCACGCGTCCTGTTCGACCGCCTTGATCTTGGCGAGGTAGTCGAGCGCGCGGTCCATCGGGTTCTCGCCCGCCAGCGCGCGCGGCGCCTGGATCGACACCGCCACGGCGACCACCGCGAGCAGCCCGAAGGAGAGCGCGCGCACGACGGCGCCGGGCGGTCGCACGATGCGCCGCGGCCCGAAGACGAGCATCAAGCCGGCGCCGACGAGCAGGCCCGCCGCGAGGGCATAGATCTCGAACGTGCCCATGGCGATGAGGTTCGAGCCGGTGAACAGGGCGAAGAGCGCCGTGAACAGCACGATCGCGATGAGGTAGCCGATTGCGCGCTTCTTGGCTGCGGCGCCGACGGGGCTCTTGTCGATCAGACCGAAGCAGAGCAGCGCGCCGGTGGCCGCCATGATCGCGCCGCTGGGACCCGCGCCGGCGAAGGGCAGCGTCGGGTGCTGCCACGCGTGCGCCGCCGCACCGGCCGCGCCGCCGACGACGAAGACGATCCACGAGCGTCCCGCCCCGGCGATCGAGAGCAGCATGCCGCCCAGCGAGGCCCACACCCACAGCGTGAACACGAAGCCGATCAGCGACGTGTTGATGAGCGGATCGAGGACGAGGCGATGCCAGTCGCCTTGGCTCACGAGCGTGGGTACGGCCGCGCCGTGGCGGTTGAGCACGCCGAGGCCGGGGAAGCCGTAGCCCATGAAGCCGAGACCGGGATCGAAGCGCCAGCCGGCGGCCGCCATGCACGACAGGTAGACGACCAGCCAGGCGGCGAGGATCGTCCACTTGAACCAGCGGCCGTAGGGCTTCGGCACCGCCATGTCCGGTGTCGGGGAAGGCGCCTCGAGCGTCATCGGGTGCGCCCCTTCGAGCGGCGGCCGCTGCGCGGATGCGCGCGGTCGTAGACCTGCTTCAGGTGATCGAGCGTGAGGTGCGTGTAGACCTGCGTGCTCGCCACGTTCTTGTGCCCCAGGAGCTCCTGCACCTCGCGCAGGTTCGCACCGGCCTGCAGGATGTGCGTGGCGAAGCTGTGGCGCAAGGTGTGGGGGCTCACCCCGGAGGGCAGCCCGGCCGCCGCCACGTGCTTGTCCAGCACGCGCGCGATGCCGCGCGTCGAGAGCCGCGCCCCGTAGCGGTTCAGGAACACGGCGCGCCGGTCCCGCCGCACGCGCATCGCGGCGATCGCGTCGAAGTACGCGTCCAGGGCGGCCAGGCAGGGGCCGCCCAGGCCCGCGAGCCGTTCCTTGCGCCCCTTGCCGCGCAACAGCGCCGTTCCGTCCGCCAGATCGAGGTCCGGGAGGTCCAGGCCGGCGAGCTCCGAGACGCGCGCCCCGGTCGAGTACAGCGTCTCGAAGATCGCGCGGTCGCGCAGCCCGAGCCACGTGTCCACGGGCGGTGTCTCGAGCAGCTGCTCGATCTCGTCGGGCGAGAGGACGCGCGGGAGGCGCCGATCGCGCTTCGGCGTTCGCAGCGCCTGCGACGGATCGATCTCGATGCGGCCGGCGCCGAGCAGCCAGCGGAACAGCGCGCGGATGGCGCTGATGCGCCGCGCGACGCTCTTGGGGCTCAGCTGCTTCTCGCGCAACGTCGCGAGGTAGCGGCGCAGGGTGAAGAGATCCACGGCCTGGAACGTCGTCACGCCGAACGCGTCGAGCACGGCGAGCAGGTCGTCGAGGTCGCCGCCGTACGCGCGCAGCGTGTTGGGGGAGAGGTTGCGCACCGTCTCGAGGTGCCGCAGGAACGCGCGCACGTCGGCGCGCGTGGAGCGCGCGCGGCTCATTGCTCGTCCTCGCGACCGGACAGCGCGGCGAACAGCCCGCGGCCCTTGTCGAGCGTCTCGCGCCACTCGGCGTGCGGGTCGGAGCGCAACGTGATGCCGCCGCCGACGCGATAGGAGGCCGTCCGGTGCTTGAGCAGGATCGTGCGGATCGCCACGGCCAGGTCCATGTCGCCGCCTTCGTCGAACCAGCCGAGCGCGCCGCAGTAGGGCCCGCGCCCCTCGCCTTCGAGCGCGTCGATGATCTCCATCGCGCGCACCTTCGGGGCACCCGTCACGCTGCCGGGCGGGAAGGCGGCCTGCAGCAGGTCCAGCCGATCGAGACCGGGACGCAGCCGGCCCTGCACGACGGAGATGGCCTGGTGCACGCGCGCGAACCGGATGAGCCGACGCGGCACGGTCACCCGCACGCTGCCGGTCCGGCACGCGCGCGCGAGGTCGTTGCGCGACAGGTCCACGATCATCGCGAGCTCGGCCCGCTCCTTCTCGCTCGCCGCGAGCTCCTCGTAGAGCCGGCGGTCGTCCTCGGGCGTTTGTCCGCGCGGGCGCGTGCCCTTCATGGGATCCGTCTCGGCGAGCGTGCCGCGCAGGCGCAGGAAGCGCTCGGGGCTGGCGGAGAGGACGTGGCGGCCGTCGCCGAGATCCACGTAGGTCATGTAGGGCGCGGGCTGCTCCTCGACGAGCCGGGTGAAGAGCGCCCGCGGCTCGGCCTCGACGCGCGCGTCGAAGCGCTGGGAGACGTTGGCCTGGAAGATGTCGCCGCGGCGCACGGCGTTGCGTGCGGACGCGACCGCGCGGCGGAACGTGGCCGGATCCAGCTGCGGCCGCGGCGCGCCGGTGCGGATCTGGACGCGGCCATTCGACGTCGAGCGCCGCGTCACGCGTGCGAGCAGGGCCTGTCGGGCGGCGTCGGCCGCGCGCCAGGTCGCGCCGGCGCCGGAGGCGAACTGCTCGCCCGTGGCGTGGTTCCAGGCGAGCACCGCGTCGAAGCGGCCGAGCCAGACGGCCGGGAAGCCGAGCGGGCTGGTCCGCCGCGGCGGGCGGGCCTCGACCCCGCTGCGCGCCTCATAGCCCAGGAACCCCGCCCAGCCGGCCGCGAAGGGCACGCGCGGCCCGTCTCGCGCGGCCTCGACGGGGCGAACCGGCGCCAGGGCGTCGGTGAGTGCGGTGCCCCGCGGCACCACCCCGAGCCGCAGCGTGTCGGTCGGCGCGGCGGCCAGGAAGGACCAGGGCCGCCCGCGATGCCCCGTGCCTTCCGCGAGGCGCAGGACGCAGGGCGGGCCGCCCTGGAGACGCCGCAGCGCCTCGAGCGGGGGCGGGAGATCGCGCCGCGGGCGGACACGGATTCGACCGGGCGGGGGCGCGAGCCGTCTCACGATCGGATTGTAGGGAGCGGGCCCGTCCTGCCCGCATCCGGGGAGGGTCTCAAGTCCAGCCTCCCAGTCGGTACAATGCCGGCGTCCCCTTTCCCCGAGGTGCCCATGACGATGCTCCGCCGCCTTGTTCCGGTCCTGCTGATCGCCCTGATCGCGGTGCCCGCCGCCGCCGAGGACGCAGGCCAGGCCGCCAAGGACCTGACCCAGCTCGAGCAGTTCATCAAGAAGAAGCGCAAGACGATCCCCGAGGACTACATCGCGTACCTCGACGCCGTGAGAAAGGCCTACGGCAACTTCACCAAACCGCCGAAGCCCGCGGACGACGCCGGCGAGGACGAGAAGAAGGCCTACGCCAGCGAGCTGAAGAAGGTCGAGAAGGCCCAGGCCGACTTCGACAAGAAGGCCGAGAAGGCGATCTTCAAGTGCCTCACGATCACACGCCTCGATCGCTCCCAGACCACGAACGAGCTCGACGAGGTGAACATCCGCGCCGCCAAGATCCTCGGCGATCTGGGCGCCACGATGGCGGAGAAGAAGCGCGACGGCATCTCGAAGAAGGTGATCAAGGAGATCGAGGGGCTCGACAAGGCGAAGCACGATGTGCGTAGCGACCTGCTCGAGCAGATGTTCATGACGCTGGCCCAGCTCAACCGCCCGAACGGGCTTTCGTGGATGGTCGACAACTACATCCACACCAAGAGCCGCGACGAGGACGTCATCCGGCTCGTGGCCGCGCACAAGGCCATGATCGAGTTCAAGGAGGTGCCCGGGAAGCTGCGCTACGCGATCTGCAAGGACATGATCACGACCTACTCCAGCGTGGAGAGCCAGGCGGAGCAGAGCACCAACGACCCGAACATCCAGGCCAAGAAGGCCTTCTGGGACCGCATCCGCGTCGACGCCATCAAGGTCGTCCAGTTCTTCGGCGGCGAGCCGCAGGACGAGGAGCAGCAGGTCATCAACACCATGGCCGGCTTCCAGCGCTGGTGGCGCACCGTCAAGGCCCCGAAGCACGCGCTCTGGAAGGACGAGAAGGTCAAGAAGTAGCCCGAATACGCCTCGTATGGGCGCTCCAGGGCGCCGATCCGGGCATTCGCCCTCGACCTGCGTAGACTGGTCGCATGACGCGCGACGAGTGGTCCCAGGCCCTGTTCGTGACCGCCACGATCGCCCTCGTGACGGCGGGGCTCGTGTGGGTGCTCGGTCCGGGGCGTCGCGGCGCCGGCGACGACGAGCCGGGCGCGATGAAGCCGCGCCGCTCGGCGCCGGCGGAGGTCACGCTCTGGGTCGGTGAGATCGAGCCCGGCCTCAAGGGCGTGCTCACCACCGTCTACGGCGACCCGAAGCCCGATGCCGAGCACGACGCGCAGCTGAACGAAGGCCTCGGCCGCGAGGCGGCCGACCTGCTCGGCTTCTATCGGCTGCTCCTGTTCAACACCTCCGAAGAGGTCAAGCGCTTCACGCTCGCCGACGGCGCGATCGTCGTCATCCCCGCCGACGGCGCGGAGACGGTGCGCCTCAAGAACCTCGCGGCGGACCTCGCGGCCGGCCGGCTGGAGCCGGCCCCCGGGCTCCAGTTCACCCTGAACCGGCTCGGGGCGCTGCGAGACGTCGTCGACGTACCCGCGGGCCAGCGCGCCAACCTGGTGGTGGCGTTCAGCGGCCGCCGGGACCTGGCCACCGTGCGCGCCGTCGAGACGGCGGAAGGTCGCACCTTCCGGCGTCTTCCAAGGACGCGTGCCGAGCTGCGCCGGCTGATCGCCGATCCGCGTGCCGACCGAATCCGGGACCTGTGATGCCTGAGTACCCCCCCCGATCGAGCGAACCCGAGCTGGCCAAGGACGTGGAGATCCACGCGCCGGTGCCCCACGGCAGCGGCGATGCCGAGCTCGCGCGGGATGTCGACCAGGCCACGGGCGGTGCGGCCCGCGAGCTCGCGCGCGCGTTCCAGGCCAACGCCGAGGCGCTGCAGAGCATCCACGAGGTCCAGGCGACCCTGGCGACCTCGCTCAAGCGGGGCGACCGCTCCGAGATGATGCTCCAGTCGACCCAGGCGCTGAACGAGACGTTCCGCAACCTCACGACGATCCAGCGCCAGATGCTCACGCAGATGCAGGAGCAGCAGGCGGCGACCCGGCGCAGCCCGCTCGTGCCGATGATGCTGCTCGGCCTGCTCGTGGTGCTCCTGGGCGGCGTCTACCTGATCATCGATCAGCTGCAGGAGGCGCGTCCCTCGATGGAGGAGCTCGCGCGTGTGCGCGACGAGAACGAGCAGGGGCGTCTCGAGGCCTACCGGGACGGCGAGGCCCGCGGCATGGAGGCGGCGGGCAGCAAGCTCGCGTCGCTGGAGGACGAGGTCGATCGCTCCCGCCTGCGCGTGCACGCGCTCGAGAGCGAGCGGGATGCAGCCCGGGCGGACGTGGAAGAGCTCGAGCGCGAGAAGCGCGCCGTCGAGACCGAGCGCAACGACCTCGCCGATCGCGTGGTGAAGGCGCAGAACGAGGCCATGGCGCGCAAGCTCGTGGAAGACACGGCGCGCGAGCACAAGGCCGACCTCGTCGTGGCGAAGGCGCGCCTGGATCAGCTCGAGGCGGACCTCGAGCGCGAGCGCGCGCGCAACGAGCGCCTGCTGAAGCAGGTCGCCGCGTACGGCCTCCTCAAGGAAGAGCCGCTGATCGACGTGCGCTATCCGGATCGCGAAGCGGCGAAGCCGGACGCGACCCCGCCGCCGACCTCGCTGCCCGCGACGCCGGCGCCCGCCTCCGACGTTCCGCCCGCCACGCCGCCCGCAACCCCGACCGCGGAGCCGGTCGACCTGGAGGACCTGCCCGGCCCCGAGGCACCGGTCGCGTCGCCGGCCGTGCCCGGCGACGACCTCGGCGCGCCGCCCACCGGGCCCGGCGACCTGCCGGCGCCCCGGGTCCGCAGCCCGGACGGTGGCCCCGCCCCGTTCCCGCCGCCGGCCCCCAACCGGACCGAGCCGGCGGATGCCCCCGCGCCCGAGGGCCCCAAGACCCAGCCCGTGCCCGTGGACTGGCGCCGCGACCTGAACCGCGACGCCGTCCTGACGGGCCGCATCCGCTCGGTCGTCAACCGCCTGCTCGACGCCGGCAGCCAGACGACGCGCTCGCGCTCCGAGTGGCAGCTCACGAAGCTCGGCGGCGTGACCCAGGACGTGCTCGGCGACGTGATGCTGCTGCAGTACGACAACGCGGGGCGCCTGATCGGCAACCTGAGCGCGCAGGAGATGCGCATCATCGCCAATCGCGACACCAAGGTCGTGACGCTGGTCCTGAAGACCGGCAAGCGGGTATTCGACCGGCGCGCCGAACCGCTCCCCGAGCAGGGCGTCCGCCTGATCGTCGCCAAGGGCGAGGAGCACGTGCGCGCGTGGCGCAACTCGGGCCTCGTGATGATCCACGACAAGTAGCCCGACGCTGGTCTCTCCTTCCGCTGCCCGTACCATCGCCGCCCATGCTCCGCGTGCTGGCCGTAGGTGACGTCGTCGGGAAGCCCGGAAGGGCGGTGCTCGCCCACTTCCTGCCCAAGCTGCGCGAGGAGCGCGGCGTCGACTTCGTCGTGGTGAACGCCGAGAACGCGGCGAGCGGCAGCGGCATCACGCCGCGCATCTACAGCCAGCTGCGCGCGCTCGACATCGACGTGCTCACGATGGGGGACCACGCCTACCGGCGGCGCGAGTCGCTGGCCCTGTTCGACAACGAGGAGCGCCTCCTGCGTCCGGCCAACTGGCCCGTGGGCGCGCCGGGGCGTGGCCACTGCGTGGTCGAGTCGAAGACGGGCATCCGCGTCGGCGTGATCCACCTGCAGGGCAAGGTGTTCATGAACGCCCAGGGGGACTTCCTCGCCGAAGCGGATCGCCTGGTGAGCGCGATGAAGACCAAGGCAGACGTAGTCATCGTGGACATGCACGCCGAGGCCACGAGCGAGAAGATCGGGCTGTCGTGGCACCTCGACGGCCGCGTCGCGCTGGTGTTCGGATCGCATACGCACGTGCCCACCGCCGACGCCGAGATCCGTCCCGGCGGCACCGGCTACATCACGGACTGCGGGATGACGGGCCCGTACGACTCGGTCATCGGCCGCGACAAGAACGCCGTGCTGAAGAAGATGCGGCTCAACGTGCACGAGCCGTTCACGGTGGCGACGCGCGACGCGCGGCTGGGCGCCGTGCTCGCCGAGATCGATGAGCGGACGGGCAAGACGACCGCGATCGAGGGGCTGTTCCTGCGCATGCCCGACGAGGGCGCCGCGTGAGCTCCGCGGGCGACGGCATCCTCACCGTCAGCGAGCTGACCTCCCAGATCCAGGGGATGCTCAGCGTGACCTTCGAAGACGTGTTCGTGCAGGGCGAGATCTCCCAGCCGCGCGCGTCGCGTCCGGGCCACGTCTACCTCACGCTCAAGGACGCCGGCGCCGTCCTGCCCGCCGTGATCTGGCGCTCCACCGCGGGACGGCTGCGCTACCAGCCGGAGGACGGGCTCGAGGTCATCGCGCGCGGCTACATCGACGTCTACCCGCCGCATGGCCGCTACCAGCTGATCATCCGCGCGCTCGAGCCCGTCGGAGCCGGCGCGCTGCAGCTCGCGTTCGAGCAGCTGCGCGCGAAGCTCGAGGCCGAGGGCCTCTTCGATCCGGCGCAGAAGCAGGAGCTGCCCTTCCTGCCGCGGCGCATCGCGCTCGTGACGAGCCGGACCGGTGCCGCGGTGCGCGATCTCGTCAGTGTGATCCGGCGCCGCCTGCCCGGCGTGAGCCTGCTGCTGCTGCCGGTGCGTGTGCAGGGGGAGGGGGCCGCGGCCGAGATCGTCCGCGCACTGCGCGTCGCCGACACGGCGAACGTCGACGTGATCGTTGCCGGCCGCGGCGGCGGTTCGATCGAGGATCTCTGGGCCTTCAACGAGGAGGTCGTGGCGCGCGCCATTGCCGCGTGCGCGACGCCGGTCGTCAGCGCCGTGGGGCACGAGTCCGACGTCACCATCGCGGACCTCGTCGCCGACGTGCGCGCAGCGACGCCGTCCCAGGCGGGCGAGCTCGTGGTCCCCGATGCGGCGGAGCTCCTGCGCCGCGTCGAGGGCGAGGGCGCGCGACTCGGCCAGGCGCTCCGGCGCCGGGTGGACCGCCTCTGGCAGCAGCTCGAAGCGCTCGCCGAGCGCGCCGTCCTCCGGGACGGGCGGGCGCTGACCCGCACCCGGCGGGAACGGCTCGACCACCTGGCCCACCGGCTGCGTGCCGGCAGCCCGCGCGCGCGCCTCCGGCGCCAGCGCGAGCGCGTGCGCGAGCTCGGGGGGCGGCTGGCGCCGCCGCTGGAGCGCCGGCTGGCGGTTGCGCGCGACCACGTGCCGCAGCTCGAGACGCGGCTCGGCCGCGCCGCGGCGACCCGCATCGAGCGCCACGTGGCCGCCCTGCGCAGCCTGGAAGATCGCCTGCGCGCGCTCTCGCCGCTCGCGGTGCTCGGCCGGGGCTACTCACTCACGAGCGTGGATGATGCGGACGGGGGCACGCGCCTCGTGCGCCGCGCGTCCGACGTGCGGGTCGGGGATCGTCTACGCACGCGTCTTTCGAGTGGCGCGGAGGTCGCCAGCGAGGTGACCTCGGTCGAGGATGCGCCCGCACCTGCGAGCGAGGATCCGGCATGACCGACACGAACCTGCTGCGCATCGGCAGCCGCGCCAGTCCGCTCGCGCGCGTGCAGGCCGAGTGGGTCGCCGAGCGCGTCGCCGGCTGCACGGCGATGGTCTGGGTCAAGAGCGGCGGCGATGCGGATCGCACGACCGACCTGCGCGCGTTCGGCAACACCGGCATCTTCACGGCCGAGCTGAACCAGGCGCTGCTCGAGGACCGCGTCGACGTGGCGGTGCACAGCCTGAAGGACCTCCCCGCGGCCGATGAGGGGGGGCTCGTGCTCGGCTGCGTGCCCACCCGGGAAGACGTGCACGACGCGCTGATCGCGCGCGACGGGATGCGGTTCGAGGACCTGCCGGCGGGATCGCGGGTCGGCACCGGGAGCCCGCGCCGCATCGCGCAGCTCCAGCGCGCGCGCCCGGACCTGACCTACATGCCGATCCGGGGCAACGTCGACACGCGGCTGGCGCACGTGCGCGACGGACGCGCGGATGCGGTCGTGCTCGCGATGGCCGGCCTGCGGCGGCTCTCGAAGGAGGACGCGGTCACGGACGTGCTCGACCCGTCGATCTGCCTGCCGGCGGCAGGCCAGGGAGCGCTCGGGATCGTCATCCGCGAGGGCGACGCGCGGGCCAGCGAGAGCCTGGAGTCGCTGCGCGACATTCGCGCGGCCGCGTGCGTGACGGCCGAGCGCGCTGCCCTGCACGCGCTCGGCGCCGGCTGCCACACGCCCGTGGGCGCGCTCGCGACGGTCGAGGACGGCCGCCTCGAGCTGCGCGTGCGGGTGCTCGCGGTGGACGGGAGCGAGGCGCTCGAGGACCGGCGCGAGGGGGCCCTCGCCGAGGCCCACGCCATCGGCACCGAGCTGGCGGCTACCTTGCTGGAGCGCGGCGCCAAGCGGCTGGTCGACGCTTCGTGAGCGCGTCCGGGCGGCGGGTCTGGCTGGCGATGAGCGAGACGATCGTCGCCCGATACGAGGCGGCGCTCGCCGAGCGCGGCCATCATCCGATCCCGCTGCGCGTGACGCGGCTCGTGGCTCCCGACACGAAGCGGTTGGGGCAGGCGCTGCGGGCGCGCGAGCACGATGTCGTGCTGCTCACGTCGGCGAACGGCGTCGCGTTCGTCGAGCCCGCGTGGGCCGCCGGATGGTCGGCCGTGGCCGTGGGCGTCTTGACGGCGAACGCAGCCGCTGCGAAGGGCTTCGACGTCGTGCTCGTGGGCCATCGCGGCGCGCGTGCCATCGCGGAGCAGATGCTCGCGGAGATGCCGGGCGTCGACCGCGTGCTCTTCCTGCGCGGACGCGAGGCGCTCGATACCGCAACGCGTACGCTGCGGGAGGCCGGACGCACCGTCCACGAGGTCGTGGCCTACGCGCTCGATGCGAATCCCGATACGGATCGTCTCGTGCGCGAGGCGGAGGACCCCGAGGCCGTGCTCGTGGGCAGCCCGCGGGCCGCGGACCTCTTGTTCCACGCCCTGACGGCGACCGGACGTCGCCTGGACGGCGTGCCTTTCCTCGCGCTGGGCGCGACCACGGCTCGGCACCTCGAGGAGCTGGGCGCCGACGACGTGCGAACCGCCGCGCGTCCGGGTCCGGATGGGGTCGACGCCCTGCTGCGGTAGACACTGGATTCGAGGAGCCATCGCATGAGCGAAGCCGCAGGACCGCGCAGCCGCGCGTTCAACCGCGTGACCGCCGACCTCTTCCCGGGCGGCGTCTCGAGCCCCGTGCGTGCGTTCAAGAGCGTGGGCGGCGAACCGCCGGTGATCCGGCGCGCCGAAGGCGCCTGGATCGTCGACGTGGACGGCAACCGCTACGTCGACCTGATCGGCTCGTGGGGCCCGATGATCCTCGGGCACGCCAACCCGCGCGTCGTGCGCGCCGTGACCGCGCGTGTGCGGCGTGGACTCGGTACGGGCACGCCCTCGCCTGACGAGGCGCGTCTGGGACGACTCGTCCGCGAGATGCTGCCGAGCGTCGAGCGTCTGCGCTTCACCGTGTCCGGGACCGAAGCGTGCATGTCGGCGCTGCGCCTCGCGCGCGCGGCCGTCGGGCGCGACAAGGTGCTCAAGTTCGAGGGCTGCTACCACGGCCATGCGGATGCGTTCCTCTCGTCCGCCGGATCGGGGGCGCTCACGTTCGGCACGCCGGACAGCCCGGGTGTGCCGGAGGCCGTCGCGCGCGACACGCTGACGGTGCCCTTCAACGACCTCGCCGCCGTCGAGGCCGCGCTGGAGGCGAACGCGGGGCAGGTGGCCGCCGTGTTCGTCGAGCCCGTCGCCGGCAACATGGGACTGATCCCGCCGAAGCCCGGGTTCCTCGAGGGCCTGCGCACGGCGTGCGATGCGCACGGTGCGCTGCTCGTGTTCGACGAGGTCATGACCGGCTTCCGGGTCCACCTCGGCGGCGCGCAGGCGCTCTATGACGTGCGTCCGGACCTGACCTGCTTCGGCAAGATCATCGGCGGCGGACTGCCGGTGGGCGCCTACGGCGGACGCTCCGAGCTCATGGCCCACATCGCGCCGGAAGGCGGCGTCTACCAGGCCGGCACGCTTGCCGGGAACCCGGTCGCCATGAC
Source organism: Planctomycetota bacterium (assembly GCA_030066775.1). GTDB lineage: Bacteria > Planctomycetota > PLA2 > PLA2 > JAEUHO01 > JASJAY01. The sequence goes on from JASJAY010000049.1 coordinate 29,917, forward strand.
GGCGGGCTATCACACGCTCAAGGGCCTGCGCGAGCCCGGGGTCTTCGACGCCATCGCCGAGACGACCGCCGCGCTGTGCACGCGCCTCGAAGCGGTCGCCCAGGAGAAGGGCATCCCGATGGTCACGCGCGCGATCGGCGCCATGGCCGGGCTGTGGTTCGCCGAGCGTGCGCCGGACGACCTCGAGGAGGCGAAGGCCTGCGACCTCGAGCGCTTCCGGCGCTACCACGGCCTCATGCTCGAGCGCGGCGTGCACCTGCCGCCCAGCCCGTTCGAGGCCTGGTTCGTGGGCGCCGCCCATGACGAGGCCGCCATCGCGCACGTGCTCGACGCGCACGCGGACGCGCTCGATCACCTGTAACCGCGGGTGGCGGATACGATCGGCCGCGGCATGAGCGCGCGCGACGACCGGCCGACCCCGCACGCAGCGTCGTACCTGCGACGCGTGCAGTACGTGGATGCCTCCAAGCTCGAGGCGCGTATCGCGCTGCATCAGCGGTTCAGCACGAACGCCCTCGGTTGGCAACGCTGGCACCTGGACCAGATCGCCCTCGCGCCCGGCGAGCGTGTGCTGGAGGTGGGCTGCGGCAGCGGCACGCTGTGGGGGAGCCACGCAGAGCGATTGCCAATCGACGTGGCGCTCACGCTTACGGACGTCTCCCCCGGCATGCTCGAGGCTGCCCGCACGGCGCTCGACACGGCGGGGGTCGATGCGCGCTTCGAGGCATGCGACGCGCAGGCGCTGCCCTTCGACGACGACGCCTTCGACGTGGTCGTCGCCGCCCACATGCTCTACCACGTGCCGGATCGGCCTCGTGCGCTGCGCGAGATGCGGCGTGTGCTCACACCGGAGGGCCGCGCCGTGATCGCGACGAACGGGCGGGATCACTTGCGTGAGCTCGACGCGCTCCTCGAACGCCATCTCGGGTCGGCGCTGCGCGACGAGATCGAGTTCACGCTCGAGTCCGGCGCGGCCGAGCTCGAAACGGTGTTTCCCCTCGTTGCGCGAGTGGACTACGACGACGGCCTGCGCGTCACCGAGGCGGCGGCCCTCGTGGATTACATCCTGTCCATGCCGGGCGGAGAGACGCTCGGGGCCGACGCGATCCAGCGCCTCGAGCGCGACGTCGCGCCGCTCGTCGCCGAGCCGGGTGGCTTCGAAGTGACCAAGTCGAGCGGCGCGTTCGTCTGTCGGGGGTAGCGCGGCGCTCAGTCGTCTTTCAGCACGCCCTGCACGACCAGCCGCAGACCCAGGTTCTCCCGTTCCGCGTCGAGGAGGGCCCGCAGGCGGACCTCGGTCTGCTTGGCCGCGTCGGTGTCGCCAGCCTCGCGGTAGGCCTTCAGGAGCGCAACCAGCCCGAGCCCGTAGTGGAACGAGGCCGTGCTCTCCTTCCCGTCGGCCTCCCAGCGCGCCTTCAGCGTCGGGAGCAGGGACGCGCCCGCCGCGGCCCCCTCCGTTCGCACGAGGCAGAGCATCGCCGCGTAGACGGTGCGGGCGTAGGCGTCGCGTGCGTCCTTCGTCGCGCCGTCGCCGGTGGCCAGCGCTTCGAGGCGCTCGAGGCGAGGCCGGCCGCGCTCCAGCTTGTCCGCACGGAACTCGGCCTCCGCGGTGTGCTCGAGCACGCGGACGAGGGCCCCGCGTATGTCCGTCGAACGGGGCTCCGCCTCGGAGAGGCGCTCGACCTCTTCCAGCAGGGCCGCGACGTCGTCCGGCCGCTTGGCGATGCGCAGGCGGAGCGACTCCTTCGCGAGCACCTCCGCGAGATGCTCGCGCTGTCGTGTGGTCGCCGTCTCACGGCGCGCCAGGATGCGGAGCTGGCGCGCGGCGTTCTCCCGCTGGTCGGCCAGCTCCTTCCGCTCCGCCCACTCGTAGAGTCGCCGCAAGGCTCGCGCCAGGTGGTTGCGCGGCACCTCGTCCTCGGACGGCGCCAGGGCCAGGTTGCTGAGCTCCGCCAGCGGGCGATCCGCGGCGTCGCGGTCGCTGGGCTCGTCGAGCGCATACGCGACGTGCTCGGCGAGTGCGCTGGCGAGCTCGCGCCGCGCCCCGGCCTCCTTCGGATGCCGCGCGACGAGCTGCCGGAGCTCTTCGACCAGCATCTCCGACTCGACGTCCATGCCCTCCCAGCGCGTATGCGCGTGACCGCAGCGGATGCCCCACGCGAGCAGGGGACGCATCTCCGCGTCGTTCCAGCGCTCGGCCAACCCCCGCAGGCGCGCGAGATAGGTGCGCATGGGCTTCCACTGCTCGCGGTCGCCTTCGTGCCAGATCGCGTCCACGAGCGCGTACGCGTAGCGTCGGCCTTCGTAGGCGCTCGCCCGCTCCTGCGCGGCGGCCGCACGCAGCGACTCGAGGAGGCCGGAGGCGTATCCGTAGTTCTTCTTCTCGAGCGCGTCCTCGTACTGCTGGCTGCGCGCGTAGGCCAAGGTGTTACGCGTCGCGACATCCGCGTCGGGGCGCCTCGCGATCTGGCGGATCTCGAGGAGCAGCTCTGGCGCGTTGCCCTTGATCCTCCCCTTGAGCACGCCGCCGTGCACGTCGGTCAGGGCCTGCGCGAGCTTGCGGCGGTGCTGGGGGCCCGCGCGTTCGCTCGTGGCGAGTGTCTCCAGCTCGGCCAGCGCGGCCTCGAGGTCGAGCCGTCGGTTGGCGTTGACGTGGTCCCAGATCGCGTCGGTCAGGGTCTGGCACATGCGCTCGTCGACGGTCGCCAGCGCCGCGGTCTTCGCCAGCGCGCGCATCTCGTCGAGCTCCCGATCCGCGTCCTCGAATGCCCGGGCGTCGCCGTGCTTCGCGTGCGACCACGACAGGGCGCGCGCGAAGTCGTACGTGCCTTTGGGGCCTGCTTGCCCGTCCTTCACGAGGGTGCGCATCTCGTCCAGCACGGCGTCGGCCTTGGGATCGCGCGCCTTCGCAAGCGGGTAGTGTCGGGCGCGCAGGGCCGCGACGAGCTCGTACCGCATGGGCGGCGTCGCGTCGGGCGCCGTCGCCAGCTTGCGCAGCGCGGCGAGAGCGGCCTTCGCCGCGTCGCTCTCGCCCCGTTCGAACGTGTACCAGTGCCGGTTGTAGAGCATGACGGCGAGCGCCGCGCGGTCGTCGGCGCTGCGCGTGGCGCCCTCCGTGTCGAGCCATGTGCGCAGACCTTCGAAGGCGCGCAGGCCGCGCGCGGGATCGTTCGCCTTCTCGGCGGCGATGTGGGCTGCGATCCAGGCGCCGCGCAGGATGGCGCGCATCTCCTGATTGCCCTGCGGGCCGTCTGCGATGGCCGTCATGCGTGCTTCGATCCGCTCGGCCTTCGCCTCGTCGCCCAGGCGCAGCTCGAGCGCGTGGGCGTCCGCGAGGATGCGCAGGAGTCGCTCCAACTCGTCGGCGATCACGTCGTCGTGCCGCGTGAGGGACTCTGCTTCCTCGACCAGTACCCGGGCGCGTTCCAGGTCGTCCGCCGCCGAGGCGATGTTGTGCGCCGCGTCCAGTCCGCGCAGCAACGTGCTGTTCCGCCACGCCGACCCGTCGGCCATCCGTACGAGCTCGCGCAGGCGCCCGAGGTCGGCCTCCACATCGCGCTCGCGCTGGCCCTCGTGGACGTCCCAGATGGCGTCGGCCAGGGCCCAGGCCAGCTGGTTTCGGTGGCGTCGCTCCGCCTGGGGATGTGCGGCCACGGCGGCGAGCTCCGTGAGAAGCCCTTCGGCCTCCTCGAACCGCCCCTGGTTCCCCAGGTGGTGATGCGCCCACGCGAGACCCCACGCCAGCGACGGGTGGGGGGCCGCCGGCGCCTCGCGCGCACACAGCTCGCGCAGCTCCGCCAGCAGCAGCCGCGCCGTCGTCAGGCTCTTCTCGCGGAACTGCGCCGCCTGCTCGCGCGCGAGGGCGTAGATCACCCCGGTCGTCGCCTTCGGCTCGAACCCCGCCGCGTCCGCGGCCTTGCGCACGTCGACGTAGGCCCGGCGCCGCGCCTCCACCTCGCGCGCCTGATCGAGGCGCCAGTGGCGATCGTCGAGCGCGAGGATGTGGAGCTCCTTCAGCGCGTCGTCTGCATCCGGGCGCTGCGCCAGCGCGGTGAGCCCCTTGATGTGCCGTTCGGCGCGGGCCCGGTCGGCGTCCCACGCGTCGTTGAACGCCGCGCGCAGGCCGCGCGCGAGCGACTCTCGCTGCGAAGCCGTGCCTTGCTCGCGCAGCGCGAGCCCGCGAAGCATGCTCAGGGCGGCGCTGGCCCCTGCGCGGTCGCCCTGTGCGACGGCCTGCCGGCGCTGCACCTCGAGTACCCACGCGTAGCGGTTCCTGAAGACCTCGGGCGCGTCGGGCGCCAGCGCGAGGGACGCGATCTTCTCGAGCATGCTCCGCGCCAGGGCGTACGCCTCTCGCTCGCCGTAGCGTTCATGGGCGTACGCGTAGGCGCGCAGCACCCCGGCGCGGATCGGCTCGGAGTCGGGCTTCACGGCCATCACCTCGCGCAGGCGCGTGAGCTCGGCAGCCGCGCGCGGCGGACTCTTCGCGAGCAGCGCCTCCACGTAGTCCGTGATGAGGAGCTCGACGTACTCCTCGCGGACGCGCACCGGCGACCCTTCTGCCGTGGCCAGCGTCGCGAGCTCCTTGCGCAGCGCGTCCGTGATGACCGCCTCGCTCGTGTCCAGCACCGCTTCGTAGACCCAGCGGATGCCGAACGCGAGGTGGCCTTGAACGACCGCGTCCGTCTTCTCGGGTTCGGCGGCCGTCCGCAGCTCGTCGAGGAGCGGCAGCGCGGCCGCGGGGTCGTCTCCTTGCACGGCCGCCTTCACGCGCTCCACGAGGGCTTCCACCGCCTTGCGCGCGGCCTCGAGGGCGGCGTCGACCTCGTCCTCGGCATGGGCCGGCGCCACGGCCAGCGAGATCAGAACGAACAAGGCGAGCAGTCGGCTCAGCGCGCGCGGCATCGTGATTCCCCTCGTCTGCGGCGGGTCACTCTACCGCCTGCGGCTAGACGCGTGCGACGGCCGGGGGCAGGGGTGCGCGCAGGGGCGCAAGGGGGGCGCAGCAGGAGTCGAGGCCGACGCCCGTGACGTGCGACCCCAAGAGCCGGATCCGCCGCTCGGACAGCTGGCTCTGGGCCCACGCCATGCGCCCCCGGTGTCCCGGGGC
>JASJAY010000050.1 GCA_030066775.1 Planctomycetota bacterium
CGCGCGTTCTCGTAGCGCTCCGTCGGCTCCGGTGCCATCGCTTTGGCGACGATCGAGCGCAGCGAGGTGCTCACCTCGTCGGGTAGGGGCAGGTAGATGCCCTTGCGGGCGTCGCTGTAGAGGTCCTCGAGCGTGCGGAAGCCGTCGGCCTCGAACTGCTCGCGTCGCGCGGCGTAGCCGCGAGCCTCGGCCTCGCGTCCCTCGCCGGTGGCCTTCTGCTCGGCCCTGAGCAGCTGGGTGATGCGCTCCTTGACCTGCGGACGCGTGAACTGGGACGAGCCGCGCAGGGGCGGCCGGCCGGTGATCGCGAAGTGGATCAGGCTGCCGAGGCCCCACACGTCCGTGCGGGCGTCGACCTTGCCGCGCGCCTGCTCGGGCGAGAGGAAGCGGGGTGTGCCGACGATCTTCGTCTCGGCCTGCACGCCGTCGATGTCGCGGCAGATGCCGTAGTCGATCACGTAGGGACGCCGCGTCCGCGTGTCGATGAGGATGTTGTCGGGCTTGAGGTCGCGATGCTGGATGCGGTACTCGACGTTGGACACCGCGATGCCGTCCGAGATCGGCAGCAGCACGTCGCGCACGAGCTTCACCGGGTCGGCCCAGTGGCGGATGCGCGGGTAGCGCTTGGAGAGGCTGCCGTCGGCCGTCCACTGGACGATCTCGGTCAGGGTGATCGGATCGTAGAGCAGCTCCATCGTGAAGTAGGGGCGCTCGTCCGTCAGCCAGGCCTGGTCGTAGACGGGCATGACGTGCGGGTGGCGGATCTTGGCCTGTGCCTCGCACTCCGCGAGGAAGCGCTCGCGCAGGGCTTCGCTGATGCCGGGGGCGAGGATCTTGACGGCGACGTTGCGGTTGGTCGTCTCGTCGAAGGCGCGATAGACCGTGCCCATGCCGCCCTGACCGACGGGCTCTTCGATGCGGTAGCGCCCGAGCATATGGCCTCGGGGAAACTCCGATTCGATGTGCTGTCTGCCGGTGGCCATGCTCTCCCCGCCGCGCCACGGGCGCCGGACGGCATACGGTATCCGAATCCCGCCGGAGGCCAGAGGCTTGGAAGCGGCCTGGGGACGGCCTGATTGGTGCGAGAGGGGGGACTCGAACCCCCAAGCCCGTTACGGGCGCCAGATCCTAAATCTGGTGCGTCTGCCAATTCCGCCACCCTCGCACGCACAGACGGCGCACCAGCCTAGCCGCGCCCGGCGCGCCTTTTTGTGCCTTTTGCGTTGGCACCCCTCGCAGCCCGCTACGTAGAGGGGGGAAAGGACGTGGACGCCCGTGGCAGGGATCACCCGAGCTGACCACCGCACGCGCATCGAACAATGCGTGGACGGCTGCGCGCGCCGCGCGTGGGCCGTCGCCTTCGCGCTCCTCCGGGACCGCGACGAGGCCTTCGACGCCGTGCAGCAGGCCTGCCTCGTGCTCGCCCGCAAGCCGGAGGCGATTCCGCAGGGCAGCCCCTGGCCGTGGTTCGGGGTCGTGGTCGCAAACGAGGCCCGGAACATCCGCCGCAAGCGCCGACCCCAGACGAACCGCCTGGACGAAGGAGTGCCCATGTCGCTGCCCCCGTCCCGCGACCCGGACCCGGTCGCGGCCGCACAGCTGGGGGAGACCGAGGCGCGGCTCCGGGAGGCGCTCGATGCGCTGCCCCCGAAGGAGCGCGAGGCGGTCTACCTCACCCACGTGGCAGGCATGTCGCAGGTCGCCGCGGCCGAGGCGCTCGATCGCCCCCGCGCCACCGTCTCGCTGCATGCCCGCCGCGGCGTGGCGCGCCTCGAGGCGCACCTCGCGCGCCCGGCATCCCGTCTCACGCGCGCGCTCGCCCTCGTGCCGCTCGTCAGCCCGCCCGGCGGCTGGAGCGGCGCCACGAGCGCATGGACCCAGGCCGCCCTCGGCGCGCTGCCCGCGACCGCCGCCGTCACCTCGACCACCCTCGGAGCCGCGACCGTCATGACCTCGAAGACCGTGTGGATCGTCAGCCTCACCGCCGCGCTCGGACTCGGCGTCCTCGGAGGCCGCTACGTCATGCCGGCGACGGCACCCAGCAGCGAGACGCAGACCGCGAACGCGCCGGACGCCGACATGCGCGCCGATGCCGCGGGGACCGATGCCGCACCGCTCGAGGGCCGTGGCGTCGAGAACGTCGAGACGCTTCGACAGAAGCTCCACGATGCGCGCATGGCCCTGGCGCGGGCGCGTACGCACGCCGACACGCTCGAGCGCGCGCTCGAGGCCAAGCGCGATCCCTTGGCCGTGAAGACGGGGCCGGTGTTCACGTTCGGCAGCCTCGGCCAGCTCGAGGCCATCCGCGAGGCGAACTGGCGGGAGATGGCCACGGCCGCGCGCGCGGTCGAGGGCGGCGTGCTCGAGATCTTCAAGCGCACGGAGAAGGGCGAGGCCGTCCCGAAGGCGCTCTACCTGACGCTGCAGGAGAACGTCGAGAAGATGCGGAAGTACGAGTACCGCACGATCGACAAGATCCCGACGTCCGCGAAGCACAACGGCGAGCTCACGCATCCCATCACCGTGGCCAACCTGCTCGCCGCGATCCTCTCCGAGGTCGGTCTCCCCCTGGACGACACGCAGGTCGCCGACATCAACCGGCTCGGCAACGCATTCGACAAGGCCTACGAAGGGCTCGTCCGCCGGTTCGACGCCGACACGCCGCGGGTGCGTCGCATCCTCGAGGAGTACCGGCTCAAGGGGCGGTTCCGCGAGGACCTGAAGCAGGTGCTCACGGCGTCGCAGCGGGAGGCCGTCGTCAACCCCGAGACGGAAGGGCTGGCCGGTCTCGACCTACACGATCCCACGCTCATGATCCTGCACACGAGCCCCGTGCTGACGGGTGCCGACCGCGCCGAGGTCGGCGCGAAGCTCAAGACCGTGCTTGCCAAGAAGTTCGCCGTAGGGGCCGATGACGCCGGGACCCTCGACGCGGCCGTCGAGGCCTGGCTCGGGGGCGTGGCGCGCATCCTCGAGCCCGTCGACAAGCTGCGCGTGAAGCACTACTCGTACGAGCAGGGCCTGGCGGCGGGTGAGGCCACGGCGTTGCTCTACGACCGCATGCTGCGCGACGTCCCGCTCACCGACGCGGCCCGCAAGGCGCTCCTCGACGACTTCGCCTTCTACGTCCCCCGCCTCATCCGCACGCCCTAGCCCGGACTACTCACGTAACTCGCCGCATTGGTACCGGGTGAAACTGCGGCAAGCTGCAACTTGCCGCAGTTTCACCCGGTACCAACGCTGCAAGTTAGAGGCGGTTGGGCTTGCAGAGGGCGCCCTTCTTGCGGGACTCCCAGCCGCAGCGTCTGCAGCTGAACCGCGGCGCGTGCCCCTTCAGCTTGGGCTTCTTCTTGCCTTTCGTGCAGCCGTCGATGCGTCCCATGGCGTTGTCTGTCTCCTTCACCGACGCAACGCGTCGGCGTGACGGGTCATGCCCTCGAACCTGGACTGCGTACGCGGGCGTCGCCCATGTCCGTGAGCCGCCAGCGTGTGCCCTGCTCGACGACCAGACCTGCGCGCACGGTGCGATCGAGCGCGCGGGAGATCGCCGTCGGCTCCCAAGGCAGGTGGGCCTCCAGGTAGGCGCGGTCTGCGCCTGCGCCGGCCAGCTGCAGGAGCAGCACGCGGTCCCGCAGATCGCGTCGCTGGATCCGTCGCCGCGAGGCCCGTGCGAGCAACCCGCGCTTGGGCGCCACGAGGAGCACGACCAGGAACACGAACCCGGCGACCGACGACATCGGTCCGGTCGGCGCGATGTCCAGCGCGAGGCCGAGGTAGAAGCCAAGCACCGCACTCAGCACGCCTAGCGCGGCGCTCACGACCATCATTCGCTTGAGGTCGTCGCACAGCAGGTAGGCGGCTGCGGGCGGGGTGATCATCAGGGCGACCACGAGGATCGAGCCGGCCACCTCGAACGCGCTCACCGTGGCCAGCGACACGACACCGAGCCAGGCCACGTGCAGCAGCGCCGGGCGGAAGCCGAGGCGACCCGCGAGGAGCGGATCGAACACCATCAGCTTCAGCTCCTTGAAGAACACCGCGATGAACGCGACCACCACGAGGAGCATGCCCACCATGATGTAGGCGGGGCGCGGACCGAAGTCGGTGCCGCCGATGACCAGCCGGTCGAGCGGCGTGAGCGCCAGGTTGCCGTCGATGATGCAGTGGGCGTGGAAGTGCGTGTTGCCGAGCTCGGTGCTCGCCATCACGATGCCGATGCTGAACAGGGCCGGGAACACCACGCCGAGCGACGCGTCGTCCTTCACGAGGCGCGTGCGGGCAAGCGCTGCGACGAGCACGACCATCAGCAGCCCCGCAGCGCCGGCCGAGAGGATCAAGAGCGGCGAGCTGCGATCGCGGAGGACGATGAACGCGAGGATGATGCCCGGCAGCACGGCGTGGCTCAGCCCCTCGCTGACGAGCGCCTCGCGGTTCGCGACGAGCAGCACGCCCACGAGCGAACACATCAGGCCAGTTGCCACGGAGATGACGAGCGTCCAGAACTCGATCCCCATCACGCGCCTCCTGCGCCCAGCACGGCGCGCCGACGGCGCTTGCGGCTGCGATACCGAGCGAGGATCCCCCGGTCCGGTGCGAACAGGATCGACACGATGAAGATCGCCGTCGCGACGAGCACGATCATGGGGCCGGTGGGGGCCCGGGCGTAGAGCGCGCTGAGCAGCGAGCCGCCGGCGCCGGACACGGCGCCGAAGATCGCGGACAGGATCACCATGCCGCGTAGGGAGCGGGTCCATTGGCGCGCCGCGCTCGCGGGGGTGACCAGCAGCGCGATCATCAGCACGACCCCGACGGCATGGATGCCGATCACGATGCTGGTGACCTGTAGCACGGCGAGGATCGTGTCCACGCGCGTCGCGTCGAAGCCCATGCTGTGGGCGAAGGCGCTGTCGAACGTGTGCAGCTTGAGCGCGCCCCACAGCAGGATCATCGTGGCGATGGCCAGGGCGCCGAGGACCGCGATCAACAGGAGGTCGCCCTGGGTGAGCGCGGCCGCGAGTCCGAACACGTAGTCCTCGAGCCCCGCGTGCCCCGAGATGCGGGGCGAGCGCTGCACGACGCGCAGCAGGAGGATGCCGGTCCCGAAGAACACGGCCAGCATCACCCCGAGTGCGGCGTCTTCCTTGACGCGCGTGCGCGAGGTGATGGCGCGTGTGAGCAGGAGCGCCAGCACGCCCGCAACGAGCGCACCGGGAATCAGCACCACGATCGCCTTGGTGCCCGTTCCCGCGATGAGGGCGCTGATCGCGAAGGCGCCCACGATCCCCAGCAGCGACGCATGCGAGACCACGTCGCCGATGAGCGCTTGCCGGCGGAGGTAGGAGAAGCAGCCGAGGGCGCCGCTCGTTGCGCCGATCAGGCCCGTGCCCAGGCAGACGGTTCGAAAGGTGTGATCGCCGAGGAGCTCAAGCACGGGGCACCGGGACCCGCACGGAGCCGCCATAGGTGCGTTCCACGTGCGCGTCGGTGAACGTCCTGCCGACGGGGCCGCAGGCGACGATCTTGCGGTTCAGCAGCGCGACCTGGTCGAAGTACTCCGGAACCGTGGCGAGGTCGTGGTGCACCACGAGCAGCGTCTTGCCCTCGTCGCGAAGCCCGTGCAGCAGACGCACGATGGCGCGCTCCGTCTTGGCGTCCACGCCGGCGAACGGCTCGTCCATCATCAAGAGGTCTGCGTGCTGCACGAACGCGCGGGCCAGGAAGATGCGCTGCTGCTGCCCTCCGGACAGCTCGCTGATCTGGCTGTCGGCCTGCTCGACCATCTCGACGAGCTCGAGCGCCGCCATGGCCTCGGCGCGCTGCGTCTTGCCCGGGCGGCGGAACCACCCGAGCCTGCCGTACGTGCCCATCAGCACCACGTCCATCACCGTGGCGGGGAAGTCCCAGTCGACGCTACGCCGCTGCGGCACGTAGGCGACGCGATGGCGCACACGCTCCAGCGGCTGACCGAACACCTCGACGCGTCCGGCCAGCGGCGGGAGCAGCCCCAGCGTGGAGAGCAGCAGTGTGCTCTTGCCGGCCCCGTTGGGCCCGACGACGCCCATGATGCAGCCGGCCGGCAGCTCCAGATCGATGTCCCACAGCACCGGATCGCTCTCGTACGCGACGGTCAGACCGTCGATGCGCAGCGCGGGGGGAGCGGAGGCGCGGGTCATGGGCGCGTTCGGTGGACCGCTACTTGAGGGCCTTGTGGATCAGGTCGACGTTGGAGCGGAAGGCACCGAGGTAGGTGTTCTGAGGCGGGGACTCGCCCAGGTCGTCGGAGTGCAGGCTGTCGTCGGCGATCTCGACGTTCCAGCCGAGGCTCTGCGACGCCTCCTTCAGCGCCTGCGTGATCTTCGGGTTCGTGAGCGACTCCATGAAGATCACCGGCACCTTGCGCTCGGCGATGGTCTTCGCCACGGTGCGCATGGTCTGGATGTCGGCTTCCTGATCGTTGCCGACGCCGAGCACGGCGACCGTCTCGAGGCCGTACACCTTGGCGAAGTAGTTGAACGCATCGTGGCCGCTGACGAGGAAGCGACGGCTCTCGGGAATCTCCGCCAGCTTGCCCTTCGCCCAGTCGTGCGCCTCGCGGACCTTCTTGACGTAGGCGGCGCCGTTCTTCTTGTACGTCTCCGCGTGCTCCGCGTTCGTCTCGCCCAAGCGTGCGGCGAGCGCTTCGACACAAGCGGACCAGCCGGGCAGGTGGTTCCAGATGTGCGGATCGAAGGGGGCCTTCGGGTCGATCTCACCGTCCTCGACCCAGTCCAGGCGGTCACTCTCCGGGAACGCGGAGGCCATCGACCACGCCTTGGCCTCGAAGGTCTCTTCCATCAGCTTCTCGAGCTGCGCCTCGAGGTGGAAGCCGTTCCAGACGATGAGGTCGGCCGCCTCCATCGCCTTCACGTCGTTCGTGCTGGCGCTGTAGCTGTGAGGGTCGACGCCCGGGCCGCAGAGCAGCTTGATGTCGGCGCCCGTGCCTTCGGTGATCGCCTGGAGGGCGTCGTTGATGTGGCCCGTGGTGGCCACGATCTTGAAGCCGCCCGCGTCCTCGGTCGTGTCTCCGCCGCAGCCGGCGAGGCACACGCAGAGCAGGGCGATGAGTAGGGGGGTCAGGTGCAGTCGAAGGGACGGCATCGGACGGAGCTCCTCGTGGGTTTTGAGAATGGTTCTCAAAAGGGTAGCCGGGCGGCCCGGCGGAGGCACTTCTGACCGGGGTGCGTCCGGGGGACCTCCCCGCGATGTAATCAAATAATCGACAGTTATCAGATTCGTACATGTTTGCGATTGGATGGATCACAGCAGGTCGAGGACCGTACGCTTCCCCTACCTGCAAGAGAGGTCCCTCCCATGTCCGACCCGCATCGACATCGCCAGTCGGCGATTCACCTCCTCCCGCGTCGACGAAGCCGACACGGCTTCGCGGCCTGGCCCGCCCTGTTGGCCATCGCCCTGCTCGCCGTGACGGCCGGCTGCGGCGACGCCGCCTATGGCGACGAAGAGCCCGCCCCCAACAAGGAGAAGCCTGTGGAACACACGAAGCCCGTGAGCGAAGGCGGATGTCCCATGATGGGCGCTGCCGACCGGCACACCGCGGCCGGTGCGCGCACGTACCGCGACTGGTGGCCGAACCAGCTCAACCTCGGCATCCTGCATCAGAACGCGGCCCGCGCGAACCCGATGGGCGCGGACTTCGACTACGCCGCGGCGTTCAACTCGCTCGACCTGCCCACCCTGAAGAAGGACATCGAGAAGGTCCTCACCACGTCGCAGGACTGGTGGCCGGCAGACTACGGCCACTACGGCGGTCTGATGATCCGTCTCGCATGGCACAGCGCGGGCACGTACCGCATCACCGACGGCCGCGGCGGCGCCACCTCCGGCACGATCCGCTTCGCCCCGCTGAACAGCTGGCCCGACAACGGCAACCTCGACAAGGCGCGCCGCCTGCTCTGGCCCATCAAGCAGAAGTACGGCAACAAGATCAGCTGGGCCGACCTGATGATCCTCACCGGCAACGTGGCGCTCGAGTCGATGGGCTTCGAGACCTTCGGCTTCGCCGGTGGCCGCGAGGACGTCTGGCACGGCGAGCTCGACATCAACTGGGGTCCCGAGACCGAGATGCTCGGCGACAAGCGGCACGCCGGTGAGCGTGAGCTCGCAAACCCCCTCGGCGCGACCCAGATGGGTCTGATCTACGTGAACCCCGAGGGCCCGAACGGCAATCCGGATCCGCTCGCCGCGGCGAAGGATATCCGCGAGACGTTCGGCCGCATGGCCATGAACGACGAAGAGACCGTTGCGCTGATCGCGGGCGGCCACACGCTCGGCAAGTGCCACGGCGCGGCCAACCCGGGCGAGCACGTCGGTGCCGAACCCGAGGCCGCTCCCGTCGAGCTGCAGGGCCTGGGCTGGAAGAGCAGCTTCGGCAAGGGCAACGCCGAGGACACGATCACGAGCGGTCTCGAGGGGGCTTGGACCTCCACGCCCGACCGGTGGTCGCACGACTACTTCACGTTCCTCTTCAAGTACGAGTGGGAGCTCACGAAGAGCCCCGCGGGTGCCTGGCAGTGGAAGCCGAAGGACGGCGCCGGTGACGGCATGGTTCCGGACGCGCACGTCCCGGGCAAGGCGCATGCGCCGATGATGCTCACCACCGACCTCGCCCTGCGCATGGACCCGATCTACGGGCCCATCTCGAAGCGCTTCCTGGAGGATCCGAAGGCCTTCCGCCTGGCGTTCGCCAAGGCCTGGTACAAGCTCACGCATCGCGACATGGGCCCGCACGCCGGGCTCCTGGGCCCCGAGGTCCCCGAGGCGCAGCTCTGGCAGGACCCGGTCCCTGCCGTCGACCACCGACTGGTCGACAACGCGTCCGTCGCGCTGCTGAAGCGCAAGATCCGCGAGTCGGGTCTCTCGACCCAGCAGCTCGTCTCGACCGCCTGGGCGTCGGCAGCGACGTACCGCGGCACGGACCGTCGTGGCGGCGCCAACGGCGCCCGCATCCGTCTGGCACCGCAGAAGGACTGGGCCGTCAACCAGCCGGCCGAGCTCGCCAAGGTGCTCGGGGCGCTCGAGGGCATCCAGAAGGCGTTCAACGACAGCCAGACCGACGGCGTGAAGATCTCGCTCGCCGACCTGATCGTGCTCGGTGGTGCCGTCGGCGTCGAGGACGCCGCCAAGCGCGCCGGCCACGACATCCAGGTGCCGTTCGAGCCGGGTCGGACCGACGCGACGGCCGAGATGACGGACGAGGCCTCGTTCGCCGTGCTCGAGCCGACGGCGGACGGTTTCCGCAACTACATGGACAAGGCGCACGACCGCCCGGCGGCCGAGCTGCTCGTGGACCGCGCGCATCTGCTGGGCCTCAGCGCTCCGGAGATGACGGTGCTCGTGGGGGGCCTCCGGGTCCTCGATGCGAACGCGGGCGGTGCAGAGCACGGCGTGTTCACGAAGCGCGCCGGCACGCTCTCGACCGACTTCTTCGTCAACCTGCTCGACATGAGCAACGAGTGGAAGAAGGCCGAGGGCGACGAGCACGTCTACGAGTCCCGTGACCGCGCGTCGGGCGAGGTGAAGTGGACGGGGACCCAGGTCGACCTGGTCTTCGGCTCGAACTCGCAGCTGCGCGCGATCGCCGAGGTCTACGCCTCGAGCGACGCGGGCGCGAAGTTCGTCCACGACTTCGTCAAGGCCTGGACCAAGGTGATGCGCAACGATCGCTTCGACCTGGACCGTGCCACGCGTAGCGGCGCGAAGTAACGCACAAAGCAGTCAGCCTGCTCATCTGCGCCGCCCCGGGCCTTTGCTCGGGGCGGCGTTCTCGTTTCGGTCGGATCCCGGACTCGCGCGCGGGGCCTCCCGTGTCGCGCGCGCCATGGATCTATCGCTGGGCGCTTGGCGCGACGAGCTCGAGGGACGCCTGGCGACCACGCAAGAGGTCCACCCGCTGCGGAGCCTGGTCCTCGAGACCGATCCACCAGACGCCCGTGCCGAGCCGTAGTTCGGTGCCACTGCGTCCGCCGAGCTCGATGATCTGGATCGGCGCCTGCTTCGGGTCGCGGCGCACCAGCAGGCGTTGTCCCGCCGAGGGCGTTCCCTCTTCGGTTCGTACGCGCACCCTCAGGGCGTAGCCTCGCTCGAGCACGACGCGGTGGGCGCGCGGCTCACTTGCGTCGATGAACATCACCTTCGGCGCGTAGCCCGGGGCGACGAACACGATCGGCGTCAGGCCGGCGGGGAGGTGCTCGATCCGGAACCGGCCCACGCGATCCGTCACACCGTCGGCAAGCTGCGCGAACCGATCGGGCGGGGCCGAGAAGCGCACCCCCGGGATCGCTTCGCCATCGGTATCCACGACCGTGCCGGACGCCTCCAGCGCGTCTTCCAACGTCACCTCGACGGTCCCCGTTGCCACTGCGTCGGCTTCGATCCGGACAGGGACGAACTGATCGGCGTAGAGCAGAAGGGGGCGCCCCGCAGGGATGAGGCGCTCGATGTGCACCTCTCCCTCGTCGACTGCGTGCAGGCTGGCGTCGGGGAGTCCGCGTGAATACGCGGCCCACGCCTTGTCACCGGACAGCATGGAGATCGCGCCGGCGATGCCCGGTTCGTCGACGGGGAATGCGACGCGGACCCGGTGGGGGGGAACCCAAGACCCGGGCACGACGAGGCGGATCGTGAGACCTTCCACGGCGGGCTCGGGACCGTCCGGCAGCTCGAGCCGCACCTCGCCTTGCGAAGGCGGCAAAGCGTCAGACGACACGATGTCGCCACCGGATCCATCCCGGATGGCGATCGTGATCGGCGCACGTGGCAGTCGATCCAGCACGAAGCGGCCGTCGGCTGCGGACATCGTCGCGCGGACCGTCATGCCTTCGAATCGTGCGACCAGCTCACGGCCGGCTGCGGGGGTTCCTTGCGCGTCGACGAGCACACCCTCGATGACGCGGCCCGTGGCGAGCTGGATCTCGTGTGGAGGTGCGCCCCTCGGCCGCACGTCCAACGAGCCGTGCCACACGCCCGCCTCGGACCGGACCAGCACCGATCGCGGTCCGACGGGCAGAGGCCGGGAGGCGTACGGGCCCATGATGGGTGTCCAGTCGCCTTTGCCGATCCAGACCACGCCCCGATCGACCGGCTGTCCCGCGCTGTCACGGATGGCGATCCGCAGGATGCCGGGCGCCCGGAGGGCGAGGTCGCGCCGCACGTCGGATTGTGCCGCGGTGAGGAGGAGCGGCTGCGTCGTTGCAGGGATCACGTCTTGCGCGGCGGCGCCCAAGGCGTAGGACGTTTCGAGCTCGAGTCCCGTCAGATCGTAGCGCCCGTCCTCGTCGGTTCGGCAGGCCCGGACCCACGAGACGCGACGCGCGGTCCGGGCGGAGGAATCGCTCAGGCACTCGTACATCGTGACCGTCGTTCCGGATCGCAGCATCGGCCGCCACGCCGTCCCCCGCGGCGCGATCCTGCAGTGCCCGCTCACCCGGTTGGAGGGCTTCGCATACACGATCGCGCCGGCAACCGGCTCACCATCGCTTCCGACGACGCGTCCACGGACGGTGCCACCGCGTTCGAGCTGCACGACGGCGTCCGTTCCTGGCGCGCCGCGGGGATGGAAGCCCGTCGAGCCCACGGCGTATCCAGACGCCTCGGCGATGACGTGCACGGGATGTGACCATGGTGCGTCGGCCACGGTGAATCGTCCCTGCTCGTCGCTCACGGCCTGCCAGGTGTCGGCGCTCGCGGCGGCGAGTGAGTGCTTCCGCCTCACGATGCGGACGCTTGCCCCCGCAATCGGCTGCCCTGTGGACGCGTCGCGCACCTCGCCGTGCAGCGGGCGTGCGGATTCGACGCGGAGCGAGACCTCGTTGTCGAAGCCCGGCGAGAGATGCAGGCGCTGCTCTGCGGCGGTGAGTCTGGTTCCGGGAGTCAGACGAACGCGGGTCCAGCCCATGGGAAGCGACTCGAACGTGGCCGTGTCGCCGCGCTCGAGCTCCGTCGTGCGTCGCGACCCGTCCTGACAGATCACCTCTACGGTGCCCTTTCGGAAGGTCCGCGGTCCGCGATCCACGAGCTCGACCGCTAGTCGCGCCGTGGCCGCCGGCTGAGCGGCGGCGGGGGCAACAGGCATCGTGTCCGATGCAACAGCGGACGTCCGACGCGCACCGCGGCCCGCGAGCGACGCCTGCGCGTCGTCCTGGGCGGCCGCAACCGATTCCGCGGCTGCAGCGCTCTCATTGCGTGCGAAGTACCCGGCGACGATCCATATGAAGGCGCCGACCGCAAGCACGGCGATGAGCACGGGCACGACGACCGGCAACGGGCGCGCAGCGCGAAGCTGAGGCATCCCGAGCACGAGTGCGGAGAGCCACGTTCGCCGATCGCCGCCGTGTCGTCGATCGAGCTCCAGGCGTAGTCGCTCGAGTCCGCGGTGGAGGCGCGTCTTGACGGTAGCCACGGGCACGCCTTGGGCCGCCGCGATGCGGCGCGGGGGGACGTCCTGGAAGTAGCGCATCCAGAGCGTCGTCCTGTAGATCGGCTCGAGGGCCTCGAGCGCATCCAGCACGTTCCGCTGGATCTCCACGGCGGCCGCAACCTCGTCGGCGGCGGGGAGGTGCTCGGGACGCGCCGCGGCCCGCTCCCGCGTGCGTCGGCGTCCTTTGCCGCGCAAGTGTTTCCAGGCCATGCGGCGCGTCGTGCCCTTGAGCCACGCGTCCGGGCTGCGAACGTCTTCGGACTCGAGCGCAGCGACGAGGCTCTCCTGGACGAGATCCTCGGCGTCGGCCTGGTTGCCCACGAGGCTGCGAGCAATCCGAACCAGGCCTTCGCGGTTCGCGGTCAGGGACTGGGGCGAGGTCAAGTGCGACATGATGTCCTCCACCCTCAGGTGCCCGCCGGCCGGAAATAGTTGTCAGCGAATTCGGCGATTCGCTGCTGCCGGCGCGGCATGCGTGGAGGGAGGACTCAGTCGCGACGCGGCGTCGGGATCCGCACGCTGCGTCCGTCGGGTTGCAGAGCGGCCTACGCGCGCTACTTCTTGGCCTTCTCCTTCGCCCGGAGGGCGAGCACCTGGCCCTGGCGCGCGTAGTCAGCGGCCTCAGCCAAGATGCGGGCCGCCTCCTGGGGCGCGTGGAAGCCGACGGAGTTCTCGGCCACGATCCAGTCGAGACGCCACTGGGCCTTGCGCTGCATCTCCAGCGCGGGCTTCAGGTCTTCCTCGCTGGCGCCGGCTGCGCGCGCCTCCAAGATCGCGTCGATCAGGTCGACGGTCGCGTTGCCGCCGCGCTTGAGCAGCTCGTGGGTCTTGGACTGGATCGACTCGACGCGCGAGAGGATCTCGGTCTCCGAGATGTTGTGACAGACCTGGCACGCCCGGTTCACGTTCGTCAGCGGGCTCCGGACCCAGTGGTCCGAGACCTTCGACGCGCCGCTGCGCTGGTAGGGCATGTGGCAGTCGGCGCAGGAGACGCCGCTGCGCGCGTGGATGCCTTGGCTCCACAGCTCGTACTCGGGATGCTGGGCCTTCAGGATCTCGGCGCCCGTCTCCTTGTGCTTGTAGTCATAGAAGCGCTCGCCGTTCGGCAGCTTCGTTTCGTCCCAGAAACGCTCCTGCTGGTCCACGTCCATGCCGTAGCCCCACGGGAACGTGAGCTCGAACCCACTGCCGCAGTAGTACTCCACGTGGCATTGGCCGCAGACGAAGCTGCGCATCTCCTGCCGGCTGCTATCCACGTTGGGGTCGTACGGCTTCTTGCGCGAGCCCTTGCGCCAGTTCTCGATCGAGGGGATATGGGGGACCGGTGCGTCGCCCTTCGCCAGAGCCTGGATGCCCAGGATGAACCCCGGGCGTGTGACGCGCAGCGCCATGCTGTCGGGATCGTGGCAATCGCCGCACGACATCGGGTGTGCGTGGCCCAAGTCGTGCAGCTGCTTGTTCGCTTCCTGGTACGACAGCTTGTGGCTCTTCTTGAAGCCCTCCGTTGCGTCTCCGTCACCCAGTTCGCGATAGAGCGGCATCACCGACGCATGGCAGTGCAGGCACGATCCGGACTGCGAGACCTTGTGTCGCTTCGTGACCTCCTGGTCACTGAGCATGTACGCGTGCCCACGCGCTTCGCGATAGTCGATGGCGAAGGCGTACCCTTGGAAGATGCGCGTCAGCCAGGGATACGTCTCGGCCTTCTGCTCCGGCAGGGCCTCGCTGCCGCCGCCACCGCCGAACTGCTCCTTCGCGGGAAGCTGGGTGAGCAAGAAACTGTCGTACTGGGCCGGCCAGTTGCGGCCCCAGAGCGCGGGATCGGTCGTGTCTTCGTCGACCTCTTGCACGCGGACGAAGCGGTTCTTCCCCTCCGCCTTCCGCTCCGCGATGTTCGCGATCAGCATGGCGCCGCCGGCGCCTGCGGCCACGGCCAGCAGAAGGACGATCAGCGTTCCCATGCGGACGCCACCACGGGGTCGTTGGGTCATCGAAGCTCCTTGGGGATCTCGGAATCGTGTAGCGCGCCGCCCAGGCCGGCGCGATCGCCGTGGCCCACGCGGCTGTGACAGTGAACGCAGCGCACCTCGTCCTGTGCGCCGCTCGCGCCGCTGGCGACGGCGTGCGCGAGCTCGCCGTGGCAGCGCAGGCAGTTGGCTTGGAGGATCGCCGCGCTCTTCTCGGTCATGCGGATGGGCTCATCGAAGTTCTGCAGCGTGAACGCGACCGAGTGGTTCCAGCCGTTCTCCATCTTCGAGAGGTACTTGGCGAGACCTTCCGCCGGCAGGTGGCAGTCGTTGCACGTCGCGGCCCCGTGGTGGCTCGCCTTCTGCCACGAGTCGAACTGCGGCTCCATGATGTGGCAGTTCGCGCAGGCGCGCGGGTCGTCGCTGAGGTACGAAGCGCCGTCGGCGTAGTTGAAGGTGTAGAGGCCGAAGCCGACGAGACCGGCGATGAGAATGGCCACCGCACGGGCGAGCCGGCTAAGACGACGCCGCACGCGCCCGTCCTTTTGAACTACGGTCGGCTCAGCCATCGGCCTCTCTCTCTCCTGGCCCCAATTATCCCGCCGCCACCCGCGCGGGGCGAGGAATAGTACGCACTCGAATGCGATTGCATCGCGACGTCATGTTCCGGATCTGGCCTGTACAAACGAGTCGTCTTCGGCGCTCGACCGGGGCTTGGTTCGTCCACTCACGTTGCTCGCCTGCGCAGGCTTGACTTCGTTCACGGACACGTGCCGAGTCACGTCATGTCGGAACCCAGTCCTCGCTTCTGGTCCATCTTTTTCGAGCTCTACGAGGGCCTGCCCCGTCAGGGACCGGGCAATCGCGCGAGTGCACAACGGGCGCTCGCCCTGTGCCGTGATCTGCCGCCGCGGCCGACGGTGCTCGACCTGGGCTGCGGCGTCGGCGCACAGACCTTCCATCTCGTGGAGCTGACGGACGGCACGATCACGGCGGTCGACAAACATGCGCCGAGCATCGAGCGACTACGCCGCACGATCGCCGAGCGGGGACTGGAAGAGCGCGTCAAGCCGATGGTCGCGGACATGGGCGCGCTCGGCGTGCCGCCCGAGAGCGTCGACCTCATCTGGTCCGAGGGCGCGCTCTACAACCTCGGCATCGAGAGCGCACTTGCGCTGTGCTACGGGCTCTTGCGTCCCGGCGGCTCTCTCGCGTTCACCGATGCGGTCTGGCGCATGGACAATCCACCCCCCGAGGTGAAGGCGGGCTTCGACTTCGACTACCCGACCATGGGCCGCGTTCCGGACGTCCTGGCCGCCATCGCCGGGGCAGGCTTCGTGCTCGTCGATCACTTCACCTTGCCGGACGAAGCCTGGTGGGACGACTTCTACACCCCGATGGCGCGCCGCATCGACGCCATGCGCGGCACGTACGCCGATGACGCGGAGGCGCTCGGCATCCTCGACGAGCTGGCCAAAGAGCCTGAGATCCACCGCAATTACTCGGATACGTACGCCTACGAGTTCTTCGTGGCGCGCAAGCCGTCCTGAGTCCTCATCCGACGGCGGAGCGTCGCAGCGCCGCGCCTCAGTCCGTGTAGAGCGTGAGGATCACGCGCAGCCGAGGCGCGCCTTTGGCGTCCGGTTGCTTCGCCACGCCTTCGCGGATCGCGCGATGCGTGAGCGGCAGCGCACCCTCGAGGAGCGCCGCGGCAGCCTCGTCGCCCTGAAGCGCTTGCTTCACGGCGAGGGCGAGCTTCTCCTGCGCGGGCTGCTGCAGGCGCTTCACGAGATCCCAGCTGCGAAGCGTCTCCCCCGGCAAGAGGCGGATGGTGCCGAGCCAGGTGTGACGGAGAACGACGGGGCCGGCGCCCTCCCGGGCCTGGAGTAGATCCAGGCGCGTGAGCTGGAGCTTCTTGTCGGGCCCGACGCTCGTCTCGGCGCCGGTCTCCGCGCGCAGGACCCACGCGGCGGCCGAGCCGGCCTCGACCTGGAAGCCGACCAACGCCTCGCGCTCCCACGGGCCGGCGTCGCTCTGGACCCACAGGCGCCGAGCGGCCGCGAGCAAGTCCCTGCGGGCCTTCGCCTCGCGAACCCGCACCACCCGCTTGGGGCCGCCCTTGCTGGCCCACACGCGGGGCGCGTATGCGATCGGCTTGACCTCCGCCTTCGCACGGAGCAGGGCGTTGGCCAGCCGCGCATGGCGATGCAGACGCTTTCCAAGCTCGACGTGGAGCGCCAGCGCCGCCGGATCGCGGGGCGGACCGTCGGCCTCCCCGAAGCGCCAGAGGAACGCACAGACCCAGTTGTCGATCAGACCGTACGCCTCCGCCTCGGCGAGCGCGGACAGCAGCGAGGCAGCGCCCACGCCCGGCCGTTGCTCGCCGGCACCGATCGCGGTGGACTCGTGCGTGATCAGGTCCCGGAGCCGGGGCGGCATGGGGACCCGACCGGCGCGGCGCGTCTCGAAGAGCGTGGCGGGCGCCGGGTGCGCCGTCGGGTTGCTGTGCCAGAGCGCGTACGCGCGCGTGAAGCGCGGGAAGTTCGCCGTCATGGCACGCCAGCGCGCGATCGTCTTCGCGTGCAACACGTCGGGCGCGTCGGACTCTGCCTGACCGACCTTGTCGGCGTCGCCCTTGCCTTCGTCGGTGTGGGCCGTCTCGGCCGAAGCGCCGAGGGCTACCAGCACGAGGACCACGAGGCGGACCAGATGTGGCGCGAAGCGCCCCCGCAGCACGATCTTGCGTCGTCGGCCGAAGCGCACGAGCAGCAGCAAGGCGATCGCGATGGCTACGATCCAAAGCAGGGCGATCCCGAACGACTTCATCGGATCGCCTCCAGCAGCGTGGAGGATGCACCGTGGAACGCGGCGCTTCGGCACGACACCCCGTTGCGTGTCTGCAGCCAGCAGTCGCCGCAGTCCGAGCGGAGCGCGTCATCGGTCCCGCGGAACCGAGCGAACCCCTCGGCCCAGATCTGCGAGAGGGGGACGTCGCGCACGTTGCCCTCGCTCTCGGCGAGGTCGGTCGTCGTGCAGGGCATGACCTCGCCCGTCGCCGACACGACGCACGCGAAGCGGCCCGCGCCGCACACGAAGGACGCGTCGCGATAGAAGCAGTCCTCGTCACCCGCGCTGCCCCATTCGTTGTCGAGCTCGACGCGGAACGAGTGGCGCAGGCGGCGCGCGAAGGAAGCGACGCGACGCAGCTGCGGCGCCGTCGGGAGGAGCTCGCGATGCTCACCCGCGCGCCCCTCGGGCGTCATGAGGTGCAGGCCCCACGCATCGGCGGCGCTCTCGAGAACGATCGGCGCCATGTCAGCCACCAGATCGGCGTTCTCGCGGTGGAGCGTGGTCCCGGCAACGACCTCGGACACGCCGATCTGCTTGAGCTCCGCCATCGCGCGCAACGCGCGATCGAAGCTGCCGGCGCGCCCGCGGAAGGCGTCGTGCACCTCGCGCGGGCCGTCGAGGCTGATCGCGACCATGACGGGGAGATGCGCGCGGAACGCATCCAGCTGTTCGAGCACGCGGCCCCCGTGGGAGTGCAGCGCCCAGGGGATGCCGCGGCGGCCGGCCGCGGCCACGAGGTCCGCGAAGTCCGGTCGGAGCAGCGGCTCGCCGCCGGCCAGCACGAGGACGGGGCGATCGAGGGCGACGAGCTCGTCGAGGAGCAGGCGACACGCTTCGTCGTGGGTCAGCTCGCCGGGGCTCCGTCGTCCTGCATGGGAGTAGCAGTGCGGGCAGTGGAGATCGCACGTGGACGTGGTGATCCACTGCACGGCCTCCGGCGCGCGTACGGCACCCAGCCGGTGAAGCCAGCGGATCTCGGTCTCGTACACGTGCGCCGTTCGACGACCGAAGATGCGACCCAGGATGCCCATGGCGAGACCTCCGTTCGATCCAACGTCCCATCCTGACGCCGAGTTCGTACGGGGTGTGCAAAAGACGTCACGCGATCCAGGGGAATGCGCGCTCCGCCTACCTACTTCTGCGCTTCCGCGGGCGGGAGGCGCTCGATGCGCG
Source organism: Planctomycetota bacterium (assembly GCA_030066775.1). Taxonomy (GTDB): domain Bacteria; phylum Planctomycetota; class PLA2; order PLA2; family JAEUHO01; genus JASJAY01. Next base: position 18,466 of record JASJAY010000050.1, read on the forward strand.
TGCCGTTGCCGACGGCGTCAGCGGGATAGAGCACCAGCTCGTCGTTCTCGTCGAGCCCGCTCAGGATCTCGCGCGAGCGGCCGTCGCGGATGCCCGTTTCGACGCGCACTCGCCGGGCCTTGTCGTCCACGATCTTGTATGCGTACCAGCCGTCGCGCTGGCGGAAGAGCGCGCCCTCGGGGGCGCGCAGCACGCTCTCCTTGGCGTCGAGGATCACGCGCACCTCCACGCGGAAGCCGTCGCCGAGCCCCGTGCCCTTGGCGTCGAACTTCACGATCACGCGCACGCGCTGCTGCTCGACGCCGAGCGAGGAGACCTTCTCGAAGGCGCTGGGCTCGACCCGCAGGAGCTCGCCCTCGAGCACGCGCTCGCCGAGCGCACGCCCGAAGATCTCGACCTTCATGCCGGGCCGCATGTGGGCCGCGTCTTCCGAGAGGTACTCGGCCTCGATCTCGAGCCGTTCGAGGTCGGCGATGTCGACGATGGGGGTGCCGGCCGCGACGAACTGCTCACTCTCCTTGTGCACGGCGAGGACGGTGCCCGCCGCTGGGGCGACGATCGTCGTGCGGGCCAGGTCGGCCGTAATCGAGCGCAGGCTGGCGCGCAGGCCGCCCACCTGCTCGCGGTAGACCTTCTCCTCCCAGTCGTAGTCCGACAGCCGTGCCTCCAGGACCGCGCGCTCCAGGCGCGCGACGGAGATGGCGAGGCGGCGGATGCGGATGCGGTTGTCCTGGGCGTCGACGCGCTGTTTCGCCTGGGTCGCGGCCGTGCGCGCGTCGTCGAGCTCGCTGGGGGAGACGCGCTTCTCGCGCGCCAGGGGGATCAGGCGCTCGAGCTCGCGATCGGCCTGCTTCTGCAGCGCGACCAGCTCCTTGCGCTCGCCCTCCGCCACACGCAGTGCTTCGCTCGCGGTCTGCTCCAGCACGCGGGCACGCTCGATCTCCTGGGCCTTGGGCTTCTTCGTGCCGACGCCGTCGATGCGGCGCTCGATGGCGCGGATCTGCGACTCGATCTCCTGCACCCGGCTCTCCAGCGGCAGCGGGTCGATCACGGCGATCGTCTGCTTCTCGGTGACGGTGTCGCCCTCCTCCAGCCCGACACGCAGCAGGCGTCCCGCCACGGGGGCCGAGACCACGAAGCGCTCGATCACCCGCGTCTTGCCCTGCTCCTCGAGCGTGTGGCGCACGCCGCCGCGGGTGACGTGCACCGCGTCGATGGGCACCGGCCGCGGGCGCTGGAACCACCAGATGCCGGCCGCCACGACCAGCGCGATCAGGATCCACATCAACCAACGACGCATGGTCACTCCCGGGTCTTCAGGACCTCGATCACGTTCGACTTGCGCAGGCGCCGGAGCACCAGGGCGTTCGCGATCACCGCAAAGACGACGATCGCGCAGACGCTCGTCACGACGTTCGAGGGATGCATGACGAAGGGGAATCGGTAGAGCTCGGTCGCGTACGCCTTCGAGAGCACCCAGCTCAGCCAGATGCCGAAGGCGATGCCCGGTATGAGCCCGAGCACCGTCAGCACGGCGCTCTCGCCGGCCAGCACGAGGCCGACCTCGCGCTGCGTACACCCGATGACGCGCATGGTGCCCAGCTCGCGGGCGCGCTCGGCCAGCGAGATCCGCGCCGTGTTGTAGAGCACGCCGAACGCAATCACGCCTGCGAAGAACAGCAGCACGGCGTTCGACAGCTGCTGGGACTCCTCGGCCGTGTCCCGGAACGCCTTGACCGTGCGGTCCTTGAACGTGACCGCCGCGACGGCGGGCAGGTCCTTGAGCGCCGTGCCCAGCTCGTCCTCGTAGTGCGGATCGACGCGCAAGCGCACGCTGCTCATCACGTAGGACTCGTCGAGCCAGCGCGAGAGGAGCTCGATGTCGGCGTACGCGAAGGCGCCGAGGTACTCGTCCAGCACCGCCGTCACGGGCAACGACAGCACGGGCCGCTCGCCCTCGAGGACGCGCACCTCCAACGTGTCGCCCCGCACGACGCCGAGCACGTCCGCCAGGGCCTGGGAGAGCATCAGGCCGTCCTCGGGCAGCGCCACGCGCCGCATGGAGCGATCGAGGAGGCCGTGCAGCTCCGTGTCGCGCGGCAGCCCCAGGATTCCCGTGCGCCGCGTTCGGGGACCGTTGGCCAGCTCGACGGCCACGACAAGCTCCGGCTCGGCGGCGAGCACGCCCGGCTCGTGTCGCACTTCGTAGAGCGCCTCGCGGCCGCGCTTCTCGTGGAAGACGACGCGTGCGTCCTGGCGCTCGATGAGGCGGAACTGCGTGTCCACCATCGCGTCCCAGGCGTCGTAGATGTAGCTGGTGAAGAGCACGATGGCGGTCGCGAACGCGATCCCGACGGCTGCCATCGCGGCGCGGGCGGGCGTCCGCGCGACGTGGCGCAGCACCATGCGCGAGGCGAAGCCCATGCGGCGCCACAGGGGCCGCACGCGCTCGAAGAGCGTGCGGCCGTAGGTCGAGGGGGCGGCGGGCCGGAGGCCCTCGGCCGGATCGAGGCGCGCAACGGCGCGCACCGCCTGCAGCGCGCCGAGGGTCGCGAAGCCGACGCTCACGAACAACCCACCGGCGATCGCGTTCGTATCTATCTGGAACACGTAGAACGGCAGGTCGAAGAACTCCTTGTAGAGCGCGCCGATCGCGCTGGCGAACCAGAGCCCCAAGGCCGACCCGACGATCGCGCCGAGCAGGCCGACCAGGAGCGCGAGCTTGAGGTAGTGGGCGACGACCTGGGCGTTGGAGTAGCCGAACGCGCGGAAGATCGCGACCTGACCGCGCTGGGACCGCACGAGCCTCCCCATGAGGACGTTCAGCACGAACGCGGCGATCCCGAGGAACACGATCGGGACCACGCCGGCACTCGCCTCCATGCCCTCGATCTCGTCGTTCAGGTAGCGGTTCGAGGCCTGGTCCTTCAGCGCGTACGCGCCGATTGCTCCGTACTCCTCGAGGCGCTGGTCGATGCTCGCGATCACCTCCTGCACGTTGGCGCTGCGCTCTACCGTCGCGAGGATGTCGTTGATGGCCTCCTCGTAGCCGAAGACGGACTCCGAGAAGGACTCGCTGAGCCACATGACCGTGAAGCGCTCGTGGTCCGGGATGATGTCGCCCGCCCCGCGGATCAGGTACACGTGCTCGGGGCTCTGGGCGATGCCGACGATCCGGAGCGGCTGCTTCTTGTTGTTCATCAGCACGAGCAGGTCGTCGCCGACCTTCAGCCGGTGCTCGCGCGCGAAGCGATCCGCCAGGATCACCTGACGCGTGCCGTCGCCCTCGAACCACGATCCGGCCGTCATGTGCAGTCCGCAGAGGATGCGTCCGGGTCGATCCGGGACCGAGCTGGTGCGTCCGGAGCAGGGCTGCGCGATCCAGGGGATGTCGATCGTGACGTCGAAGACGATGCGCCCCTGGACCTCGCGGATGCCGGGGATGCGCTCCACGTCGTAGAGCACGCTTCGGGGGGCGCGCTTGACCGGGGCGAAGACGTCGGCCATGCGGTAGCGGGCGTAGTAGGCGTCGCGCGACGTCGTGAGGCCGCTATACGAGGTCAGCATCGTGACGAGGCTGGCCACGCCGCAGGCGATGATGAGCACGATGGCGATGATCTGCGCGCGCATCGTGAGGAGGTTGCGCAACAGCTTCTTGTCGAGCGTGCGCCTCACCAGCGGATCTCCGAGGGCGCGCGCGGCGTTTCGTTGCGCGCCTCGTGCACGATGCGGCCCGAGCCCATGCGCAACACGCGATCGGCCGTGTCGCCGATCGCCTCGTTGTGGGTGATCACGATCAGCGCCGTGCCGAGCTTCTCGTTCACGTGCTGCAGCACCTCGAGCACGAGAATGCCGGTGCTCGCGTCCAGCGCCCCGGTCGGCTCGTCGCAGAGCAGGACGTCGGGCGCCTTGACCACGGCGCGCGCGATGGCCACGCGCTGCTGCTCGCCGCCCGAGAGCTGCGCCGGGAAGTGGTCCGCGCGATCGGCGAGCCCGACCAGATCGAGCACTTCGCGTGCGTCGATCGGGTCCGAGGCGATCTCGGCGGCCATCTCCACGTTCTCGAGCGCCGTCAGGCTCGGGACCAGGTTGTAGAACTGGAAGACGAAGCCCACGTGCTCGCGGCGGAAGAGCGTGAGGGCGCGATCGTCCTCGTGGGTGAGGTCCCGGCCGCGAAAGGCGAGCGTGCCGGCGGAGGGCCGGTCCATGCCGCCGAGCATGTGTAGCAGCGTGCTCTTGCCGGAGCCGCTGGGGCCGAGCAGCACGATGTGCTCGCTCTCGGCCACCTCCAGGTCGACCTCGCGCAGGGCGGGCACCTCGACCTCGCCCATGACGTAGATCTTGGTGAGGCCCCGCGCCGAGTAGAGCGAGGCCTTGGCATCCGTCGGGCTCACATCCTCAGAGCATAGGACTCATGCCGCCCCGGCTCCGGGATTTGCCCTCTGCGCCGCTCCCGAAACCGGCGCTCCGGTTTTTCCCGTAACACATCCGACCCGGAGGCGCTTCGGGGGCAGATCGAAGGAGAGCCCCCATGCATCGCACCGCCGTCCTCACCGTCCTGCTCGGCCTGTCCGCCCTCGTCCTCCCCGCCTGCGGCGGGGGTGGCGGCGGGCCCGAGGAGATCAGCCTCGACGCCCCGTTCGAGCCCGGCCTGACGGGCATGACGCTCAACCGCAACAACGGCGAGACGATTCGCGGCAACCCGGGCATCAAGCCGCCCGTCGGCGACCTCGAGACGGCCGGCTTCACCCAGACCTACCGTGCGATCTACAGCTTCGCCCTGCCGGAGATCCCGGAGGGGGCCGAGCTCGTCTCCGCCGAGATGATCCTCTTCCAACGCGCCGTGGTCGGCGACCCCATGGGCCTGATGCAGATGATCATCGTGGACCACATCGACATGGGCGCGACGTACGACGGCACGGCCTTCGACGACCGAACCCTGGGCACCGTCAGCGACGCGAACGGCCAGCCCGTGCCGCTCAGCACCGACGCGAGCCTCGGCGAGCGGACGATCGACGTGACCGCCGAGGTCCAGGCCGACATCGACGCCGGTCGCGGCCGTAGCCAGTACCGCCTCCGGGGGCTCATCGACGCCCCCAACGGCAACGGCGAGAGCGATCTGATCAACTTCTCCGACGGTCGGGACCCGGTCGACCGAACCCCCCGCATCGTGCTCACCTTCCGCGTGCTCGAGAACGACTAGCCTGAAGACCCCGTCCCGAACGAAGAAGAGGGCCCGCGGATGCGGGCCCTCTCTTCGTTTCGTGGGGAGCTGGTCGCGCTAGGGGCGACGGATCAGGATCTTCATGGTCGCGAACTGCCGGACGCTCGAGCCGTCGACGTTTGCCACGCCCCACTGACCGCGGCTGCTCGAGTAGCGCAGGGCGACCTCGCGGTGGTTGACGCCGCGGGTGTCGCCGGGTCCCTGCGTGATGTGCAGGATCGCGTTCTCCGTGAGGCCCGAGCCGTCGTACCAAAGCGTCGAGCGGGCAGTGGTCGCGTTGAAGGCGTCTACGACGGCGCTGGGTGCGACCATCACGACGTTGAACGCCGCGCGACGCGGGAGGTCGCGGCCGTTCTGGTTCATGATCGACCATTGGCCCCCGGTCCAGTGGGTGCGGACCGAGTCGCGATTGGCGGCGCCGAAGCTGCCGTCACGGAGCGAGAGGCGCTGCGTCACGAAGACGCGCGTGTCGCGGGCGCCGTGCAGCGGGCCAGCCGTACGCGGCATGTGCGTGATCGGCTGCCCGTTCCGCGTCACCTCGTGGACGAACATGTTCTGGGTGGGCTCGAAGAGCGAGACGTTGAAGGCCATGCCGGGTCGCATCGTCGGCTCCGCGGTGATGTCCATGTTCTGGATGAACCACCGGCCGAGGGGCAGCGCGTCGCCGGCACCAGCGTCGTAGAGCACGCCGACGAACGAGTGGTTGTGCTGGCCGGAGAGCCCCTCCGGGCTGCGGTTCTGGGTGACGAGGATCACGAGATCCGGGCGCCCGAAGGTGAGCGGGTTCTCGAGCATGGTCGCGTTCGCGACCGCGTTGGCGTTGGTCACGGTGTGGACGAAGTCGCGCGGGATGGCCACCGCGGGGGCATCGCCGCCGCCACCACCGCCACCGCAGGCGGCCGTGGTCACGAGCACGAAGAGGAGCGAGAGGGCGAGTCGGGGCGTCATGGGAAGGCTCCTGGCGCCCGGAGGGCGCGGGAAACGGATCGCTGGGGCTAGAACGGCACGCCCCTCCGAGCTCGCGACAGCCCATTCCGAATTCGGCCCAGGCGCCTGTTTCTCGGGCTCTGCACCCGCGTCGCGGCAGCTTCCGCAACGTCGCCTTTACATGTCGAAGCCACCCGGCCTTTCGTCCTCCAGATTCGACATCGGGGATGTCGATACGGCTGAACACACATCCAGCGCGCCACACAGGGGGGTAGCAATGGCCAAGTACAGCACTTTGATCGCGGTGCTCTTCGTCTTCACCGCATGCGGTGGGGGCGGCGGGAGCCTCGTCGGCGCGGCGCCGACGCCCGAGAACGTCCTCGCTCAGCAGATGTTCGAGGGATGCGGCGTGGACGGCCTGACCGTCTATCGTCTCGTCGAGGAGCAGCCGATCGCGCTGCTCGAGAGCGGTTCCGCCATTCCGCCGTCGATCTTCGTCACCGAGGTGAGCACGCAGGACGCGTACTTCATCTGGCAGACGAACCTCGATCTCGACATTCCGATCGACTTCGAGGTCCGCACCGAGTTCAAGGACGCCAACGGCGATCCGATGCTCCCGACCGACATGCAGACCTACGTGACCATCCTCCACGGCGACCTCCTGGACGCCTGGACGTTGCTCCCCTCGATGCCTCCGGGCAGCATGATCACGCACACGATCTCGACGCCGAAGGCGCAGCCCGGCGAGCCGATCATCGACGCGGTCATCACGCACGGCATCGGTGTCAACGGTGCGCTCGTCACCACGTCGGGCGACTACACCGCGGACGACGGCCTCGGTTGCGTGACCACGCTCCACTGGGAGAACCTGGCGCTTCAGCTGCCGGCCTACCAGCAGCACCCGGTCCAGGGCACCATGGAGCTCGACTACATGGTCGCCCTCGACAACCTCACGGGCACCATCGACTACAACGGTGTGCTTCCGGCCGACCTCGAGCTCAGCATCAACGGCGGCGGCGTGCACCTCTACGACTACGACCCGGCCACGGACGCCGTGTCGCCGAAGTAGGCAGACCTCGCGGCTCTGCCGCGGTCCAGTCCAAGACCAGCTCGCGCGCGGCGACCCTCGAGGTCGCCGCGCGCGCTTCATTTCGGGCGGGGTGCTACCCTCGCGGCGTCCAAGCCGCGGAGGCCCCATGCGACGACTTGCGCCCGCCCTGCTCCTGCTGCTCTTCGCCACGCCCGCCGCGTCGAAGGACTCGACGACGCTGTCCCCGGGCTACTTGCGGATCGTGCACCTGACGGACGGCCTGCGCTCGGCATCCCCGAAGCAGAACCTGCGCAAGCTGAAGGACAGCAGCATCTACAAGACGGCACAGAGGGCCGGCCTGGACCTCACCAAGCCGCCGCATGACCTGATCGCGTACAGCTACGAGAACAACCGCTTGTTCTACGTCTTCTACAAGGTGCTCGAAGGCATCGTCAGCGACCGGCCGTACGTGATCCAGCGCATCAAGAAGACGGTGCGCAACTGGACCAACGCGGAGGAGCCCCCCGAGGAGATCGTCACGTACCAGGTGGAGACCTTCAAGACGCTCGCCGGCTCCCTCAAGCGCGCGGACCAGCACTTCGGCAGCTTCGGCCTGCGCACGATGCACAAGCGCGAGGTTGTCAAGGAGTACGAGATCGGCATCGCGACCATCCGGGGCGATGCCGAGGGCCGCACGTGGCCCTACGAGGAGCGCAAGCTCTACCGCTTGAATCAGCCCTACCAGGCGGAGATCGGCATCTACGACAACGTCCGCTTCGAGCAGGCCATCAAGTGGACCCTGTCCGTCTCGTTCGACAGGGAGGGCTTCCGGATCCATGCACCGGAGCTCGGTATCGACGCCCCGTCGACCCTGCCCGAGGCGCGGCGCGCACACGCAGATCCGAACAAGCAGAGCGAGGGCACGGTGCTGAGACCCGGTCGGGTGGGGGACGCCAAGATCGGCGAAGGCGGCGTCAACGCGCTCACCGCCCTAGGTAAGACGCGCCGCGTGGACCGCCTCGAGAATGGGGCTGCCTATCACCAGCTCGACTCCGAGATCACCGCGTTCGTCGACAAGGAGGGCGTCGTGCGCTCGATGATCACGCATGCGGCCTTTGCCGGCATGACCGACCGGGGCATTCGCCACGGTGCGAAACGAAGCGACGTGATGAAGACGTACGGCGTGCCCAAGAAGCAGTACGCCGACGCGGAGACGTGGTTCTACGACGGCATTCGCTTCACGTTCGACGGGTACCACCGAGTGGTGCGCATGAGCCTTACGAGGTTGAAGTAGCGGCTCAGCTGCGCGGGAAGAAACCCGGCCCGTCCAGGCAGACGAACGAAGGGACGTTCATGGTGTGGGGTACTTGTGACTCCGACGCCTACCCGGACGGGCCTATGCTGCAAATCGACCATCCCGGCGGCGCACTACAGTCGAGGCGTTAAGACGACGCCTACGTCGCGGCAAACGTGTTGGGACTTCTTTCGATGTATGTCACGCGTAGGTCGTATCGCGTCACTTGTTTGCCTGCGGTTTTGCACTAGCGAGTCGATCAGCCGAAGGTCTCTTCCAGCTGCTGGACCTGCGTATCCGTCCGCGTCCACAGCAAGAGGGCGCGGTAGACGCTGCTTGCGATGAGGACGAGGCTCGCGACGTAGAACGCGAAAGCCCACGTCACGTTCCACAGCGTCGCCCATAGCGGTGGGGCGGGCCCATACAGGGGGCCTGCGAACTCGGAGGTGATGTAGGCGCCGATCAAGGCGACGGCGACCGCCCACTTCCACAGGCTGTGGATCGCCGTCGTGAGCACGCCGGGCACGCTCCGATATGCCAGGTGAGCGCTAGCAGCGATCGATGTGGCAAGGAGGAGCAGCACGAACAGGGGGCTCAGCCACGAGGCTCCCCAGGCGTTGCCCGTCAGGGCCATCGCGGCCCAGGACGTCGGAATCGGTGCGCAGAGCAGGACGAGAGCGAGGCTGCCGCAGGCGCCGACGGTGAGGCGCGGCAGTCTGCGGTCGGGGAACGCGCTCTGGACCGCGCTCGCCGCCACGACGCACGTGAGCATGAGCATGACGACGGGGCGTGCCTGGAGGAGGTAGGTCGGCGGGGGGCGCTCGCTGGTGACGCGCAGGAACCCCTCGAGCAGCCCGCTCACGTCCGTTGCCGGGATCCGGATCGCGAAGGCGATGAGCGGAAGGATCACGAGGGCTGCCGTGGCCGCGCGCCGCCGGACGCGGACGAGCAGGTAGCACGCCACGGCCGCCAGGATCCAAGCGACCACGGATGCGATTTGGGCCGGGGGATAGCTGCCGAGGTAGCCCAGCGGCCACACCCAGCTGGTGTCCGTCAACGTCCACGAGACCTTCGGGACAAGCGTTGCGACGACGAGCACGATCGCCGTGATGCGCGTCCACCGGTCGGCGCCGTGGAGCATGCGTACCTCGAACGGCGTCATCGCACGAAGCAACTCGTCCGTTGGGGCCGATGCCTTCCGTGTGCGTGACTCCACCATGCGCCGCGAGTCTACGCGGACGGCGGCTCGCCCAGTGCCCGCACGTGGGCGTACGCCGACCGACCGAGGGCGTCGAGGTTGTAGCCGCCCTCGAGCATCGACACCACGCGCCCGCCCGTGTGGGCGTCCGTCACGCGGCGCACCTCGCTCGTGATCCAGGTGTAGTCGTCCTCGACGAGCGCCAGATTCGCGAGCGGATCCTCGAGGTGCGCGTCGAAGCCGGCGGAGAAGAAGAGCATCTCGGGGCGCCACTCGGCCAGCGTGTCGAACCACGCTTCGGCCACCGCGGGGCGCCACGCGGCGCCGTCCGTGCCCGCCGGCAGCGGGACGTTCTTGATGTGGAAGCTCTTCGTGTCCGCTCCCGAGTTGGGATAGAGCGGATGCTGGAACGACGAGCAGAAGAGCACGCGGTCGTCGTCCCGGAAGATGTCCTCGGTGCCGTTGCCGTGATGCACGTCGAAGTCGACGATGGCCACGCGCGAGAGCCCGTGGTGGTCGAGCGCGTGCGCCGCCGCGACTGCCACGTTGTTGAAGAGGCAGAAGCCCATCACCCGGTTGCGCTCGGCGTGGTGCCCGGGGGGCCTCACGTTGCAGAAGGCCTGGCTCGCCGATCCGTCGACGACGCGATCGACGGCGTGGACCGCGCCGCCGGCGGCGTGTTCGGCGGCCTCCAGGGAGTGGGGGCCCATGAAGGTGTCCGGATCGAGGCGCGCAAGGCCGCGCTCCGGCGCGGCGCTGTAGACCTGCGCGACGTGCTCCTTGGCATGCACGCGCAGGATGGCCTCACGATCGACGGCGGGCGCTTCGACCCGCTCCACGGGCACGCCGAGGTCCGCCTCGAGTGCGCGGGCCACGGCCTTGTGGCGGCGTCGCCGCTCCGGATGGCCGGGGCCCGTCTCGTGCAGCGCACAGGACGGATGCGAGACCAGCAAGAGCGTCATGCGTCCGCCTCGCGCAGCACGACGAGCCGCCCGCCCCAGCCCGCGCCCTGCAGCCGCGCACCCAGCACGCCCTGCGCGTGGTTGAGCGCCTCGACCAGGTCGTCGATCTCGGGCAGCGTGCTCTCGAAGTCGGCGCTGAGGCTGCGATGCCCTTGCAGCATCAACACACCGAGCCCTTCGCGATCGCCCTTACGGATGGCATCGACGCCGGCGTGCACGCGCGCCGTCTCCGTCACGACGTGCCGCGCGCGCTTGCGCTCGAGCTCGGGCAGGTCGTGCTCCAGCGCCTCGAACTGCTTGACGCTCAGGTCCGGCAGACGTTCGAGCTCCGGATGCGTCTGCTTGATCAGCGCGAGGGCGGCGGCCAGCTCCCGGCGACGCACGTTGTAGGGCGTCGCCGCGAGCGAACGCTTGATGCCGGTGTCTTCCGACTCGATCAGGATGCCCTCGGGCATGGGCAGCTCTTCGTGCGTGTGGTTTGCGCAGTCGAGCATCACGATGGTGTCGGGCTCGCCCACGCACGCGATGTACGGGTCCATCGTGCCGCACGCGACGCCCGCCCACTCGCGCTCCACGGCGGCCACGTCCAGCGCGATGCGGCGCGGCGTCGGGTGCTCACCGATTGCCGTGTAGATCGCTTGCAGCAGCGCCGTGAGGTAGGCGGCGGACGACGCCAGGCCCTCACCCGTCGCGAGGTCGCCGTAGACGACGAGGTCGAGGCCGGGCACGCGGTAACCGCGCGACGCTACGTGTGCGCAGGCGCCCTTCGCCATGTCCGACCAGCGCCGGCCCGTCTTGACCCACTCGCCGGACACGAAGAGGTCTTTCGCCTTGGCGTTGAGCGACCAGACGGAGATGCGCGTGTCGGGTCTGACGCCGTAGGCGACGGCCACGCCCTCGGTCAGGGGCACCGCCAGCACCGGCCCACCCTGGTGGTCGAGGTGCTCGCCGAGCAGCACCAGGCGACCCGGCGCGAACGTGACGCCCACGGGCTCGCGCTTCAGGCGGCTGCCGAAGAATAGATCGGCGCGGGTGCGGGGCGACATGGCCATGGCGCAGGACTGTACAGCCGGTCTGGCCCCATTGCGCGATTCGGGAGCCTGGGCGCTGCGCATCGAAAAGCCCGCGTGCGGTGCGGGCGGGCCGCTACCCTTTCGGCCATGAACACGCCGCCCCCCCCGGGACCGAACACCGAGACGCCGAGCGCCGAGGACCTCACCCAGATGAAGTCCGCGGTCGTCGATCTCTTGCGCGACGTCGGAGAGAACCCGGATCGGGAAGGCCTCATCAAGACGCCCGAGCGCGTGGCCAAGAGCCTGCGCTTCCTCACGCACGGCTACCGCACGGACGGCCACGCCGTGTTGCAGGGCGCGCTGTTCGAGTCCGACACCGACGAGATGGTCGTGGTCAAGGACATCGAGCTCTACAGCCTGTGCGAGCACCACATGCTGCCGTTCTTCGGCCGGGCGCACGTGGCCTACCTGCCGCGCCACCACATCGTCGGGCTCTCGAAGCTCGCGCGCGTGGTGGATGTCTACGCCCGTCGCCTGCAGGTCCAGGAGCGGCTCACGACGCAGATCGCCGAAGCGATCCAAGACGCGCTCGACCCCAAGGGCGTCGCCGTCCTGGTCGAGGCGCAGCACCTCTGCATGATGATGCGTGGCGTGGCCAAGCAGAACAGCAGCACGGTCACGTCCTGCATGCTCGGCCGCTTCCGCTCGGACGCGAAGACGCGCGCCGAGTTCATGGAGATCTGCCGTAGGTAGCGGCTAGGCGTCGGCGATCTGTTTCGCCAGCGCCTCGAACTCGGCGGGCTCCATGTTCTTGCGCGGGGGCACCGGGTAGTCCGAGAGCTCCTGCGTGGGCACCAGGTGCACGTGCACGTGGGGGACCTCGTAGCCCACGACGTCGATCACCACGCGCTTCGCGCTCGTTGCCTTGCGCACCTTGGCCTCGACCGTCTTGACCGCCTTCCAGAGCGCCGCGTAGGCCGCGTCGTCCATATCGAAGAGGTAGTCGATCTCTTGCTTCGGAACGACGAGCGTGTGGCCGGGCTGCACGGGGTTGATGTCGAGGAAGGCGAAGTGGTGTTCGTCTTCCCACACCTTGTAGCTGGGGATCTCGCCCGCGATGATCTTCGAGAAGATGGTGCTCATGACGCCATCGAATCGATCGGACGATCGGTCGTCAAGAGCGGAGCGGTGGGGGCGTCTAAACGCTACGCGCCGGTGGGGATGAGCGCGCTCGGCACGGGCTTGCGCTCCGTGAAGCCGCAGTCGGCCGGATGCCAGTAGCCGACGGTCGTCTCGCCGAGACGCCACGAGAGGTACGCGGGCTCGCCGTCGATCAGCGCCGGGAAGTCGATCAGGCCGAGCTCCAGGTCACGCACCTCGATCGAGAGCGACGCCAGCTCTTCGAGGTAGCCCTCGATGCGACGCGAGTGGTCGCTCACCTCGTCCTTGAGCGCCTCGAGGCGCTTCGAGACGGCGAGACTGCCGGGGCCTTGCTGCTCGACCTCGAGCACGCGACGCTCGCGACCCGCCGTACGCAAGAGCCGGAAGTCGTCGACGATGTCCTTCACGATCGATCGAACGAGCGGGAGGACCCGGTTGGCTTCCTCGACTCCGTAAAGCGTGTGTGTCAGCGTTGCCATGCGTCCCGTCCCGTCGTTGCCCTGCCTTGCGGACTTGGATCGGTCGGAACCCGACACGTTTGAGTCGGCGACTTGTGTTTGCGCTCGGAAGCGCACCCTTCCGTTAGGTATACGCAGGTCTGCGCTGTCACCGCTCCGTCACACGTCGAAATGGCCGTCGGCCTCTACGTGGGCGCCGTCCCAGACCACCTCGCGCAGCAGGTGTCGCGTGATCGCCACGGCGCCCATCGGCGTCGTCATCGGGCGCTGGGCAAAGGTCCCCAGGTGGATCGTCACGGTGCCGCCGTCCACGTGCGCGTCCTCGAGCGGCGCGCCCAGACTCTGGAGCACCTGCGCGGCGCGCGTCAGGGTGATGCGCTCCACGGGATGGCGATCGGGGTCGGGTGCGCGCGGCGCCTCGGCCAGCTCTTCGTCGATCAGCGCCAGCAGATCCGTGCGACACGAACGGCAGCCGGTGCATGCCTTGGCCGAGAGTCCGATGTCCTCGGGCGTGTGCGCACCCGCGTGGATGGCGGCACGGATGGTGCGATCGCCGACGCCGAGACAGCGACAGACGAGGATGCCCGCGCCCGTCGGATCGGCGGGGGCGCCGGCTTCGGCGTCGCCGAGCGCACGCCGCAACGCCTGCACGGCCATCTCCGTGCCGAGCCGGGCCCGCTCCGTCAACGTGTAGGACCCGCCCTGCGTCAGCCCGCGCTGGACGTCGTCGGACGAGATCGCGAGCGCCTCGTGTGTGGTCATGCCGTGCACCGCGCCCGTGATCCACGAGACGGCGGGGAGCGGCGCCGGCGTGCCGAACGCGCGCCCCTGGGCCGCCTCGATCACGGCGTCATCGCCCCGCTGGCCGAAGCGCAGCGTGATGCGCACGCCCAGGCCGCCCACCATGCTCCCGATCTCGCCCGCCGCGTGCGCATCCTCGACGTCGCCGAGGTTCTGCGGCTGCACGAGATGCTCGACGTAGGTGGGGGGCAGGTCGGGAAACACCGCGCCGCGTTCTACACGGCCGCGACGGGAGGCGGGATCTTCGCCTCGAAGACCTTGCCGGGGTTCAGGAGCCCCTTCGGGTCGAAGGCGTCCTTGATGCCCTTCATCACCCGCATGGCGACCGGATCGCGGCAGAGCTTCAGGTACCGGCTCTGCGCACAGCCCACGCCGTGTTCGCCCGTGATCGTCCCGCCGAGCGAGGTGGCGACGGCGAAGATCGCCTCGATCGCCGGGGTCAGCTTGCGCTCGCGTTCTTCCCGATCGGGGCTGTCGGTGAGCACGTTGACGTGGATGTTGCCGTCACCGGCGTGACCGTAGGAGATCTGGCGGATGCCGTACTCCGCGGCCACGCGGCGCACGCCGCGCAGGAGCTCGGGCACCGCGCTGGGTGGGACCGCGGTGTCGCACTCGACGTACGCGGCGACCTTCTTGGTGGCCTCACCCAGGCACCGGCGCACGCTCCAGAGCTCCTCTTCCTTGGCGGGCGTGTCCGCGAGCATCGCGTCGAGCGCACCGGCTTCCATCAGCACCTCGCCGACGCGCATGAGATCGCGATCCACGCTCTCCTCGTCGAAGCCGTCGACCTCGACCAGGATCTGGGCCTCCGCGTCCGAGTAAGGGACGGGCCGGCCGAGGTGCTCCTCGGCGGCCTCGAGCGCCGCCTTCTCGATGATCTCGAGCGTCGACGGCGTGATGCGCGACTTGTAGACGGCGACGATGGCGTTGGCCGCCGTGTCGAGGCTGTCGAACGCGGCGAGCAGCACGCGCTTGTGGGCCGGCTTCGGGATCAGGCGCAGTGTCGCCTCCGTGACGATCGCGAGCGTGCCCTCGCTGCCCACGAGCAGCTGTCCGAGCTGGTAGCCGGCCACGTCCTTGCGCAGCTTGCCGCCCGTGCGGAACACGTCGCCGTTCGGGAGCACGGCCTCGAGCGAGAGCACGTAGTCCTTGGTGAGCCCGTACTTCACGCAATGGGGGCCGCCGGCGTTCTCGGCGATGTTGCCGCCGATCTGGCACGAGCCCCAGCTGGCGGGATCCGGCGGGTAGTAGAGCCCGACCTCGCCCACGGCTTCCTGCAGCACCTGGTTGATGACGCCGGGCTGCACGCGCGCCACGAGGTTCGCCTCGTCGATCTCGAGGATGTCGTTCATGCGCTCGACCGAGAGCACGATCCCCCCGAAGACGGGCAGCGCGCCGCCCGAGAGGCCCGTTCCGGCGCCGCGCGGCGTGACGGGGATGCCCGTCTCGTCGGAGAGGCGCATGACGGCCTGCACCTCGGCCGTCGTGCGCGGCTTCACGGCCACCTCGGCGCGGTACTGGAGGTCCTCCGTCTCGTCGCGGCCGTACACGGCGAGCTCGGGGTCCCGGTGGATCACGTTCGCGGCGCCCACGATGGTCTGGAGGCGTTCGACGATCTCGGGGGTTACGGGTGCGAATGTCTGCATCCCTTCATCTTGGGCACCCGCGCCGGCACGTGGGGCAAATTCCGCGCCCTGTCCTGGGCACCAGGCGTTCTGAGTAGGGTGGTCGCCCCTTGCTCCGGAGATCCCCCATGACGCGCGCCCTGTCGATCGGCCTGCTGCTGCTGACCGCCCTCTTGGGCGCACCGCCGGCGGCGGACGAGGAGGCCCCGGCGCCCGACGCCTTCGAGGCCGCGCTCGCCGCCATGGGGATCGGCGCGGACGAGCTCGGCTACCGGCCCAAGGCCTCGTGGTCGCGGTACCCGCACCCCAAGACCGTGCCCTACGTGATGCCCTTCTTCGAGGACCTGCTGGCGAACCCGCTCGACACCTACGTCTTTACCCGCACGCTCGGGAACGTCGTCGAGGACTGGCTCGACCCGGCGCTGCTCTCAGGCGCGCGCGTCGACGAGAAGAAGAAGGAGACGCTCTTCCAGCTCGGGGTCTTTCTCGCCACGGACCGCCGCATCGGCGGCTTCCGGGCCTACTCCGCGAACCTCGATCCGCGTCCGAGCAAGACCGATCCGCTCTTCCACGCGCTCGTGCGGCTGCTCGATCGGAGCGGGGCCGACCTCACCCGCGGCAAGACCTTCGGCCAGGCCGACGCCGACCCGGCCAAGGACCCCATGGCCGACCTGCGCGCGCAGGTGGACCGCGTGCCCAAGATCCTGCACCCCGGTCTCGCGACGCTCGTCCTGAACCTGATCGACGCCAGGACGTGGATCGATCGGGGCTTGCGCGACGTGCCGCAGCGCATGCGCGACGACGTGTTC
>JASJAY010000051.1 GCA_030066775.1 Planctomycetota bacterium
TTCACACCGGTCGTGGTCGAGATCGAGCACGAGGGCGAAGACCTGGTGGTCATCGCGAACGACGGGTCGATCACGCCGGGCGACGAGATCGTCGTCGACGGCGCGCTCGCCCTGCAGATGGCACTCAGCGACAGCGGCGGCGACGCCGCGCACGGTCACGGCCACAGCCACGGATAGACGATGCTCAACACCATCATCGCCTTCTGCTTGCGCAACCGCCTCGTCGTGGCGGTCGGCGCGCTTCTCATCGCAGGCGTCGGCACGATCGCCGCACTCGAGCTGCCGATCGACGTGCTGCCCGATCTGAACCGCCCCACGGTCACGGTGATGACCGAGGCCCACGGCTACACGCCGGAAGAGGTGGAGCTGCGCATCACGCGGCCCATCGAGTACGCCGTCAACGGCTCCACGGGGGTGACGCGCGTCCGCTCGTCCTCCCAGATGGGCCTCTCACTGGTCTACGTCGAGTTCGACTGGGACACGGAGATCTACCGCAACCGCCAGATCGTGCAGGAGAAGCTGCAGATCGCGGCCGAGACGCTGCCCCAAGGGGTGACGCCGCACATGGCGCCCGTCTCGAGCCTCCTGGGGCAGATCCAGCTGATCGGACTGCGGAGCAAGAACGCCGAGGAGACCGATCCGACGCGTCTGCGCGCAATCGCCGTGCAGCAGCTCCGACCGCGCCTCATGACCGTCGAGGGCGTCGCAAACGTCATCGCATCGGGGGGGTCGCCCCGACAGCTCCAGGCCGTGCTCCGCGCGGACCTCTTGCGCGCGGAAGGCGTCGCCCTTTCGGAGGTCGCGCAGGCCATCCACGCCGCGAACATCGCCGGCAGCGGCGGCCTGCAGCCCATGGGATCCCAGGCGCCGCTGATCTCCGTGCCGGGACGGGCGACCACGCCGGAGCACATCGCGACGGCCGTCGTCCGCGACGATCCGGTGCGACCCGTGCGCATCGAGGACCTGGGCGAGGTGCAGTTCGGCCCCGCGGCCTACAACGTCGGCGAGGCCGGCGTCAACGGCGGTCCGGGCGTGGTGCTCGTCGTGCTGAAGCAGCCCGCGGTGGACACCGTCCAGCTGACCGAGGCGGTCAACGAGGAGCTCGAGCGCATCAAGAGCGGGCTGCCCGACGACGTCGAGCTGATGCCGGGCCTCTGGCGGCAGTCGGACTTCATCCACCGCGCGATCGACAACGTGACGGAGGCCGTGCGCGACGGCGCGATCCTCGTGCTGATCGTGCTGTTCATCTTCCTGCTGAACTTCCGCACGACGATCATCACGCTCACGGCCATCCCGCTCTCGATCGCCGCCACGGCACTCGTCTTCAAGCTGACGGGCGTGAGCATCAACACCATGACGCTCGGCGGCCTGGCGGTCGCCATCGGCGCGCTGGTGGACGATGCCATCGTCGACGTGGAGAACGTCTTCCGGCGCCTGCGCCAAGCGCGCCTCGCCGGGAAGCGCGTCAACCCGTTGGCCGTGGTCTTCCGCGCCTCGAGCGAGGTGCGCGGACCGATCCTGGTGGGCACGCTGGTCGTGATCACGGTCTACCTGCCGCTCTTCGCCCTGACCGGGATGGAGGGACGCCTCTTCCAGCCGATCGGCATCGCGTACATCGTCAGCATCCTGGCCTCGCTCATCGTGGCCCTCACGGTCACGCCTGTGCTCTGCGTCTGGCTGCTGCCGAATGCCAAGGCCGTCTCGCGCCAGGAGGACGGTTGGCTCGTGCGCCGCCTCAAGAACGGCGCGGAGCGGTTGATCCGCTTCAGCATCCGCCATCCGGTGCCGATCGCCGGGACCCTCGGCGGCCTCGTGGTCGCCGGGTTGGTGCTGCTGGCGTCGTTCGGCTCCGAGTTCCTGCCGCCCTTCAACGAAGGCTCGGCACAGGTCAACATCATCCTCCCGCCGGACACGAGCCTGGCCACGTCGGACGCGTACGGCAGGCGGCTCGAGGACGTGGTGCTCGAGGTCGACGGCGTCAGTCGCGTAGCCCGCCGCACGGGACGCGCCGAGGGCGACGAGCACGTCATGGGCGTGAACATCTCCGAGATGATCGTCGCGTTCGATCCGGACTCGTCGCGCTCGCGCGAGGAGGTGATCGGTGACATCCGCGAGCGCGTCGAAGCCTCCTTCCCCGGGGTACCCACGGAGACGGAGCAGCCCCTCGCGCACCTGCTCTCGCACCTCTTGTCGGGCGTGAACGCCCAGGTCGCGATCAAGATCTTCGGCCCCGACCTCGAAGCGCTCCGCAACTTGGCGCAGGACGTCAAGGTGTCGATCGAGAACATCGACGGCGTGAGCGACCTGATGGTCGAGCCCCAGGTGCTCGTGAGCCAGATCTACGTACGACCGCGGCGCGGCGACCTGGCGCGCACGGGCCTGCGCGTCGAGGACGTGACCGAGACCATCGAGCTCGCGCTCGAAGGCGAGGCCGTCAGCCAGTACACGGTTGGGCAGTGGGCGTACCCCATCATCGTGCGCCTCGATCCCAAGGACCGCGGCAGCATGACCGCCATCGAGGACCTGCTGCTGCAGGCACCGACGGGTGAGCTCCTGCGCCTCGGCGACGTGGCGGACGTCGGCATCGTGCGTGGGCCCAACCAGATCAGCCGCGAACACGTCGCGCGACGCATCGTCGTGCAGCACAACGTGGAAGGCCGCAGTCTGGGCGAGGTCGTGGCCGACGTGGACCGGGCCCTCGACGAGGTGCGCTCCTTCCTGCCGGAGGGCTACTCGCTGCAGATCAGCGGGCAGTTCGAGGCGCAGGAGGAGGCCAGCCGGACCATCTTCCTGCTCTCGTTGGTTTCGCTGCTGATCATGTTCGTGATCCTCTTCACGCACTTCCGGTCCGCGAACCTCGCGATCCAGACGCTCTTGAACATCCCCGCGGCGTTCATCGGCGCGGTGGCGTTCCTCTGGCTCACGGACCAGACGCTCTCGATCGCGACGCTCGTGGGCTTCGTCGCCCTGGGCGGTATCGCGTCGCGCAACGGCATCCTGCTGCTCGACCACTACCTCCACCTGATGAAGGAGGAAGGCCAGGCCTTCCACCCCGACACCCTCGTGAAGGCCGGCCGCGAGCGCATCGTGCCCGTGCTCATGACGGCGCTCACCAGCGGTGTGGCGCTCGTTCCCATCCTGCTCGCACCCGGCGCGCCGGGCCGCGAGCTGCTCTACCCGGTGGCCAGCGTGATCGTCGGAGGCCTCGTCTCCACGACCCTGCTGGACCTGCTCCTGACCCCCGGGATCTTCTGGGTCTTCGGACGCAAGGCGGCCGAGATGCACATCCAACGTGACGACCCTGCGGATCTCGTGTCCAATCGACTGGCCGAGGGCCTGGCCCGCGAGCCCTTTCCGGAGATCACCCCATGAAGCACCTCCAGTGGATCCCCCTGCTCCTCCTGACCCTTGCGCTCGCGGCCTGCGGCGACAAGCACGACCATGACGACGACCACGATCATGATCACGACCATCACGCCCAGGGCCCGCACGGCGGGCAGATCGCCGACATCGGTGATCACGAGGCGCACCTCGAGATCATCACGGACCACGGCGCCGAGAAGATGGTCGTGCACGTCCTGACCGAAGAGAACAAGGAGATGCGCATCAAGGAGGCGCCGGTCCTCACGCTCAAGTTCCCGGACGGCCCGAAGACGCTCGAGGGCGTCGCGGTCGGCGGCAACGAGGACGGCGCGAGCGAATACCACTACCGCGACAAGTCGCTCGCCAACGAGTTCGAGAGCGGCAAGTTCCGGGTGAAGTGGAAGGGCAAGACCTACCAGGTCGCGTTCGAGCACGATCACGAGCACGGTCATGAACACGGCCACGATCACGACGACGGCGATCACGACCACGATCATGAGCACGGCGCTGACGAGCACGGCCCGCACGACGGCGTCGTCGCGGCGCTGAAGGACGGCGCCGGCTTCGTCGAGGTGAAGCTCCACGACGACAAGGGCGACATCGAGCTCTGGATCGCCTCGGACGAGGGCATCACCAAGCCCATCGACATGCCGACCGACGCCAAGATCACGGTCAGCTTCCCGCACACGAAGTACCCCGTCTGCACCCTCGCCGTCCGCAACATGGACAAGAACGAGGACGAAGACGGCGTCGCGACGATGCGCGACGGCAAGACGAACTACTTCATCTTCCCCGGCGAGTCGGGCCAGGACGCCTCGTGGCTGATGGGCGCCGAGTTCAAGGAGAAGGCGGTCGTGAAGATCGAGGCCGGCGGCAAGACCTGGGAGACCGAGGCCTTCGAGCTGCACCCCCACGGCCACCACGGCGACCACGACCACGGACACGACGACGGCGAGTAGTCGCCTTCGATACTAGGACGATCCGAACACACCGAGACGCGGCGGAGCCCGGCTCCGCCGCGTCTTTCGTTACATGCGGTAGCCCGTGTCGCCGCTCGCCTCGAGCCGCTGCTCGTAGAAGTTGCCCGGCACGTCGGGCACGCCCGTCGCGTCGATCCAGCGATTGAAGAAGTTGAAGATCGAGCAGACGGTGATCGCGTCGTAGATCGCCGCGTCGGACCAGCCCGCCGCCTTGACCACATCCACGTCTTCCTGGCTGCACTCCCAGGGCGTGCGGTTGACCTTCTTCAGGTAGCGATACAGGACCTTGTCCTTCTCGGGCAGGTCGACCGCCTCCAGGTCATCGCACGCAGCGCGCACGAGCGCGTGATCATCGAGCAGATACCCCGCGACCGCGGCGTGGGCACTCGTTCAGAACACGCAGTGGTTCCAGGCGGAGGTCATGGACGCGATCAGCTCGCGCTGGCCCGGCGAGAGCTCGGAGGGCCCGCGCATGACCTCCTCCATGAAGTCCCCCATCGCCTTCGCGGCGGCAGGGCGCGCGGCGAACAGGTGGTAGATCTCGGGGATCGGCACGCCCTTGTCCCGGCCGTGCTGGATCACGCGGCCAAAGCGGCCGGACGAGGGATCGTGCGGCGCGTTCTCGATGTCCTTCAGGTACATGCGGACCTCCGGCCCGCAGCATACGCAGGAGGCGTCGTCTATGCCGACTCGGCCGGCGCGCGGTGGAGAAGCCGTCGAAGGAAGCGGCTCTCGCGCAGCGCGGAGCCGATCCGCTCCGGCGCATAGCCCGTGACCAGGGTCAGGAGCCCCGGCCGGAACGCGTGCACGTCGTGGTAGGGCACGGCTTCCATGCGCCAGTTCTGCTGCCAGGGCTGGCGCTCGACACAGTCCACGCGATGGATCGCGGCGTCAGCGAACGCGCGCTCGAACGTCGCCATGAGCAGGAGGCCGCCCGGGCTGTAGCGTCCGACTGATTCGTCGAAGCAGATGCGCACCAGCGTGAGCTTCGGCCCGATGTGTGTGGCGAGGTGCAGCGCGACGGTGCGCTCACCGAATCGCAATCGATGCCACTCGAGGAACCCGGCGCGCTTCCAGCCGGCGATGACGTCCGCGTAGATCGCCTGCACCTCGGTGCGCAGGCCCATGGCCCCGCCCTCCTCGGCCTTCCAGCCCGTCTGCTCGATGCGCGCCATCTCGTCGAGCAGCTCGAGCGGCGCGTCGTCGCCGGTCAGGAACTCGGCCTGGGGCGGTGCACCGAAGTCGCGCTCGACCCGGTTCGCGGCCTTGCGGAGGTTGCGGCGCATGTTGCTGCCGATCGTCCGCTTCCAGTCCTCGAAGGCGCCCTCGATCCGCACGGCCGAGCCCATGCCCTCCTGGCGCACGGACGTCCACGACTGGGCGCGCAGCGCGTCGAGCACGGGCGAGTCCCGGAGCCCCCCGAAAGCGAGCCGGCGGGCCTCGGGGACCTCGGCATAGGCCGCCTCGAGCAGCGCGTTGGCGACCTCCGCCTCACGGCCGGGCTCGAGCACGGGCGCGCCGTCGTGCATGAAGTACTCGGACGGATCCCGTAGGCCCCCGCGCGAGCGCGGATCCGACACCAGGGGCAGTACGCCGACCAGACGATCCCCGGCGAAGGCGAAGGCGCACCACCAGCGGCAGTCGGCGGTCCGCTTGTGGTCGATGTGGGCCAGGAACCATGCGGGCCCGCAGATCGGTAGCGGGATGGCCGACCGGGCGAGCAGCGCGTTCCACTGCTCCTCGAAGCCGTCGAGCGCAGCACGGTCCGTGACCACGATCGTCGAGAGGTCGCCAGCAAGAGCGGGCTCGGAGGGCATACCCCTCTCCTCGACCGGATCCGTGCGGAACCGAAGCGCGAGATGGGCGGCGCTGGACGATTCGCCGCGGTAGGGTCTTGAGCCCTGGATGGGAGGAGCGCCATGAGTGCCGAACAGCCGAGCAACGTGGGGAAGGTCGTCTGGCAGGACCTGACGGTCGGAGACGCGGAGGGCGTCCGCGACTTCTATCAACAGGTCGTCGGATGGACACCCAAGGGCCACGACATGGGCACGTACGAGGACTTCGAGATGTATGCGCCCGGCACCGACCAGTGCGTGGCCGGCATCTGCCATGCGCAGGGTGTGAACGGCGCCATCCCCCCGCAGTGGCTCCTGTACGTCCAGGTGGAAGACGTCGACGCGAGCATCGCCAAGTGCAAGGAGCTCGGCGGCACGGTGATCGACGGCCCGCGCTCGAGCGGCGGCCAGCAGTTCTGCGTCATCCGCGATCCGGCCGGCGCCGTGATGGCGCTGATCGGATAGCGGGGTCCGCGCGAATCAGGCGATCGCGCCTTCGAGCCCCAGGCGCCTGCGCGTGATGCCGATCTGCCCCACGTGATAGCCCTCATGGAAGGCGAAGAACGCGAGGGCCGAGCCGATGGTCTCGCCGAGTCGGGGGTCGGCCTCGTCGAGCGGTCTCGCGAAGAGCTCGTCCGTCGCGCCCCCAAGTGCCGCCTCCACGGCCTGCTGGCTCGCCTTCCACATGCCGATGAGCTCCTTGATCGGCACGGCCTCCTCCGCGGACGGCGCCGTGCCGCCGCGGGTGTAGGGCTCCAGACGATCGGAGCCGGCGACGGGCTCGATCCCCAGAAAGCCGTGAATGGCCCCGCGCACGTAGACGATGTGCCCGGTGATCCAGTTGGCGGAGCTGCCGCCCCCATCGGGGACGCGGACCGCCTCGTCGGTGGAGATGCCGCGCAGGTTCATGCGACCAGCTCCGTAGGCCATGCGGTACTGGTGGGCGAGGTGCTCTGCAGCGGTGGACATGCGCGATCTCCTGAGGGGCGCTCAGGGTAGTCGGCCCGGAGGGCCGCGCGCGAACGCCCGCGCTCAGATCGCGTCGGTCGAGGGCACGAGCTTCGTGCGCGTGGACACGGCGTGCAGCGCGATGTTGTGCAACATCTCGTCCACGGTCGTGCAGCAGTCCGGCAGGATCGTCACGTCGTAGGCCTCGGCCGACTTCGAGATGGCCGTGTGCGTAACGCAGTTCTGCGTCATCATCCCGCAGACGAGCAGGTCCGTGACGCCGCGCTGCTCGAGTTCCTGCTGGAGCGTCGTATCGACGAAGCTGTCCGCGAACGCCTTCACCACGACGGGCGCGTCGGGCGCCGCGGCACGGATGCGCTCGTGGATCGCCGCGCCCTCGGTGCCCTCGTTGAAGAAGGGGGCGATGCCGGCACTCGCATCCGCGATGTGCTGGACGTGGATGACCTCGATGCCGGCGGCCTTCGCACGCTCGATCGCCGCGACGATCTGATCGAGGGTCGCGTCCGTGTTCCAAAGCGGATAGGCGCCGCCGGGGAAGTAGTCGTTCTGCAGATCGATGACGAGCAGGGCCTTGGCCATGGGGACTCCGGGATCGCGAGGGGGTGCAGATCCTAGGCAGGAACCGGCCGGGATTCCCGCCGTATGCTGGGTGTACGAGAGAGCGAAATGGGAGGGCCGAACCATGTCGCGACGTGTCGCACTTGCCGCCGTGATCTTCACGTGCATCCCGCTGCTTGCCGGTTGCTGCTGCCCGCGAGCCCAGAGCCCGTTGGTCGCCGAGGCGCCGGCCGAGGCGCCCGGTCGCCAGGTGTTCATCGACGCCACGACCGTGCGGATCCCGGAGACGAAGGTCGCCGCGATCCTCGGCGAACTGCGGCCGACGGATGAGGCCCGGCATCAGGAGCTAACGGAGGAGCAAGCGAAGGCACTGCTTGGCCGCTGGCAGACGGACGACACCGTGCGCGTCCTCCAGGCGCCCAAGCTGCTCGCGCTCGAAGGCCAGGAGTCCACCATCTCGATCGGCGAGACGATCCGGTTCGCGAAGACCGTGGCGACGGATGGCGACTTCGTCATCCAGGAAGACCCGCATAGCCCCGTCTTCGTGGGTTATCGCCTGTGGATGACGGCGACCCCGGACGAGGCCGGCGAGCAGATCGCGATCCAGCTGCACGAGACCGCGCGGCAGATGAAGCGCGAGATGCGCAAGGACGAGCTGGCGGGCATGGACGGCAAGGCGTTCCTCGAGCGGTTCGTCCTGGAACAGGACCTCGAGCTCGCGTTCGGCGTCGCCGACGGGGGCTACGTGCTGATCGGATCGCCCGACGTGCATGAGGACAACGACGGACGCTTCCTCCGCGTCTCGATCGTCCGTGTGCAGCTGCTCGACGAGAGCGAGGCGAGCACGAAGCAGATCCAGTAAGCGGGATCCGGAGCACGACGTTGGACTCGCAATCGGACGGCATCGGTGACGTCTCCGAGACCGCGGACCTACGCACCTGCATCGAGGCGTTCCTGGGTCTGCTAACGACGGATGGGGAACGCGGTGAGAACAGCGAGGCCCGCGAGCGGGAGCTGGCCGAGTGTCTCGACCGCTTGGCTGCCGCCGTGCTCGCAGCGCCGCCGGGCCAAGTGACGAACGATGTCGATGCGCCGAGGCCCGACTACGAAGGGATGCGCGCCCTCGCGACGAAGCAGTTCCCCACGCTCGGGCACTACGTCGCGCCCGACCTGCTACCGGAACGCGGAGAACCCCAGCCGCTTGTCGGCGACGCCCTGGACGACCTCGCAGACATCGCCATGGACCTGACCGAGGTGGTCTGGCTCTGGGACCACGGCGGCCTATCCGAAGCGCTCTTCGATCTGCACGAGGGATTCGCGTCGCACTGGGGCCGCCACCTTCGAGGCCTGCAGGCCTACCTGCACCTTCGTCGCACCGGCTGGTCGGCCGGCTGAGCCGGCGCGCCGCTTCAGCGCGCCGACTGGAACGCGTCGCGCAGCGTCTCCATCCGCTCCCGGTTCTTGCCGAGGTCGGAGTAGCCGAGCCGCGCGGCGGAGCGGAAATGGATGCGCTTCGCTTCCGCGTCGATCAGGAACTCCCCGTCGTCGACGAAGCGCATGATCGCCGTCCGGAACTCGACCCGCAGGTAGCTGCCGGCCTCCTCGATGACGGTCACGCGGGGCATGGAGCGAAGGGCGCGCTTCAGGCGCTCCATGGCTGCGGCCGGCTCCCCCTCGAACGAGAGCGGCGCCATCGCGTGCCGCTCGTCGGTCGCACGCGACGAGACGCAGTTGGGCGTGTCCGGACACGGCGCCAGCCGCCCGTCCCGAACGCCCAGGTCATCCGGCGGACCCGTGACCCAGACGAGGACCTTGAGCACCGCGAACGGCAGCACGACGATCAGGCCCAAGACGATGAGGATCTTCCGGCGCTTCGACACGCTGGGATTGAAGGAAATGCGCGAGGCGAGTCAAGACTGCGACAGCGCCTCCCCCTGCCGCGTCCCGACCAGTGAGTCGTGAGAACACCA
The DNA here is from genome assembly GCA_030066775.1 of Planctomycetota bacterium. Taxonomy (GTDB): domain Bacteria; phylum Planctomycetota; class PLA2; order PLA2; family JAEUHO01; genus JASJAY01. Next base: position 9,676 of record JASJAY010000051.1, read on the forward strand.
AGCTCGAGTCACGAGCCCATACGCTCATTCCACGCTTCCATGATCTCGCGGTTCAGTTGCACGTTCGTCAGCATCGACTCGCGATGCTCGTGAGGGGCGTGCTCGACGAGGTAGTCGAGGAGACGCTTGGCTTCGTCGAGATGCGCCGGGAGCTTTGTCGCTCTCCACAACCAATAACGAATCTGCAGTCGCTCCATGTGAGAGCACCTGGACTTGAACTCGTTGAGTTCCAAGACAAGTTTGTCGACGCTGGTGTCGAAGAATGCCGCGCAACAAGCTCCAGCGAGCAGCCAGATGTTAGGCGTATCTGAGTCTCGACCGATGGACTCCGCTCTGTCAAAGAGTCGCCGGGCGCGCTCGCGGTCTCCCCGCTGGCCCGTCACGCGCCCCAGTTCCAGGAGCAGCGCGGCTTCACCGACCCGACTCCCTCGCATCCGCATCATGCGTGTTCCGGCTTCGTACCGGCTCAGAGCTTCGTCTTCGTTTCCAGCTTGTTCAACGACCTGCCCCAAAACAAAGTGAATGCTCGGCTCGTACCGCTGGTATCCGATCTCCGCGAATACCGCTTGCGCGGACTCAAGGTGCCGAGCGGCCATCTCGTGACGGCCTACACGGAGCAGGATGCTGCCGAGGTTCATCTCGGCAATGCCCGTCCGGTAGCCGTGTCCGGCTTCGCGGGCCGACGCCAGTCCTTCCTCGTACGCAAGCATGGCGTCGCGCATCTGCCCTCTCATGGAGTGGATATTCCCGAGATCGATCAGAGCACCTGCCATGTCCTCACGCTGCCCAGTCTCTTGGGCCCATCGCAGGCGCCGGAGGTAGCACTCCTCCGCGCGATCGAGCCGGCCCCAATGCCAGTGGACATGGCCAGACCAGCCAATGAGCCTCGCCTCGTCTGCAGGATTACCGGATTCACGTGCTAGGCGTGCGGCCTCTTCGAAGAGCCGACCCGCGCGGTCGAGATCCCTCCCAACCCCGAGCAGCTGATGTCCAGCGCAAGCACGCGCGCGGATGCGCGGAAGGTCCTCGCCTAGTTCGTCGGCGACCGCCATCGCCTCCTCAGCGCCCGCCAACGCATCATCGAAACGGCCAAGAGCAGACTCATTGTTGGCCTTCGACAACAGGACTCTGACTCGCGTCTGCCCATCCAAGAGCCGCTCGGCCCGCAGCGCAAGGTCGGCCAGCGCAATGGTCTGGTCTTTGAGATGACCCGCTTCAAGGTGAGAGAGCGCTGCGTGCAGGTAGCGAACGGCCCGCTCTCCGTGCGCACCCTTGAGAAAGTGCTCGCACAAGTCAACGCACAGTGCGCCCCTCAGGCGACTCAGATCCTCCTCGGCAGCCTTCTCGCGCTTCTCCAGAGCATCGGCGATGGCTGCGTGGTACTCCTCGCGCAGCATCTCGGGCAAGCTGTCGTAGATCGCCTCCTGCACTTGATGGTGGTCGAAGGCGAAGTTGCGGCCCCTCGACCGGACGAGGCGGTGGGCGCGTTCGATCTGCGCGAGGCTCTTCAGCACAGGGATTCGGCCTTGGTCAACGACGGCGGCCAGCAGCCCAGGGTCGAACTCGAAGCCACAGCAGGCTGCCACGTCCAGCAGGTCACGCTGCTCCTGAGTCAGATCAGAAGTGCGTGCCTTCACGAGGTCCAACACCGACGCGGGGATCTGGATGTCCTGGATCACCCGCGTGCTGACCCAGGTGCCGTCGGGTTGCTGCGTGATGAACTGCCCCTCACGGAGCCCCCGGATGATCTCGAAGGCGAAGAAGGGGTTGCCGTCGGACTTCTGGGCGATTCTCCAGCCCAATTCGTCGGCGAGTCGCTCCGATCGGAACGCATCTCTCAGAAGCGCTGACAGGTCTTTCGGCCCGAGGCGCGGCAGTGAGGCAAGCGAGGCATGGTCCAGCCTCGTCACGTTCGAGACCCATGTCTCGTCCACCCCGGACCGCATCGTCCCGATGAGAAGGATCGGATGCTCGGGCACGGCCAACGCCAGCGTCATGAACAGGGACCGCGCATCCTCCGGCGCGAAGTGCAGGTCGTCGATCAGTACGATCGTAGGCCGCTCGGCGGCGAGGCTGCGAGTGGCGTGAACGAACACCGTTCCGAGCGACTCCTTCGTCAGCGCTTCGGCGTCTTTGGGCGCGGGCTCGCCGCGAAGAAGCGCGTCGAAGGCGGAAACGAGGATCGGCGTCTGCGAGAGCCAGGGCGCCGAGCCCTCATCGCCAAACTGCTCGCGATAGGCCTCAGAGAAGGCCCCGGAGGCGGTGGCCGCACCACCGGGTGGATACGAGCCGAAGAGGAAGTTGATGTCCGCGCTCTCTTGCCGGAGCCGTCCGACGAACTCGTCCACGAGGCGCGTCTTACCAATGCCCGCCTCGCCTTCGATCAGGAGCACCTGACCATCACCGGCCTTGGCCTTGTCGTAGAGGGCACGGAGCTTGGCTAGGTCGTCGTCGCGGCCGTAGAGCGCCGTTTCGCGCGGGACGCGGATGCGTCGCAGTGGACGCTTGGTCTCGATGCGAAGCGCCTTGGCGCGAGCCCTCCACCACTCGCCCCTCTCGCCCTCTTCCAGGACCGCCGCGAGGGCAGCCGCGTCGGCGAACCGATCGTCCCGGTCCTTGGCGACGAGCGTTCCCACAACCTCCTCGAAGAATGGGGATAGTTGCGGGTTCACCTCCCCCGCCTTACGCGGTTCCTCGTCGAGGATGTTGCGCATGACCTTCGAGACTTCTTCGTCCCGGTACGGATGCTGGCCCGTCGCCAACTCGTAGAGCACGACACCAAGGGAGTGCAGGTCCGCCCGACCATCCGGGTCGCCATCCGCCGACCGGAACTGCTCGGGCGCCGCGTACTCCAGCGACCCCACGAAGGCCCCTGCCTGCGACAACCGTATCGCCTCGTCCTGAAGCCGCGCAACGCCGAGGTCCATCACCTTGACGACGTGCTCCTGCGTGATGAGCACGTTCTCTGGCTTGATGTCGCGGTGGACGACGCCTGCCTCGTGAATCGCAGTAAGGCCCCTCGCGACCTCGCGCCCTATGTGGCGGCAGAGCTCCTCGGGAACGCGCTCCAATTCTCCGAGCAGATCGCGCAGCGTCTGGCCCTCGACGTATTCCATGACCAGGAAGTTGTGTTGCTGACCGTCGACGAGCGTGGCGTCGCAGTCGTACGTCCGCACGACGTTCTCGTGCTGCACGTTCTGCCCGATCTGGGCCTCGCGCAGGAACCGTTTGAAGAACCCAGGCTGGCTAAGCAGGTTCGGGTGGATGACCTTGAGCGCGACCTGGACGCCCTCGTCAAGCCCGGCTGCCTCCTCAGCGCACCGCGCCAGATAGACGGACCCCATGCCGCCCGAACCCAGCTCGGAGAGGATCTCGTAGACGCTGATGCGGCCGCCGATCACCGAACGAGTCAACCGGGAGCGGCGGTCGAGCGCAAGGGACCGCTCTACGCCCAGTCCTCCACATCGAGCACGCGCCACATGTACCAGGCGAACATCGTGCGGTGCGGTCGGTAGGGATCACCGAGCGGCTCGGCTTCCTTCGCCGTGGGGACGTCGTCGAGGCCCAGGTAGACCTGCAGGCCCTTGCGCACGCCGAGGTCCCCCACCGGCCAGACGTCGCGTCGCTTGAGCGCGAACATGAGATGCATGCGCGCGCTCCAAGGGCCGATGCCCTTGACCTGCGTCAGCGCGTCCATCACCTCGTCGTCGCTGAGGGTGTGAAGCCCCGCTGGGTCGAGGCGCCCGTCGACGACGTGGCGGGCGAGATCGCGAACGCTGTTGGCCTTGGCCTGGGAGAGTCCGGCGCCGCGCAAGGTGGTCATGCGCTTGCGCAAGAGCGCAGCGGGATCGAGCACGCGGTCGTCGAACTTGTCGAGCAGGCGGCCGAAGATCGTGGAAGCCGCGCGGCCGGAGAGCTGCTGGTAGACGATCGAGCGCGCGAGGGTCTCGAAGGTCGAGTCGCTCTGCGGAATCACGGGCTTGCCGACCGCCTCCACGAGGCGCCGAAAGCGGGGCTCGCGGCGCATCAGGGCGTTGCAGGCACGGGTCGGTCGATAGGTCTGCTTCGTCACGGAAAACTCGGGTTCCCCGGTAGCCGGAACGGGAGGGGCGCGGCAAGGTAGCACGTCCTCGCGCCCGCGGGCGCCCCCGTGGGATGAGGGCTAGGAGCGCGCATGACCGTCGCCGATCCCGTTCGTTCGATGCAGACGATCCACGAGGCCGTGAGCGGCTCGAAGTCCATGACGGCCGAGGTGCTGTGGTCGATCCCGCGCGTGGGCGGCCCCGCCGTGTCGCCCGACCAGCCGGTCGTCGCCGTGCCGGTGACGACGTACGCCGAAGAGGACGGCAAGGCGACGACGCGCATCTGGCTCGTCGAGACCCAGAGCGGCGACGCGCGCCCGATCACGACCGACGAGGCGTCGAGCACGAGCCCCGTGTTCTCGCCCGGCGGCAGCCGCCTGGCCTTCCTGCGCCCGAAGTCGCTGGAAGAGGGCAAGGATCCGGTGTCGCAGATCTGGATCCTCCCGCTCGAAGGCGGTGAGGCGGTCTGCGTGACCGAGATGCCCCTGGGCTGCTTGAAGCCGATCTGGATGCCCGATGGCGACGGGCTCATCTTCGCGGCGTGGCTGCATCGCGATCACCTCACGGTGGAGGGCACCCGCGAGGCCATGGAGGACGCGAAGCCCTCCCGCATCCACGTCACGGAGGATCGCTTCTATCGGTTCTGGGATCGTTGGCTCACCGACGCGCGCATCCCGCACATCTTCCACCTCGATCTCGAGAGCGGCGCGCTCACCGACCTGACGCCCGACAGCACGCTGTCGTTCGACCTGATGGATCCCGGCTCGGAGTACGACATCGCGCCGGATGGCTCGTGGGTCGTGTTCGCGGGAAGCGACCTCTCCGACGATTCGCGGGGCTACATCCGGTGGGACGTGTTCCGCGTCCCGATCGAAGGCGGCACGCCCGAGTGCCTGACGCCGGACAACCCGGCGCACTCCGCACGTCCGCGCTTCAGCCCCGACGGGGCCGGCATCGTGTACGGCCGTTCGGAGGACCCGGAGTACTACGCCGATCGCATGCGGCTGTGGTGGATCGACACGGAGGACGGGGCGCACAGCCCCGTGCTGACCGAGTGGGATCGCAACCCGGGCGGCTGGACCTTCAACGCGACCGGGGATCTCTACTTCCACGCGGACGACGTCGGGCGCTACCGCCTGTACGTGCTGCCGGCGTCGGACCTGCTTCCCGGCACGGACGACGAGCCGGAAACGGAGCCCACGGCGCTCACCAGCCAGGCGAACGCGATGAGCGCGGCGCCGGCCGCCGACGGCCACGTGTTCTTCTCGCGCATGAGCCTCTCCGAGCCGCCGGAGGTGTGGCGCGCCGGCATCCGCGGCGGCGAGCCCGTAAGGCTCACCTTCTTCACCCAGGAGGTCATGGAGGACGTCGCGCTCGGTGAGGTGCGGGACCTGCGCTACGCGGGCGCGGACGACCACGAGATCCAGAGCTTCGTGCTGCTGCCGCCCGGCTACGAGGAGGGCACGCGCTATCCGGTGCTGCACATGGTGCACGGCGGTCCGCACGGGATCCTCGGCGACTACTGGCACTGGCGCTGGCATGCGCAGACGGTCGCGGCGCAGGGCTACGTCGTGGCCGTCCCGCAGTTCCACGGCTCGACCTCGTACGGAACCGACTTCGCGAAGGTGATCCAGGGCGCACTCGGCGAAAAGCCGCTCGAGGACACGATGAAGGGCGTCGACGCGCTCATCGAGCTGGGCATCGCCGACGAGGCGAAGATGGCGATCGGCGGCGGCTCCTACGGCGGCTTCCTGACCTGCTGGGCAACGACGCAGACCGATCGGTTCGCGTGCGCGATCAACCACGCCGGCGTCTTCGACTCCCAATTGCAGTGGGGCTGCGACTACACGTACGGCATGCACCGCCAGCAGGGCTCGACGCCGTTCGAGGACCAGTCGGTGATCGACGCGAACGACGCCGGACGCCACACGAAGGGCATGAACACGCCCATGCTCGTGCTCCATGGCGAGCGCGACTTCCGCGTGCCCTACTACCACGCCATCGAGTGCTACAACCTGCTCAAGGCCAAGGGCGTGCCCGCGCGGCTCGTCTTCTTCCAGGACGAGAACCACTGGGTGCTGAAGCGCGACAACTCGCTGCTCTGGTACGACGAGGTGATGACCTGGATGGATCGCTGGCTGAAGAGCGAGTAACCGAGAGGTCTATCAGCGGTGCGCGGCGAGGATCGCCTCGAGGCGCGCTAGCGTTTCTTCCGGCACGGCGTCCAGCCGCGTGACGAGCGCGCGGGAGAGCACGTCGTTCTCGGGCAGCGGTCCGGTGGGCACGAGCGCGATGGCCGTGCGCAGGACGCGCTGGGCGAGGTCGGCGTTGTCCTTCAAGACCGCGAGGATCTCGGCGGCGTCGACGCCTTCTTCCTCCGGTCGCCAACAGTCGTAGTCCGTGACCATCGAGAGCGCGGCGAACGCGATCTCGGCCTCGCGACAGAGGCGTGCTTCGGAGAGCGTGGTCATGCCGATGATCGCGGCGCCCAGCCCGCGGTAGAAGAGGCTCTCGGCACGCGAGCTGAACTGCGGCCCTTCCATGCAGACGTACGTGCCGCCGTCGCGCGCCGCGTGTCCGACCTGGGCGGCGGCTTCGAGCAGCACGGCGCGAAGCGCGGGTGCGAACGGGTCGGCCATGGAGACGTGGGCCACGAGCCCGTCGCCGAAGAAGGTGTCGGGCCGGTGGCGCGTGCGATCGAAGAACTGGTCGGGCACGACGAGCGTGCGCGGCGGGAGAAACTCCTGCAGGCTCCCCACGGCGCCGGCGGAAAGCGCCTTGGTCACGCCGAGGCGCTTGAGCGCGTAGACGTTGGCGCGGTACGGCACCTCGGTGGGCAGGAGCCGGTGGCCCGGTCCGTGGCGGGCGATGAACGCGACCCGGCGGCCGTCGAGCGTGCCGACGCGGATGGACGACGACGGCATCCCGTAGGGCGTCTCGATGATGACGTCCTCGGCTTCCTCGAGGCCGTCCATCGTGTAGACGCCGGTACCTCCGAGGATGCCGATCTCGGCCGTGGGGAGCTCGCTCATGGGGGCCTCCGGCGGCGAGGCTAGCCGTGGCGACCGCGCCAGGGGCCATTTTCCGGCCCTGGCGGCCGGCGCCGGCCAACCCCGGCGGCGCGGGGCCGGGAGCGGAGCCCGTCGATTCGGGCCGGGCGCGGCCGAAACCCACCCCGAGCAAGGGTGTTTACAGTGCTGTCGGCGACGACCCGCCCACGCGAAGGAGCACGCTCGTGACGACCCGTACCCGCACCCGCGCGACGACCGGCCTCTTCTTCCTCGCCTGCCTCGGCGGCTTCCTGGCGCTTGGCGCGGGCACCGGTGTGGCCGAGGAGGCCCCGAAGGCCCAGCGGCAGACGCCGCAGCAGCTCGCGAAGACGCTGGACGCCGTCATCGACGCGAAGCTCGAGTCCCGCGACGTGCGCGCGGCGCCCCGCTCGGACGACGCCGAGTTCCTGCGCCGGCTCTACCTGGACCTGATCGGCACCGTGCCGACGGTCGAGGAGGTCGAGGCCTTCCTGGGTGACCGCAGCCCCACCAAGCGCCAGAAGAAGATCGAGGAGCTCCTCGCGAGCGACGCGTACGCCGATCACTGGTCGGTCGTGTGGTTCAAGGCGAGCACCGGCCTCTCCCCCGCGGCGCGCGGCGTGCGCGGCGGCGGGCAGGGCGCGCGCTACATCTCCGGCAAGGCCGGCGAGATGTACCTCGGCTACCTGTCCGAGCAGATGAGCCAGAACACCCCCTACGACGAGTGGGTGCACGACCTGATCGTGGCGGAAGGCCGCACGGACGAGAACGGGGCCACGGGCTTCATTGCGCGCTGGAGCGAGAACACGAACAACCTCGCCAGCGCCACTGCGAAGACCTTCCTCGGCACCCGCATCCAGTGCGCCCAGTGCCACGACCACATCTACGAGGAGAAGTGGAAGCAGAAGGACTTCCGCGGGATGGCCGCCTTCTTCGGCAACCTGCGGACCGAACGCGCTCCCGAGTACCGCCAGTTCCAGCAGCTCCGTCGTCAGATGGAGCAGGAGCGCCAGAAGCGCCGCGAGGGCGCCAAGGCCCCCGACGCCATGGACGGCGACAGCGAGATGGGCATGGACGGCGAGATGGACGCCTCCGGCTCGAGCGACAAGGCCAAGAAGGACAAGCGCCGCGGCCGCGATGCCTACCCGGGCATGGAGAACATGAGCCCGGCCGAGCAGCGCGAGATGCTGCAGAAGCTGCGCGGCACCGCCAACGTGCTGGTCGTCAGCGACCAGGCGACGAACCCGCGCGCCGTCGAGTTCGCCCGCCGGCGCCTCGAGCAGCGCCTCAAGCGCGGCCAGGGCGGCCAGGGCGCCGAGCGCTTGAAGGAGCGCATGGAGCTCGCGGCGACGACGCCCAAGTTCTGGATGGCCAGCGAGGCCGCCGACATCCCGGGCATCCCGCGGCGCCTCTTGCTCGCGCGCTGGATCACGAGCAACGACAACCCGATGTTCGCGCGCACGGTGGTCAACCGGTACTGGGGTCACTTCATGGGCGCCGGCATCGTCGATCCCGTCGATGACTTCAGCAGCTTCAACGAGCCCTCCCACCCGGAGATCCTCGACGCGCTCGCCGCAGACTTCGTCGCGAACGGCTACGACCTGAAGCGCCTGATCCGCACGATCGTCAGCACCGAGACGTACCAGCGCACGTCGCGCTGGACCGACGAGGACGAGCCGGAGGTGCAGCACTTCGCGAAGGCACCCGTGCGCCAGCTCACCACGGAGCAGCTCTACCACGCACTGGTCCGTGCCACGGGCATGGAGCGTCGCCTGGACCGCACCTCGCGGCGCAACAGCCAGCGCATCCAGCAGGCGATCTTCGCCGCGTTCTCCTTCGTCTTCGATGACGACGAGGGCGTCGAGGCGCAGGACTTCGAAGGCAGCATCCCGCAGGGCCTGTTCCTGATGAACGGCCGCCTGATGCAGAACGCCGTCTCGGCGGGACGCGGCTCGATGCTCTCCACGCTGATGCGCGCCGAGCGCAAGCCCGGCGACCGCGTCGAGTACCTCTACCTCGCGCTGTACGGCCGCAAGCCGACGGCCAACGAGAAGTCCGCAGCCGTGCGCTTCGTCAGCGCGCAGGGCGGCGACCACCAGGCCTACGAGGACATCCTCTGGGCCATGCTGAACTCCGCCGAGTTCATGACCAACCACTAGCGAAGCACGACCCCCTAGACCCAACGACTCCGCGATTTCGAACGAGGAGACCTCGATGTCCCGTCGCAAGCGCAAGCAGAAGAACCCGATCTCCCGCCGGCAGCTGCTCGGCTACGGCCTCGGTGCCGCGGCCGCCGCGCACCTGATCGCGCCCTTGGGGCGTCCGTTCGCGGGCGCACGCGCCTTCGCCGATGAGGAGGCCGCACCGGTCATCCCGAACGGCGGGAAGGCCAAGCAGGTCGTCTACCTGTTCATGAACGGGGGCGCCAGCCACATCGAGACCTTCGATCCGAAGCCGGGCACGGCCGAGGGCGGCCCGACGCGCACGATCGCTACGGCGACGAAGGGCGTGCACATCGCCAGCAGCCTGCCCCAGCTCGCCAAGCGCATGGGCGACATCTGCCTCGTGCGCGGCATGTCGACGAAGGAAGGCAACCACGAGCGCGCCCGCTACCTGATGCACACGGGCTACGCGCCGAACCCGACGGTGACCCATCCGTCGATCGGCTCGCTGCTCTCCCACGAGCTGGGTGACCTCGAAGCCGCGCTGCCGGACTACATCGCCATCAACGGACCGGGCGCCCGCGCCGGGTTCCTCGGCGTCAACTACGAGCCGTTCACGCTGCGCGTCAACGCGCCGCGCACCGATGCACGCGCGCAGGGCCAAGGGAACCGCCGCCGGTTTGGGCGGGGCCAGAGCCGTGCGATCGTGGAGAACCTCGAGAGCCCGCGCGGCATCTCGACCAAGCGCCGCGACGAGCGCCTCGACTTCCTGGCGAAGCTCAACGACGGCTTCAGCAAGGACCGCGACGACGGCGCCAAGAAGGCGCAGGCCGCGATGTTCGAGCGCGCCCGGCGCCTGATGGACACGCCCCAGAACACCTCGTTCGACTACACACAGGAGTCCGCCGAGACGAAGGCACGCTACGGCGAGACGCAGTTCGGCATGGGCTGCCTCCTGGCGCGTCGCCTGATCGACGAAGGCGTCAGCTGCGTCGAGGTGAACATGGGCGGCTGGGACACGCACGACGACGGCTTCAACCGCGTCACCGCGCTCAACACCGACCTCGACCGGGGCGCCAGCGCCCTGCTCGACGACCTCAAGGCCAGCGGCAAGCTGGACGAGACGCTCGTCGTGTGGGTCGGCGACTTCGGCCGCACCCCCCGCATTGCGGCCACCGGCGGACGCGGGCACTACCCGCGCGCGTGGTCCATGTGGATGGCCGGTGGCGGCATCCAAGGCGGCCGGGTGATCGGGAAGACCGATCGGACCGGCGCCGCCGTGACCGAGCGCCCCGTCAGCCAGACGGACCTGATGGCGAGCATCGCGCACGCCACCGGCATGGAGCCGGAGAAGGTCTTCTACAGCAACGGCCGCCCCATCAGCCTCGTCGACGAGTCGGGCAAGGTGGTCAAGGAGCTGTTCGAGGCGTAGCTCGCACCTGGCGAACGGCTTCGCACGCACGTCTTGGACGTGACTTGCACCACCTTGTTGTCGAGCGTCGGAGCATGCGCAAGCATGCGACCGTGAAGCGTGGAGCGTCGTCTACGACGCGGAGCGCGGAAGCGGAGGCAGGGGTGGGGCCCCTCGGGGCTTGGCCCCGTGGGGCGGGGATCTGCCTCAGATCCCCGAAGCCAGAACGTGTAAACTCTCGCGCGTGAGTGAGCGGCCCCCCACCGTGCATGTGCTTGGCACCGCCCAGGATGGCGGCTTCCCGCATGCCGGCTGCGACTGCTTCTCGTGCGAGGCGGCGCGCAAGGACCGCTCGCTACGTCGGCGCGTGGCCTCGATCGGCATCGTCGGGGCGACGGGGCAGTGCCTGATCGTCGACGCGACGCCCGACTTCCCGGCGCAGATGAGCCTTCTCGGCGAGGCGGCCGGGCGCGAGGGGCCGAGCATCGACGCCGTGCTGCTCACCCACGCCCACATCGGGCACTACCTGGGCCTGGCCTTCCTGGGCCGGGAGGTGATCAACGCCGACCGGGTGCCCGTCTACTGCACGCGGAGCATGGAGCAGTTTCTGCGCACGAACCGGCCCTGGGCGCACCTCGTGGAGCGCAACGACGTGGAGATCCGCTCCATCCGACCGGGCGAGCCGCTGAACTTCGACGGGGTCGAGATCGAGGCGTTCCTGACGCCCCACCGCGCCGAGGACACGGACACGATCATGCTGGACGTGCGCGGTCCGGAGAAGCGGCTGGTCTACATCTCGGACACCGACTTCTTCCACGACGGCCTCGTCTCGCGCGCATGCGAAGCCGACGTGGCGCTCCTGGACGGCACCTTCTACAGCCACGACGAGATCAAGCACCGCGAGATCCTCGAGGTGAAGCACCCGGCGGTGAAGGAGTCCTTCCCCCTCTTCGAGGGCGCCAAGGGCACGATCTACTTCACGCACCTGAACCACACCAACGCGCTGCTGCACCCGACCCGCGCGCCGGATCTTCCGGACGGCTTTGCCCTTGCCAACGACGGGATGTCCTTCACGCTGTAGGCGTGGTCGGCAGGAACATCCAGCGCGAGTTCGACGTGCTCTACCCGGCGTTCTCCGCGGCGCTCGCGGAGACGATCGCGTGGTGCACGCGCGCTGATCGCCCGACCGCACCGTACGAGGCACTCTGGAGCGCCGAGCTGGGCACCGTCGCGGCGCCCGAGGGCAGCTTCGACCCCGAGCATCGGGTCCACCGCGGCGTGTGGACCGACGCGGAGGAGGCCGATCCCACGTGGGGCGTGAAGCGGGTGCGGCGCGTCGCTGCGGCGCGGCGGCAGTTGCTGGCTGAGCATCGGATCGCCATCCCCGAGGCCGACGCAAACCTGCACGATGGACGCCTCCTCGCCTACGAACCGGCCCTCTCGACGGCCCACGAGGTGTCTGCGATCGAGTCGCGGGGGTTTTTCGACCTGGACGACGGCCCGGGCTGGGACGCCTGGGTGATGGGCTTCGGCTCCGGCCCCCACCGCCGCGGCGGCGCCGACTTCCTGCTGCTCTCCTGGGTGCCGCGCACGCTTCAGCGGACCGCCGCCGAGGGCGTGCTGGTCAACCCCGAGGGCTGCGTGTGGTGGCCGCCGCGGTCAGCCGACGCCAAGGCCTGCCTGATGTCGATCCTCGCGGGGACGGCGGGCTAGTCGATCGGCGGCGGGACGAGCGGCGGGTCGATCCGCAGGCGCCAGTCCATGGCGATCAGGTCCTCGGGCACGGGCGCTGCCAGCTCGACGCGCGTATCGCGCACGGGATGCGGGAAGGCCAGGTGCACGGCGTGCAGTCCCGGCCGGCGCCCGGGCGGGCCCTTGTACTTCGCGTCCCCTACGAGCGGGTGCCCCGCAATCGCAAACTGCGCGCGGATCTGGTGCGGGAGGCCCGTGACGAGTGTGACGCGCACGCGCGACGCGCGGTTGCTCTTGCCCTCGACGACGTAGTGGAGCTTCGCGACGCGGCCATCCGGATCTCCGTCGCCGGCGAGCTTGGTGATGCCCTTCTCGCGTCGAAGGGTGTGCACGAGCTCGCCTTCATCGGGGTTGACGGCGCGCTGCACCCACGCGAGGTAGACCTTCTCGAGCTCCTTGGATCGATCGTGGAAGAGCTTCGAGAGGCGCGCGGCGGCCTTCGACGTCTTCGCTACGACCATCGCGCCGGACACGTTGCGGTCGAGGCGGTGCACGATGCCGATGTAGGCCTTGCCGGGCTTCCCCTCCGCCTCGCGGCGGTATCCGTCGAGCACGTCCGGCAGCGAGATCTGCCCCTTGGGACCGCCCTGCGAGAGCAGCCCCTCCGGCTTCGCGACGCAGAGGAGGTGGTTGTCCTCGAACAGCACGTGGATCCCGCGCCGCATGAGCTTGCGGCGCGCAGAGAGGCGGCGCGGATCGTTGAGGAAGGCTTCGTCCACGCGCGCACCGTACCGGGCACGGCCCGCCCTACAATCCGCGGATGGCCCGTCTACCCCGAGAGATCGTGATCACGAACCGCGTGCGCATTGCGTCCGCGGAGATCGAGCTCTCGTATGCCCGCTCCGGCGGGCCCGGCGGCCAGCACGTCAACAAGACCTCCACCAAGGCCGTCCTGCGCTGGAACGCGCTCGCCTCGCCGGCCCTCTCGGACGCCGACAAGGCGCTGCTGTCCAAGAAGCTCGCCTCGAAGCTGACGGAGGCCGGCGAACTCGTGGTGACCTCCGAGAAGAGCCGCGATCAGGCGACCAACGTCGACGACGCCGTCGCCAAGCTCGCCGAGATGGTGCGCGAGGCGATCAAGCGCCCGAAGCCGCGCAAGAAGACGAAGCCGTCGCGCGCCTCCAAGGAGCGCCGCCTGCGCCAGAAGCGCCAGCGCAGTGAGACCAAGCGGATGCGGAAGAGCCCGCCGCGCGACTAGCCGTCCTGTAGGCGCTGCTCGAGTTGCTCCACCCGCGCCAGCAGCTTCGCGTTCGCCGCGCGCATCGTCTCCAACTCGTCCGAGAGCTTCGCCACCTCCGTCGTGCGTTCGCTGCCCTTGCGCAGCCGCGATGCGGCGACGCGCGCAGCGCGACGCACCCGCCCATCGGGGTGTGCACCCGGTGCGCGGCCGAGGATGGCGATGCCCTTCGGATCGCCCAGCGCACGCAGGCTGCGAATGGCCGCCATGACCATGCGGAACTCGCCCTCGGCCAGCATGTCGGCCAACGCATCGAGGACGGGCTCGCGGATGGTGAGGCGACGCCCCACGGTGGCGAGCGCCTCGGCGGCCGTCTGACGGATGCGCGGGTGCTGACCGTACTTCGCACGCTCGAGCAACGTCGGCAGCACGGCTTCGGTGCCGAGCGCGGCGAGGCCGCGGATGCAGCCGAGGCGGATGCTCTCGGCCCACGAGTCCTTCTCGCGCAGCGCCTTCTCCAGCACGTCCTGGGCGCCGTTGACGCGGGTCTGGCCGAGCGCCGCGGCGGCCGAGGTCTCGACGAAGAGCGAGGGATCGCCGTTCTCGAGGATGCCCTTGAGCGCGTCGCCGGCCTTGCCGTCGCCGCGGAAGCTGCCGAGCGCGGCTGCGATGCCGCGGCGGGCCTTGGGGTGCTCGGTGGCGTCGAGCGCGGCGATGAGCGCATCACGCGCGGCGGGATGGCGCGTGCTGCCGAGCGCCTTGGCCACCTCGACGACGACGCCCCAGAACGAGTCCGAGAGGGCCGCGGTGAGGGCGCTCAGGTTCTCCGCCGAGGGATCCTTCCCGAGGCGCTGGGCCGCGCGGATCTTCGCGATGACGGGTGCGTCGCCGGCGAGAACGGCGCGGTCGGAGGCGACCGGATGCTCGTGCTCGATGTCGGCCAGGAGGTCGCCCTCGGGATCGAAGAGCACCAGCTCGGGCGCCATAGCACACGGGAGATGGAACGTGTGCTCGCGGCGCGTGACCGAGAGCACCTCCGTGCGGGCCCCCGAGCTGCCCTTGATCTCGACCGTGGCCTTGAAGCGATGCGCCGCCGGCGTCAGGTCCTCGCCCTTCTGGGTCTGCTTCACCGTGATCGCGAGCATGCCGGTGTCGGCGTCGTGCTTCCACGCGACCTTGAGCTCGGGGTGCCCCGCGCCGAAGACCCACTGGTCGAGGAACCAGTCCATGTCGCGGCCGGTGGCCGACTCGATCGAGCGACGCAGGTCCTCGGTGACGACGGTGCGGCCCCGGTTCTCGTTGGCGTAGGTCCGGATGGCGCGCCAGAAGGGCCCCTCGCCCAGCTCCTTGCGGAGCATGTGCAGGACCAGGCCGCCCTTGTCGTAGAGGTGGCGATCGAAGAGGTCGATCGGCTCGTCGTAGCGCTTGTCGACGATGGCGCGGCGGTACTCGCCGCCGTCTTCGGCGCGATACGCCTGGGCGTTGCCGTAGCGGTAGTAGGCCGCCTCCGCCGGGCCGCGGCGGTGCTCTTCCCAGACGACCTCGGACCACGTGGCGAAGCCCTCGTTGAGCCAGGCGTGCGCCCACTCACGGCACGTGAGCAGGTCGCCCCACCACTGGTGCGCGAGCTCGTGCGCGACGAGCGGATCCATGTCGAAGTCGAGCGCGGCGCGGTCGTCGAAGAGCACGAGGTCGATCAGCGTGGTCGCCGTCGTGTTCTCCATGCCGCCGAAGATGAAGTCCTCGACCACGACCTGGGCGTACTTCTCGTACGGGAACTCGACGCCGAAGCGCTCCTCGAAGACGTCGACCATCTCCGCGGTGCGCTCGAAGGCGCGCTCGGCGAGATCGCGCGTGCCGGCGGGCACGTAGGCCGTGAGGGGCACCTTGCCCTCGCGCAGGACGATCTCCTCGAACGCCCCCACCGCGAGCGTGACGAGGTAGGCCGAGTGGGGATGGGCCTGCTTCCAGTGCCAGGTGACCGTGCCGTCGTCGTGGCTGTCGCGTCCGACGAGTGCGCCGTTGCTGACGGCGGTGTACGACTCCGGCACGCGCGCGCGCACCTCGGTGGACATCTTCTCGCTGGGGTGGTCGAAGCAGGGGAACCAGTACTTGCTGTCCTCGTCCTGCCCCTGGGTCCAGGCCTGCACCGGCTTATCCGGATACGCCTCGTCGGGCCGGATGAAGTAGATGCCGCGGCGCGGCGTGCCGTGGTAGCGCACGCGCACGGTCGTCTCCTCGCCGGCCTCGAGCGGCCGCTCGAGGGAGACGTGGAGGTCCTCCCCGACGTGGCGGAACGGAAGCGGGGTGCCGTCGGCCGCCTCGACGCCTTCGATGGTGAGCTCGTCTGCGTGGAGGCGGACCTCACGCGTGTCGTCGTCGAGCGCCTTCACGGTGTGCGAGACGGTGCCCTCGATGTGCGTGACCGCCGGATCGAGACGGATGTCGAGGGCCGTGTGCTGGATGTCGACGCTGCGGTCGGGCGCGTAGCGCGCCGTCGTCCCGGGGAAGGCGAAGGGCTCGCGCGCTCCCAGACCGAAGCCGATCGTCCGTCGGCCGCAGCCGAACCCCTCGAGGCGCGCTTCGCTCATGGCGTCTCCTTGTCAGCGATCTTCGTCGTGGCTGTGGCTGTGGCCATGGCCCTCGTGCGCGTGTCCGTGCCCGTGCTCGTGCGGCATGATCTCGTGCACGGCGACCATGAGCAGCAGGCCGACCGCCAGGGCGAGGCCCGACTTCACGAGCCGCATCCCGCTCAGCCTGCGCAGCTCCGGAATCAGGTCGGCGCAGGCGATGTAGATGAAGCCGCCCGCGGCGATGGGCACCAGCACCTCCTCCACGTGCAGCGCCTCGTGCATCAGGAGCACGACGATCGCCCCGAGGAAGGCGGAGCACGCGGTCGCGAAGTTGAGCAGCAGCGCGCGGCGCGGCGTGAAGCCCGCGTGCAGCAGCACGCCGAAGTCCCCGAACTCCTGCGGGATCTCGTGCAGCAGGACGGCGATCGTCGTGGCCACGCCGGCCTCCGGGCCAACGAGCCACGCGCCGGCGATGAGCATGCCGTCGAGGATGTTGTGCACGAAGTCGCCCAGCAGGTTCATCCAACCGAAGCTGTGGATGCCGCCCGGCGCGTGGTCGTGCACGTCCTCGCCATGGTGGTGCCAGTGCAGCGTGCCTTCGATCAGGAGGAACCCGAGCAGGCCGCCGAGCACGCCCCAGGCGATCGTGGGCGTGAAGCCGCCACTGTGCGCGGTGGCGTGCGGCAAGAGGTGCAGGAAGGTGTCGCCCAGGAGGGCGCCCGCGGCGAGCGCCACGAGGAACGGCAGCATGCCCTTGAGCTTGTCTTTCCTCAGTGCGAGGAACAGCGCTCCGACGAGCGACACGAGCGACACGACCAAGACGGCGAGCAGGACTTCGGGCGTCTGGGCGGGCATGGGGCGGGGATTCTAGTCGTGGCACCGCTGGTCGGGAAGGACGCCCGAGCGGAGGCAGGCTAAAGGTTGCGGCGGTACTTCCCGCCCACCTCGTAGAGGGCGTGGGAGATCTGGCCCAGGCTGGCCACCCGCACGGTCTTCATCAGCTCGGCGAAG
The DNA here is from genome assembly GCA_030066775.1 of Planctomycetota bacterium. Classification (GTDB taxonomy): domain Bacteria; phylum Planctomycetota; class PLA2; order PLA2; family JAEUHO01; genus JASJAY01. The sequence continues at coordinate 26,873 of JASJAY010000051.1, forward strand.
ACGTTGCCGCCCGAGCGGGCCACCTGCTGCAGGCGCTTGAGCGCCTCGGGCGCCTCGGCCGCGTTGCGGTCGTGGAACGCCTTCAGGTGGTCGAGCTGGGTCTGCTTCTCTTCCTCGGTGGCGCGCGTGAGCTCGTCGACGCGCGGCGTGAGGTCTTCGCGGTTCTCGGGCAGGAAGGTGTTCACGCCGACGATCGGCAGCGAGCCGTCGTGCTTCTTGTGCTCGTAGTAGAGGCTCTCTTCCTGGATGCGCCCGCGCTGGTACTGGCGCTCCATGGCCCCGAGCACGCCGCCGCGGTCGTTGATGCGCTGGAACTCCTCGAGCACGGCCTCCTCGACGAGGTCCGTGAGGCGCGAGACGAAGTACGAGCCCTGCAGCGGGTTCTCGTTCTTGAGCCAGCCGAGCTCCTTGGTGTTGATCAGCTGGATCGCCATGGCGCGCCGCACACTCTCTTCGGTGGGCGTGGTGATGGCTTCGTCGTAGGCGTTCGTGTGCAGCGAGTTGCAGTTGTCCTGCAGCGCGAGCAGCGCCTGCAGGGTCGTGCGGATGTCGTTGAACTGGATCTCCTGTGCGTGCAGCGAGCGGCCGCTGGTCTGCACGTGGTACTTCAGCTTCTGGCTGCGCGCGTTGCCGCCGTAGCGGTCGCGCATCGCGACGGACCAGATGCGCCGGGCGACGCGGCCGATGACCGTGTACTCGGGGTCGAGACCGTTGCTGAAGAAGAAGGAGAGGTTCGGCGCGAAGGCGTCGATGGGCATCCCGCGCGAGAGGTAGTACTCGACGAGCGTGAAGCCGTTGGCCAGCGTGAACGCAAGCTGGGAAATCGGGTTCGCCCCGGCCTCGGCGATGTGATAGCCGCTGATCGAGACGCTGTAGTAGTTCCGCACCTGCTTCTGGATGAAGTACTCCTGGATGTCACCCATCATCCGGAGCGCGAAGCTGGTGTTGAAGATGCACGTGTTCTGGGCCTGATCCTCCTTGAGGATGTCGGCCTGGACGGTCCCGCGCACCTTGGTGAGCGTCTCGTCCTGGAGGCGGAGCCACTCGTCGGCCGTCGGCTCGCGGCCCTCGGCCTCGAGGAAGCGCGCCGCCTGCTGGTCGATCGCGGCGTTCAGGAACATCGCGAGGATGATCGGCGCCGGCCCGTTGATCGTCATCGAGACGGACGTGTTGCGATCGCAGAGGTCGAAGCCGCGATAGAGGATCTTGATGTCGTCGAGCGTGCAGATCGAGACGCCGCTCTCCCCGACCTTGCCGTAGATGTCGGGCCGGACGTCGGGGTCTTCGCCGTAGAGCGTGACGGAGTCGAAGGCCGTGGAGAGGCGCTTCGCGCTGTCGTTGCGGCTCAGGTAGTGGAAGCGGCGGTTCGTCCGCGCGGGCGTGCCCTCGCCGGCGAACTGGCGCTTGGGATCCTCGTCGGTGCGCTTGAAGGGGAAGACGCCGGCGGTGTACGGGAACGAGCCGGGCAGACCTTCGAGCAGCAGGAAGCGCAGGATCTCACCGCGCTCGTCGGTCGTCGGCAGCGCGACCTTGGGGATCTTCGAGCCGGCCAACGAGAGCGTGTGGGCCGGCGTCGCGAGCTCGCGGTTCCGCACCTTGTAGGTGACGGTCTCCTGCTCGTAGCGCTCGCGGATCTCGGGCCACGCGGCGAGGATCTCGGCGGCCCGCGCGTCGACGCGCTGGCATGCGCGCTCGAGCGCTTCCTCGACGCCCGGCTTCGACGGGGCGTCGACGAGCTCCAGGGCGCGCTTGAGGTACTCGACGTCGCGTACGGCGTGCACCTGGGCCTCGGCCCACGCACGGTAGTCGTGCGCGCACCGGACGATCTCGGCCAGGTAGCTGACGCGATCGGCCGGCACGATGGCGCCGCCGGCGTGCCCGTTGCGTGCCGCGCTGGAGGGCGGCAGCTCGAGGGCGGGCGTCTTGCCCCCCACCGCCGAGGCCTTCAGGGCCATCGCGCGGAAGAGCGTGTCCACGCCGGGGTCGCAGAAGCGGCTGGCGACGGTGCCGAAGACGCCGAGATCCTCCTCGGGCGTCTCGAAGGCCTTGCGGTTGCGCCGCACCTGCTTCCTGACGTCGCGCAGGGCGTCCTCGCCCCCGCGCCGATCGAACTTGTTCACCGCGATCAGATCGGCGTAGTCGAGCATGCCGATCTTCTCGAGCTGCGAGGCCGCGCCGTACTCGGGCGTCATCACGTACATCGAGAGGTCGCTCAGGTCGACGACCTCGGTGTCGCCCTGCCCGATGCCGGACGTCTCGAGGATGATCCAGTCGAAGCCCGCGTGCTGGAACCAGCGGATCGCGTCCTCGGTGGACGCGGAGAGCTCGCCGCGGGCGCCGCGCGTGGCGTAGCTGCGCATGTAGGCGCGCCCGTTGGGCAGCGAGTTCATGCGGATCCGGTCGCCGAGCAGCGCGCCGCCGGTCTTGCGGCGCGAGGGGTCGACGCTCAGCACGGCGATGGTGGCCGTCTCCGACGCCTGCAGGAAGCGCAGCAGGAGCTCGTCGACGAGGGACGACTTGCCGGCGCCGCCGGTGCCCGTGATGCCGATCACCGGGGCCCGCGTGCTCGGGTCCATGGCCGCGACGCTCTTCGCGAGGGTCTGGCCGAGGGCGCTCTCGCGGAAGCCCTCGTGCTCTGCGATCGAGAGGCACTGCGCGAGCATGCGGTGGTCGAGGGGCGAGACGGCCGGCAGCGCGCCGTCGAGCTCGAGCGCGGTGGGCGGCACGAAGTCCGCCGTCTCGAGCATGCGGTTGATCATGCCCTGGAGGCCGAGCCGGCGGCCGTCCTCGGGCGTGAAGATGCGGTCGATGCCGTAGGCGTGCAGCGCTTCGACTTCCTCGGGGACGATCACGCCGCCGCCGCCGCCGAAGATCTTGATGTGGCCCGCGCCGCGCTCGCGGAGCAGGTCGTGCATGTAGCGGAAGAACTCGTTGTGCCCGCCCTGGTAGGAGCTGAGGGCGATGCCCTGGGCGTCCTCGTCGATGGCGGCCTCGACGATCTCGAGCACGGACCGGTTGTGGCCGAGATGGATCACCTCGGCGCCCGAGTCCTGGAGGATGCGCCGCATGATGTTGATCGCGGCGTCGTGCCCGTCGAACAGGGAGGCGGCCGTCACGAAGCGCACGGGGTGCTTCATGGCGTAGGCCTCGTTCCCGGTCGGGGTCGAGGTGTCAGGGGTCGCGGTGGCCGGCTCACTCATGGCGAACGGCCCAAGGTAGCCGCGCCCGGTATGGGGAACAACCAAGGCGAGGAGCGGCAAGCGCCCGAAGTACGGGGATTGGGCCGTGTTCCGACGGCGCGTCAGGTCGTAGTCCGCATCCGCCGGCCGGGGGGCGGCCCCGCGTCAAGGTCAGCGCACGAGGTCGGTGAACATCCCGGGTGTGGTCCGGAAGGTCGCGAGCCAGCGGGCCGCGTAGATGTCGATCCCGATGCCCGGGCCGACCTCCAGGTTGCCGCCGATGGGGTCCGTCACGCAGATGCCCGGGCCCTGGGTCGAGGCGGTGGCCGCGACGTCGCGCGTCGAGTCGCCGACATTGACCACGGCCTGCTGGAGCGTCAGATGCAGCAGGTTGCCCGTGCTCAGCTCGATGTCCATCAGGCTCATGGTCTGCGCGGGCAGCGTGCCGTGGTCGACGATGCGACTCCCCACGGCGGCCGCCGCGTCCATCGTGAACGCGCGCACCCCGGTCCGACCCGGGTCCAGGTAGAGCACGTTCTGGCTGGGGTGGAAGATCACCTCGTCGTAGGTGGCCGTCGTGCCCAGATCGAACGTCTCGTTGACGATGCCGAGCATCTGGGTGTCGGCCGTGACGTTGTAGAGCACGTCGGTGCTGATCCCCCGGATGATCACCCCGAGGGTCTGCCCGTCGGGCGCCATCACGGCGTCCTGGATCTGGCTGATGACCTCGCCCGGACCGAACGAGAAGATCGTCTGCTCGTTCGTCCCGTCGAGGTCGTAGCGCACGACGTTCGTCTGGAAGTTGTCCACGAGGTACACGCCCGTGCCGTCGGGCGTGAAGCGCGGCGAGTGCTGGCCGCCGCTCGGGGGAATCAGGCCGCTCGACACGACGGTGCCGGTCGCGGTCTCGATCACCTCGATGATCTCACCCAGGCCCTGGGTCTGGAACGTCCCGAGGACCAGCAGGAAGTGCTCGCCCGTGGGCGACTGGCGAATGTCGCGGATGAACGCCGTCGCGGTGTCCACGCCGTGGATGCCGGTGATGGGGTCGCTGGCGTCGGCGTTGCGGCGCACGAGCACGGTCTGGTCCACGTTGGGGTTGACCAGGGCAGGCAGCTCGAGGGTCATGCTCTGCGTGGGGCGGAACTGGTTGAACCAGACGCGATCCGTGGGCGGCTGCAGGAGCCAGCCGAACCGGGGATCACCACCCACGACGCTGTCGTTCATGCCGGCGACGGGCGTCGTGGCGCCGCCCGTGGTGGGTGCCGTCTCGAGCAGGGTGCCCTCGGTCTGGGGATCCGTGAGCTGGAAGAGGATCGAGGTGCCGTCCGGCGACGGGACGAAGGTGTCCGGCAGGACGCCCGTGACGAACTCGGCGACGCTGCCGTCGACGGTCGTGACGTAGACGCCGTCGGAAGGCGCGGCGACGACGTTGGCGTTGCCCGCAGCCACGATCTGTCCCGTCGCTTGGCTGCAGTCGCGGATGCCGATCGCCACGTGGCCGAGCTGCATGTAGCCGGTGTTCTCGAAGTAGTTCTCGGTGGTGTTCTGCGTCGCGCCGAGGTTGGGCTCGAGCACGCCGAGCGTGTCGTTCCACTCGAGCAGGACGAGGTCCGTCTCCGTGAAGCCGGCCGGGATCAGCGTCTCGTCGTAGTAGACGCGGATCGCCGACGCCGCCTGGAGGTCCTGGCCCACCGGGCCGCAGCACCAGAGCGGGCCGAGGTAGCTGTAGGTGCAGAGGTCGTTCGGCCCCGGCTGGATGATGAAGGGATCGAGCTGCGGGATGATCGACACGGGGATGTCGGTCAGCAGCGCGCCGGGCGCGACCGTGAGGAACACGTCGCCCGCGGCGATGCTGCCGCCGGCCGGGCCGATGCCCGTGACCTGCCAGTTCGGTACCGGATCCCCCGAGTCCACGCCGCAGCCGCCCGTGACCGCGAGGCAGAGCAGGAGCATCCAGAGCAGGGGCCGGAAGCCCGGGGTCGTATCAGCAACCGTTCGCATCGAGCCGCCCTCCATGGCGAGGCGGCATGGTACTCGGAGCCGCGCCGCCCGGTCAGGGCGCGCGCGTGACGCCTTCTTCCTCGAGGACGGAGAGGACGAAGGCGTACTCCTTCGCCAGGGAGTCGACGAGATCGAAGCCGGAGCCGGCGGCCCGCTCGGCCTCGGGCAGCACGTCGAACGTGTAGGTCTCGATCTCGATGTGGCGCGTGGCGCCCGTCCGGACCACGTGGCGCAGGGCGGCGACCAGGTCGGGCTGCGTGGTCGTCAGGGGGGGCACGGTCTCGGGGCGGAAGACGGGCACGTGGTAGTGCACCCGCCAGGGCCGGCGCGCGCGCCAGGCGGCGGGATCGCCGGCCAGCACCTCGCCGAGGTCCTCCGCCACGTGGATCCGCCCCTCGGCATCGGGGGCGGCCACCTGGTGCAGGTAGACCGGCTCGTCGAAGGCCTCGAGCGCGGCCAGGGCATCGTCGTCCTCGGGGTTCGGGACCTCGAGCGCAGCGGAGGCCTGCAGCTTCACGATGGGAACGTCGGCCGCGGCCAGGGCGTCGAGCGCCGCCGGGACGTCCTCGTGCATCACCGACTGGTGGCAGACGTCGAAGCACGCGCCCAGATACATGCGCGCTTCCGGATCGCGTGCGTCGAGCGCGTCCTGGAGCGGCCCGTTGAAGAAGCGGATCAGCTCGTCGGTCGTCTCGATCGTGCAGCGCGGCTCGGGCTCGAGCCCGAGGCGCACGTAGGTCCCCCACTCTTCGTGGACGTGGCGTAGGCCCTCGGCGCAGGCAGCGATCTCTCGTGCGCGCGCCGCCTCGGCCCCCGGGCCCTCGTTCCACCCGCGCCAGGAGCCGGGGGCCGTGCTGAGCGACACGTCGACCTCGGTGCGGCTGAAGGAGGCCATCAGCGTCGCGAACTCGAGGGTGTACTGCAGTCGGCCGATGTCGGACCAGGGCGGGCGGTAGACGTCGTCCTTGAGGGGCCGGCCGCTGAAGTCTCCCATCACGAAGGCGTTGCCGGTGAAGGCGAGCAGGTCGTGCGTCTCGAGCTGCTCGGCGATGCGCTCGAGCGCCGCTTTATCGCGCCGCAACGTGTCGACCGTCTTGGCGTTGAAGCGAACGGCGAGCCCGAAGGGGCCCTCGACGCCGAGGCGGTCGCGCAGGGGCACCACCGTGGTGCGGATCGCGCCGGCGAAGGCATCCGCCGTGCCGCCCGGATGCACGTTCATGCCGTAGGCGAGCCAGAGGGGCTTGCCGTCGGGACCCTGGAGTCGCATGCACGAAAGGTAGCAGGTGCAAGCACGCGTACGATGGCGGCGATGCGCTCGGCCCTGCGATTCCTGCTCGCGCTTGCGGTCTGCTCCGCGATCTGCGGCTGCGGTGAGGACGACCCCGCACCGGCGCCGATGTCCGAGGTGCCGGCGACGCCGAAGGCGGCGCTGGCGTGGGTGCGCGAGGCGGAGGGGCTCGACGACCCCACGGAGCTGGATCGGCGACTGGCGCAGTACCCCGCGAAGAAGCCGGCGTTCCAAGCAGCGCCGGAAACGCAGATCGTCCTGACCTGGCGGATGCAGCGCGCCATCGGCGCGGGCCGGATCGAGGACGCGTACGAAGCCCACGGATGGCTCGTCACGTCCTTCGAAGGCGTCGGTCGAACGCCGCGCGGGCGCGAGCTGGAGGCGAGCGTCGTTCACGAGGGCTTGCGCGACGCCGGCCACCGAGCGGCCCGCGAACGCTTGGAAGGACCGAACCCGGATCGCGAGGGCGCGGAGCGCGCCCTCGAGCTCGCGTCAGGCAAGGAAGGCGTGGGACGCGACGGGGCAGGCGAGGCGTGGTCGTGGGTCAACCTGAAGCAGATCGGCCGCATCCCGGGACGGCTCATGTTCCACAAGGGCCCGCGCGTCGTCGCGCTCGTCGACGACTTCGCCCTGGGCGAGGCGATCCTCCCGCAGGTGCTCGGACGCTGGCAGCGCGACTTGGGCCCAATGGGGCTGCGCGTGAGCGTGGTGCCGCTCTTGACGGGCAAGATCCGTGTGGGCTTGCGCCGCCTTCGGGCACAGGACGAGAAGGCCGAGGTCGATTCGATCCGGAACCGGCTGATCGCCTACAAGGTCATCGTGGAGCAGCCGGCGCCCGCTGATGTGCGGTCGCACATCGGCCTCGAGGCCGGCAAGTGCGCCCTCTTCGTCGCCGATCGCAAGGGGCAGATCGTGGCGCGCATGACCGGCCCGACGATCGATCCCCGCACGCTCGAGACGGTCGTGCAGCGCGTCGCGAGTCGCTAAGCGATGCGCGCCGCGCGCTGGCGCGGATCGGTGCGCCACTGGGCGCGGGCGAGGCGCAGGCTCTCGCGCGGGTTGACCGCTGCGGCAAGCAACGAGCGCAGGTGACGGCGCGCGGCGGCGCGATGGCCTGCGGCGCGGCCTTCGTCGCCGATCTCCTGGAACACACGCGCGAGGATGCGATGCGTGCGCAGGTCGTCGCGGCGGCTTCGGTGCTGCACCTCGAGCAAGGCCGAGGCGGAGACGGCGGCGGCGCGCGCCTCGCGTAGGCGGCCCTGCCGGAGGAGCGCTTCGGCGAGGTGGCCGTAGGCAACCGTGCGCAGGTCGATCGAGAGCGACGGGTCGCTGGCGAGGCGCTCGAGCGACACGCTCGCCTCGGGCTCGCGTCCGCTGACGAGATCCAGACGCGCACGACCGAGGCGCAGGCTGGGCGCGCCGGGCTGGTCGTGCAGGAGCGCGGCGGCGGAGGTCATGTT
>JASJAY010000187.1 GCA_030066775.1 Planctomycetota bacterium
GGAGATCATAGCTATGGGAGCGCGACAAGCGTAACCGTCCGGACCTTACCCGTCGGCTAGTTTGGGGTAGAATCCGGTACAGATATGACATTCGGCTTCCGCTTCCGCCCGCAGAACCTAAGGGTCGGGGCCAAGATCGGCTTCGCCCTCGGGCTGCTCATCCTGCTCTCCGTCGTCGTTGCCTCGGTGGCCTACACCGGCTTCGCCAACGTGACCGATCGTGTGGCGAAGGCCGACGACGCCAACCGCCTGATCAAGATGGTCCAGGAGATCGCGCGTCACGAGAAGAACTTCATCATTCGCGGCGACGAGGAATCCCGACACCACGTCATCAGTACCTTGGAACAAATACAGGAGCAGGTCGCGACGACACGGGGCCGCTTCGACGACCCCGTCAACATCGCCCAGATCGACCTCGTGCAGCAACAGGCCGATGAGTATGGCCGGAGCTTCCAGTCCTGGATCGAGCTGGCCGGCCAGCAGAGCGCCTACCAGCTCGAGCTGGTCCGCGAAGGACGCCGTTTAGTCACAGCGTCCGAGAACATTCGTGAAGCTCAGATACAGGACCTGGCCGCGACGCTGGCGCGACGCCCGGATGTGCTCGAGGATCTCCTGGCCAAGGCCGACGACGTCATGGGCCTGATCAAGAATGCGAACCGTCTGCGCGATCAAGAGAAGACCTACATGCTGCGCAAGGACGACGAATCGCTGGTCGAGATCCAAAACCAGGTAAGCGAGATCCTCGATGTGTCCGACGATCTCGAATCAGCGTTCCGCAAGCCGGAACACGTGGCGCAGGTCGCCGAGATGCGCCAGGCCGCACGGCGCTACAAGCAGGCGTTCGACTCCTGGGTCGCGGTGTCGCGCCAGCATTCCGAGCAGGAAGCGAAGATGGTCGTTGCCGCGCGCGTGATGCACGACAAGAGCGAGGCTCTGCGCGGCAGGCAGAAGCAGCTGATGACGGCCTCGATGGAGCGGGCCAAGACCGCGATCGCCCTCGGGGTCGCGCTCGCCGTGCTCGCTGGCCTGGGCCTGGGCCTGGCGATTACCCGGGGTATCGTCCAGCCGCTTGCCTCGGCCGCCGACGTCGCCGGCGCGATCGCCGAAGGCGACTTCCAGAGCTCGATGAATCTCGATCAGCGGGACGAGTTGGGCAACCTGGCCGATTCCCTGAAGGTGATGGGCGCGAGGCTGGCCGACCGTGAGGAGAAGCTCGTCCAGGCCCAGCAGCAGGGGTTTCGCAACATCGTGGAGGGCTTTCGGCACGGCCTCTTCTTCTACAACATGGATCCGGGGGGCCGGCTGACCTACACGAGCTCGTCGGTGGAGAGCGTGCTGGGCTACCGCCCCGACGAGCTGGATGTCGACTACCGGAACTTGCTGACGGACAACCCGATCAACGAGGACGCGCGCCGGGGCATCGAGCGGACACAACGAGGCGAGGGCCAGACCTCGTTCGAGGTCGAGCTGCAACACAAGGACGGCAGCCGGCGCCAGCTGGAGATATCCGACGCTCCGCGGTTCGACGAACACGGCGAGATCATCGGCACGCAGGGCATTGTACACGACATCGACGCACTCAAGAACGCCAAGGCCGAAGCCGATGCCGCGAATCGCGCGAAGAGCGAGTTCCTCGCTAGGATGAGCCACGAGATTCGTACGCCGATGAACGCAATACTGGGCCTCGGGCACCTGGTGTTGCAGACCGAGCTCACGCCCAAGCAACGCGACTACCTCGGTAAGCTGCAAAACTCCGCCAACGTCTTGCTCGGGGTGATCGACGACATCCTGGACTTCTCCAAGATCGAGGCCGGTAGGCTCGACATCGAGAGCGTCGAATTCGATCTGGACGAGGTGCTGGGCACGTTGACCGACTTGGTCGGCCTCCGCGCTGCCGAGAAGGACATCGAGGTGCTATTCCGTGTCGGTGCCGACGTTCCGCAGCGGCTCGTCGGCGACCCGCTCCGCCTGGAGCAGGTCCTGATCAACCTGGGAAACAATGCGGTCAAGTTCACCGAGAAGGGCGAGATCGTCGTCTCCGTCGAGCTCGCCGACAAGACAGCAGAGCGACAGACGCTTCGTTTCAGCGTCCGCGACACCGGCATCGGTATGGCCGCCGAGCAGCGCGAGCGCCTGTTCCGATCATTCAGCCAGGCCGACGGGTCAATCACGCGCAAGTACGGCGGCACGGGCCTGGGTCTGGCGATTTCCAAGCGACTGGTAGAGATGATGGACGGTGAAATCAGCGTCGAGAGCATGCCCGGACATGGCAGCGTGTTTTCCTTCACGGCGGCATTCGGCGTGGTGAAGGGCGCCGCGGACATGCGGCGCCAGACCGTCCGCGACCTGCAGGATCTCAGAGTGCTGGTCGTCGACGACAACCAATCGGCCCGCGAAGTGCTGCAGGAGACACTGGAGTCGTTCTCGTTCGCGGTGACGACGGTCGACTCCGCCGAACGCGGCCTCGAGCTGCTGCGGGAAGCCGCATCGACGGCGCCCTATCGCCTGGTCCTGATCGACTGGCGGATGCCAGGGCTGGACGGTGTCGAAGCTACGCGCAGGATCAAGGGCGACGACCGGCGGCTCACGCCGTCACCCCGGGTGGTGGTCATGGTCACGGACTACGGCCGCGAGGAGGTGATGCAGGCCGCGCGCGAGGCCGGTGCCGACGCGTTGCTGCTCAAGCCGGCCAGCCCGTCGTCGCTCTTCGACAGTGTCCGGTCCGCGTTCGGAAAGGGAGCCACCGACGACGAAAAGGGGGCGCCTCCGGTACTGCCGGAGGCCGACCTGGCTAGGCTGCGCGGCGCCCGCGTGTTGCTGGTGGAGGACAACGAGATCAACCAAGTGGTCGCCACCGAGCTGTTGGAAGGAGTGGGGCTCGAGGTGTCCCTGGCCCGGAACGGCCGTGAGGCCGTCGACGCTGTGCGAGGCGGACGCTACGATGCGGTGCTGATGGACATCCAGATGCCGGGCATGGACGGCCTGCAGGCGACCGTCGAGATCCGCAAGCTCGAGCGGTTCCGTGATGTGCCGATCCTGGCGATGACGGCACAGGCGATGGACGGCGACCGCGAAGCAAGCCTGGCCGCCGGCATGAACGACCACGTGACCAAACCGATCGATCCCGCCCAACTCTATTCCACGCTCGCTCGGTGGATTGCGCCGCAGCCGGATCTCTCCGACGGCGATTTCGCCGCTCTGACCGCATTCGACGTGGACGACGCGCTAGGACGGCTTCGTGGAGACCGTGGGCTTTACCGCAAACTGCTGGACGCGCTGTGCCGCGAGCACGGGAGCCAGGCGGAACGAATCCGCCAGGCCCTTGCCGAAGGCGACTATCGGTCAGCACGCGAGCTCGCCCACGCGTTAAAGGGGGTCGCCGGTAACCTCGGGGCGGGGGCTCTGGAGCGGGCGGCCCGGGACCTCGAGCTGGTCGCGACGGAAAGCGGTTCCGGCCCTCAGCCGTCCGACCCGGCACGCGTCGAGGCCAGCCTCGGTCACTTCGAACGGGAGCTGGAACGGGCAACCACCGAGATCCGGGCGCTTCCGAAGCAGGATCCAGGCCTGCCAGGCGAGACTGTGCCGACCGCGATCGATGGAGACTCGGCGGACGAGGTCGGCGGGATGCTCGCGCGGGCCGCCGCCGCCGGCGACATCGCCGAGGTGCGCCGCGCGGCCCAGCGGCTTCCGTCCGGCAGCGCAGCCGGAGCGGAGCTGGCCGAGCTGATCGACGCGTTCGATTTCGCCGGGATCGCGCGCCTGGCCCGGCGATTGACGCCAAGCGATGGAGCCGTCGGGTGAGCGACGAGTCCCAACTTCAGGGCTCCGCCGACCCGCCGGCGACGATCCTGCTCGTCGACGACAATCCATCCAACCTGCATGTCTTGATGCAGGCCCTCGAGGACTCGGGCCACAAGCTGCTTGCCTCGGGGAGCGGTGAGGAGGCGCTGAAGATCGCCCGAAGCGAGCGACCGGAGCTCATCCTGCTCGACATCATGATGCCGCCCGGGATCGACGGTTACGAGACCTGCGAACGAATCAAGCGCGACGAAGCCACGCGGGACTGCACCGTGATATTCACGTCGGCCCTCGAAGAGACCCAGAGCAAGGTGCGTGGCTTGCGGCTGGGTGCGGTGGACTACATCACCAAACCCTTCCAGCCGGAGGAGGTCGCGGCGCGGGTAGCGACGCACCTGACGGTCCACCGTCTGCGACGCGCCCTGGCACGCAAGAACGAAGAGTTGGAAAAGGCCAACCGGTTCATCCGTCAGACGTTCGGGCGCTACGTCTCGGAAGACGTGGTCGATCAGGTGCTCGACTCGCCGGAGGGCCTCGCGCTGGGCGGCGAGGAGCGCGAGGTCACGATTGTGATGTCCGACCTGCGTAACTTCAGCGCGCAGACGGAGCAACTCGCACCCGAGGCGACGATCGCCCGGCTCAACGGCTACCTGGAGAAGATGGTCGAGGTGATCTTCCGCTACCAAGGCACGATTCTCGAGATCGTCGGCGACGCGATCATGGTGGTGTTCGGTGCGCCGGTCCCATGCGACGATCACGCCGAGCGAGCCACCGCTTGCGCGCTCGTCATGCAGCTAACGATGCCCGAGATCAACCGCGAGCTGGCAGAGCAGGGCTTGCCGCCCCTCGAAATGGGCATCGGAATCCACACCGGCCCGGTGGTGATGGGCAACATCGGATCGCGGCAGCGGACCAAGTACGCCGCGGTCGGCCGCCACGTGAACCTCGCCGGGCGCATCGAGTCCCACACGACGGGGGGGCAGGTGCTGATCTCGGAAGACACACAGGAAGCGATCAGCAAACCGCTGGAATGCCGTCGCCGGATCCAGATCGAGCCGAAGGGGTTCCAGGAGAGCATCACGCTCTACGACGTGCGTGGGATCGGGATGCCCTACAACCTGCAGCTGCCCATCGAGCGAAGCGAGCCGGAGCCGCTACCGCGCCCTCTGGCGGTCCGATTCAGCGTGCTCGAGGAAAAGATCGTGGGCCGGACGGTGTTGGACGGCCGCTTGACCCACCTGTCCGAGAAGGACGCGATCCTGGAATCAGACGCGGCTCTGGCCGAGCTGAGCAATCTCAAGCTGTTCGTTCTCGATGATCGCGGCGAAGTGGTCGGCGGCGCTCTCTACGCCAAGGTCGTGGACACCGCTCCCACGGACACGCCGGCCGTGCGGCTGCGCTTCACGTCCTCGAAGACCGAGCTCGATCGAATTCACGAAATGATCTGAAGCACACTCGAGGCGAAGCACGTGAGCTCAGAACAGCATCACCACCTCGAAAGCCCCGGTCGCGAGCTTCGTGCTGACCTTGCAACCGCTCTTTTCGAAGACCGCGAGCATCTTTTCGTTTTCGCAAAGCACGTCCGCGGTGAAGCCTCGAAGTCCACTCGCCTTGGCGTACTCCATGAGCCGCTGCTGTAGATGGCCGCCTAGGCCTAGGCCCTGCCATCCGGGCCGAATCATGTAGGCGACGTCGGCCAGATTGGTCGAAGGATCGACGTAGTAGCAGGCGCTTCCGACGACGGTCTCGTCTTCCCAGTCCCCTGTGACTGCTAAGAACGCCATCTCTTCTTCGTAGCTCACGCTGCAAAGGTGCTGGGCCTTCGAGGTAGAGAGGGATTGCAGGTTGGTGAAGAAGCGGGTGTAGATGTCCCGCTCGCTCAGACCATAGAAGAGGTCCTGCAGCGCTTCCACATCCGTTGCTCTGGTAGGACGCAGCAACACCCTGCGACCGTCCTTGAGCACGAGCTCGCGCTCTTCCTCCGCCGGGTAGGCTCGGCGACTCTTCAGAGTCTGCTCGATCGGAACGTATCCAAGACGTTTGGCTTCTTCGAGAAGACTCTCCCGGAAATCAGGATGGGCGATCTCGATCAGTGCTACGGCTCGTTCAGCCACGGATTTACCAAAGAGGTAGGCGATTCCGTACTCGGTGACGATGTAGTGGACATCGGATCGAGCAACCGTGACGCCTTCTCCCCGTTCGAGCCGGGGGCGGATGCGGGTTTGGCCGCCATCCTCGGTGGTCGACGCGAGACAGATGATGGCTTTGCCGCCTTCCGCTGCGGCCGCGCCACACAGAAAATCTGGTTGGCTGGAGACGCCGCCGTAGAATTCGCCATGCAACTGGTCTGCACAGATCTGGCCGGTCAGGTCCACAGCGAATGCCTGCGACACCGAAACCATCTTATGATTGGCAGCGATCGTCTCGACGTTGCAGACATAGTCGATGGACTGAAAGCTGAAAACGGGATTGTCGTCGATCAGATCGTAGAGACGGCGGGTACCCATGCAGTAGCTGGTCACCACCTGATTCGGATGAACACTCTTTCGTGCCCCGGTGACGACCCCCTGCTCGATCAGATCCACCAAAGGCTCGGTAATGACGTCCGAATGGATTCCCAGGTCGCGCCGATTGGTGAGGTACTTGAGCATCTCGTTGGGAACGCGCCCGAGTCCGATCTGCAACGTGGCGCCGTCATCGATGATGCGCGCTACGTACCGGGCGATTTTCTCGCCAACCTCGTCTGCCGGTTCATGGAGATACTCGATAATCGGTGTGTCAACCTCGACGAATGCGTCGATATCTTCCAAGCGTACGAAAGAGTCCCCATGGGTACAGGGCATGTTCGGGTTGATCTCCGCGATCACCTTTGCAGCCTTTTCCACCGCTGCGGGGGCGAGGTCGACGGAGACGCCAAGACTGCACCGGCCCTCGTCGTCGGGAGCAGAGACTTGGATGAAAGCCACGTCGATCGGGATCCGCCCAGTGCCGATCAGCCGGTGCACCTCGGAGATCGAGACAGGGATGTAGTCCACCTTCCCCTTGCCCACTAGACCGCGGGTATCGCGGCCGACGAAGAAGGCCTTATGGCGAAACCGGGTATGGGGCTTGCCTCCGAGCACGGAGGTGACGCCGTCGGTGAGG
>JASJAY010000052.1 GCA_030066775.1 Planctomycetota bacterium
CCCGGCGGCGGCGGGGGGGGGGGGGGGGGGGGGCGCCCGCGCGGCCCCCCCCCCGCGTGGGTGGGTAGTTGTTGCCCGCGCAACCAACCTGCGCGGCGGCGCCCCCGGCCCTGGCGGGGGGGCGCCACGTCGGGCGTCCTGCCGCGGCGACGTCCATTACGCCGCGGCCGGATGCACGATCGGCGCTAGTGACGCGTTCCGCCACGGAACACGTCATCCATTGCGTAGCGGTAGATCCAGGCCTTCTTGCTGGCGTCCTTGCTGTGCGCGGCCTCGTCCAAGGCCTGCTGGATGCGGCGCTTGGCGACCGTCGGGAGGTTGCGGTCCAGCGAGAGCACGCTCTTCAGCGCGATCTCGTAGGCGGCCGCACAGGCCTCCTCGTTGCCGTGGTTGAAGAGCGGCACACCGCGGTCGATGGCGGCCAGGAACACGTCCTGGGTGCTGCTGCGGATCGGCTCGAAGGGCAGGAGCACCTCGTCGATCACGTGGATCACGCCGTTGCTGGCGCGGATGTCCGCCTTGACGACCTTGATGTTGTCGATGCGCACGTCGTTCTCGACGCGGATCTTGACCGAGCGGCCGGCGACCGTGCGGGCCTCACCGTCAGCCGGGAGGTCCTTGGCGAAGACGCGCGCGGGCACGACGTGGTAGGTCAGGATCTGCTTGAGGGCCTTGCGGTTGCGCGGCTGGAGCAGGCTCGAGACGGTGCCCTTGGGCAGCTTCTTGAAGGCGGCGTCCGTGGGCGCGAAGACGGTGAAGGGACCGTCGCCCATCAGCGTCTCGACGAGGCCGGCGGCCTTGGCGGCAGCGAGCAGCGTGTTGAACGAGCCGGCACCCTTGGCGACGTCGACGATCGTGTTGCGACGCTCCATCTTGCGCATGTCGCCCTTGGCGTCGGGCATGCGGTTCGACATCGGGCGCGAGGGGCGCTTCATGTCGCGGGGCGTCTGGGGCAGGAGCACCGCGTCGATCACATGGATGACGCCGTTGCTCGCGTCGATGTCGGTCGCGACGATGTTCGAGCCGTTGACGGCGATGCCGTTCGACGTGGCCTTGAAGCGCACGGCCATGCCGCTGAGCGTCTTGGCCATGCCGCCGACGGGGACGTCAGGCGAGTAGATGCGGCCCGAGACCACGTGGTAGGTGAGGATCTGCGCGAGCTTCTTCTTGTTCTCGGGGCGCAGGAGGCTCTGCACGGTGCCCTGAGGCAGCTTCGCAAAAGCGTCGTCGGTGGGGGCGAACACGGTCAGGGGGCCGTCGCCGGAGAGGGCGGGCACGAGGCCGGCGGCCTTGGCGGCAGCGAGCAGCGTGTTGAAGCTGCCGGCGCGCTTGGCGACCTGCGGGATCGCGTTCGTCTCGGGGATGATCACCGAGTCGATCACGTGGATGATGCCGTTCGACGTCTCGATGTCGGTGGCGATCACCTGGGCGCCGTCGACGAAGACCTTGCCGTTCTTCACCTTGAAGTCGATGCGCTGGCCCTGGAGCGACGTGGCGCCGGCCATCTTCACGACCTGCTTGGCCGTCAGGCGACCGGGCACGACGTGGTAGGTCAGGATGCTCTGTAGCGCCGTCTTCTCACTCGGCTGGAGCAGCGCGTCGACCGTGCCGCCCAGCTTCGAGAAGGCCTTGTCGTTGGGCGCGAAGACCGTGAAGGGGCCCGGGCCCGAGAGGGCCTCGGCCAGGTCGGCGGCCTTGACCGCCGTGACGAGCGTGTCGAACGAGCCGGCGGCGACGGCGGTCTCGACGATGTTCTTCTGCGTCTCCTCGGCCTGGACACCCGCGGGGGTCGCAAGGAAGAGGCAGAGGAGCAGGCATCCCAGAAGGGACGCCCACCGGAGGGAGGGGTGGGAGCGAGGCATGGGAGGTCCTTTCCTGCGACCGGGCCCCAGGGGTCCGGGGCCACGTTGGGGTATGCGTGTCCTTTCGCACGACGACCTCGACCGGATTCATGTCTGGACAAAAATATGGACAAAAGAGAGCGCGCGCCGCCCCGGGGAGGGCGACGCGCGCTGGGTAGTGACGGAACTGTTTGTCTGGGAGCTACTTACGGAAAGCGATCCAGAAGGTGAGGGTCGAGTTCGCCGCGGAGCCGCCGGCGGCGACGAAGTAGCGTCCGTCCGGCGAGACGGTGCCCACGACGTCCTCCGTCAAGGCACCCCGGTTCACGATCACCTCGCCGGTGCTGGCAACCGTGTAGCTGGCCGTGCCGTTGAGCGGATCGAGCGCCAATCCGGTGTTCGTCGTGCCGGCTACGGTCATGCCGCCCACGCCGTCGGCGGTGAGGGTGCCTTCGAAGGCGTTGAAGGCTGGAGCAGTGGGCGCGTACTCGAGGCCAACGATCGCGTACTCGCCGGCCAGAGTCGTGTTGGAGAGACCGGTGCCGCGGCGGACGTACGACCAGATGGCGGGGGGCCCGAGCGGGCCGCCCGTCGTGTCACCGGCGAACAGGCCGAGTGTCGCGTCAGGCGACCACGCGCCGGTCCATGAGACGCCACCGACGTCGTAGCTTCCCGTTCCGTCTGACGCCACTCCGAGCGCTCCACTGATGACGGCACCGGGGATGATGGTGCCGTTCACGTTCACGACCGCCGGTCCGTTGATCACGCCGCTTGGGGTGACGTTGACACTCCCCATCACCGTGTAGGGATTGCCCGGGCTCGGGTTGACGGTGAACGAGCTCACGCCGTAGTCCCCGGCAAGATCGGCCACGTTGTAGGTCCCCTCCGGCTTGAGCAGGACAAGGATGCCCTGGCTGGTCGTCGTCACGCTCACGAGGACGGCGATGTGGCCGTCGGCGCGGAGGTGCCCGCGGAATACGTCGCTGCCCGAGAGCTGCATGGTGAGCACGCCGTCGGGCGCCACCGTGTAGTCGAACGTGCTGCTTCCCGGACCCGAAACCGTGCTGTTGCTGTTCTGCGACCCGTCCACCGCCACCTGGGAGACGCCGTCGGCGGTGGCCGTTCCCCACGAGACCTGGGTGTCGAGCGTGGCGTCCGATTGCATCCACACCAGGGTGTACTCACCGACGAACACGCCGGCATCCAAAGCGGCGTTGTCGCCGCCGCCACCACCACCGCCGCCGCCACAGGCCACGAGTGTCAGAGTTGCTAGAAACAGGAACAGTCGAGACATGGAAGGCACCTCCGTTCGCACGGGGTGCGTGCCGACCACGGCCCCGGGCTATGCCTCCCGGTGTCAGGGCCCCAACTCGACTTTCAGGTTTTCTCGCCGAAGTACGTACGGAGGGCGAATCGGCCTCCCGCGGCTATTTGCGGAAGGCGATCCAGAAGACGACGCTCGAGCCGTTCTCGGAGCCGCCGCTGGCGGTCAAGTACGCGCCGTCGGGCGAGAGGTTGCCCACGATCTTCTCGGTGATGCCCGTGCGGTCGATCAGCACCTCGCCGTCGGCATCGACGGCGTAGCTGCCCGTCAGGGAGAACGGCGCCAGAGCCGTGCCGTTGTTCTCCGTACCGTTGAGGCTGAAGCCGCCGCGGCCGTTGGCCGAAGCGGTGCCCTCGAAGGTGAGGAAGGTCATCGTCGTGAGTCTGTGCTCGAGGCCCACGATGGCGTAGTCGCCGGAGAGGGTCGCGTCCGTCGAGCTGGTGCCCCGGCGCACGATGCCGTAGACCCCAGGAATCGTGCCCGTGGGGCCCACCGTGTCGCCGCCGAACACCCCGAAGTCGGCGCCCTGCGACCAGCCGCCGGAGAAGCTGACCGGACCTGGGGAGATCGTGCCGCTGCCGTCTGCGGCGACCGTGTAGTTGATTGCGAGGACGGCCGGCGTGATCACCACGCCGTTCAGGTTCGCGCCACCGGCGCCCGTGGCCATGCCGATGCCGTCGAAGGTGGCATCGGCCCAGACGGCTCCGGCTCCCGGGCTCGGGGGCGTGGCCGTGCCTGTGGTCAACGCGACACCATAGGGGCCCGCCACGTTCGCAGGGGTGTAGGTGCCCTGCGGCTTGAGCAGGATCAGGATCCCCTGGTTGGAGGCGACCGTGCTGCCTAGCACGGCCATGGTCCCGTCTGCGCGCAGGGTGCCGCGGAACGCCGGCCCGAGTGCGCTGGTGATCGTGAGCGTCCCGTCGGGGGCCACGGTGTAGTCCGTCATGAGCTGGGAGGGGCTGCCGCTGATGCTGCCGTTCTCGTTCTGGTTGACCGAGAGGTCGAACTTCGATACGCCGTCCGACGTGCCGGTGCCCCAGGACGCCTCGGTGCTGAACGTGCTGTCCGAGCGCATGAACACGATGAGGTAGTCGCCCGTGAACACGCTCGCATCGAGGCCGCCACCGCCGCCACCACCACCGCCGCCGCCGCATGCTGCGAGCAAGAGTGCGGCGAAGAGCATCATCCATCGAGCCATGATCGACCTCCCGCTCGACCGATGGCCGAGCCCGTGAACTTGTGCTGCTTGTTCGGGACGCGCGTCAGTCGCGGAATGCGATCCAGAGGACCGGATCGGAGTCCGTCTCCGAGGCCCCGCTCGCGATGAAGTAGCGGCCATCGGGCGAGATCGTGCCCTGGATCTTCTCCACGCGCCCTGTGCGGTCGAGCTCGACCGCGCCGTCGCCGGCGACCGAGTAGGAGCCCGTGCCGCCGAACGCTTCCACCATGCCACCGGCGTTCTGCGTCCCGCTGATGCTCAGGCCACCCATGCTGTCGGAGGTCAGGGTGCCGAAGAACGAGCTCGCGATCGTGGCCGTGGCGTTGTACTCGATGCCCACGATGCGGTACGTCCCCGCGAAGTCCGCGTCGTCGAGGCCGCTGCTGCGGCGCGCGAAGACGAAGAGGAACGGATCGGATCCAGACGCCGTCGGTTCCCCGATCGTGTCGCCCCCGACGAACCCGAGGTCGCCGCCGGGCACCCAGGCGCCTTCGTAGGCGTAGGAGGCCGTCGCGAGCGTCGACGTGCCGTCCGGGGCGATCGTGTACGACGCCGTCAGGCCGGCACCGCCGCTGGTGGTGCCCTCGATGTTCAAGCCCACGCTCCACTGCGTCGCGCTCGCGCCGTCGAATGTCGCGGTGCCGAAGATGGTCGTGACGACAGGGGTCATCCGCTCGGATCCGAAGCTCGACAATCCGTAGAGCCCCGTCGCCGTGGCCGCGCTGTAGGTCCCTGACCGTCGGATCAGGACCGCGATGCCCGGCTGGCTGGGGTCGATGCTGTTGAGCACGGCGATGCCGCCGTCGGGGCGGACGGCGCCGCTCAAGAACGTGCTTCCGCCCTGACCGACCGTCATCGTGCCGTCGGCGCTGATCGCGAACTCGAGCGACTGGTCAGGCGGCGAGGTGACCGTTCCGTTGTCGTTCTCGCTGCCCGTGATGGAGAGCAGCGACTGCCCATCCGCGTTGCCCGTGCCCCACGCGACTTCCATGTCACGGTCGTCTTCCAAGGCGATGAAGGCGATCGAGTACTGGCCGACGAAGACGCTGGCCGGAAGGGGGCCGCCGCCACCGCCGCCGCCACATGCCGCGAGCGAGAGCGCTGCAAGAAACATCATCCATCGAGCCATGATCGACCTCCCGCTCGACCGGACGTCGAGCCACCTGAGTTGCGCCGCTCGGGGGCGAAGCGCGTCAGTTCTTGAATGCGACCCAGAAGACCGTGCTGGAGCCGTTCTCGCTGCCCCCGCCTGCGATGAAGTACTGGCCATCGGGCGACATCGAGCCCTGGATGTTCTCCGTAGGGCCGACGCGGTTGATCTCGATGGCCCCGTCGGCGGCGACCGTGTAGGTGCCCTCCTCCGCGGTCGGACCCACCGTGCCGGAGGCGTTCCGGGTCCCGCGGAAGGTCACGCGACCGAGGCCATCGGCCGTCATGGTGCCGGAGAACGAGCTCGCGATCATGCCGGTGCCGCTGAACTCGACGCCCGCGAAGCCGTAGGAGCCCACGAAGTCCGCGTCGTCGAGGCCGCTGCCGCGGCGCACGAATGACCAGACAATGGGATCGGAGTCCGTGAGCGGAGGGGCGCCGACCGTGTCTCCTCCGAAGATCGAGAAGTCGCCGCCGGGTGCCCAGGCGCCGTCGTAGTTGCGCGGAACAGACGAGAGCGTCGACGTGCCGTCGGCGGCAAGCGTGTACGTGAGGTCGGCGCCAATGGGCCCCGGCGTCACGTTGCCCTCGAGGTTGAGGCCAATGCTGCCCGACGCGGCGCCCATCCCATCGAAGTCCGCGGTGCCGAAGAAG
The DNA here is from genome assembly GCA_030066775.1 of Planctomycetota bacterium. Taxonomy (GTDB): domain Bacteria; phylum Planctomycetota; class PLA2; order PLA2; family JAEUHO01; genus JASJAY01. The sequence goes on from JASJAY010000052.1 coordinate 6,188, forward strand.
CTGAAGTACTGGGCCGTGCTGGCCTCGGCACCGAAGGCAGACACCCCGTAGGTGCCCGTGGCCGTGGCCAGGTTGTACGGGCCCGAGGGTCGAAGCAGGATGACGATGCCGGGCTCACCGTCGTCGACGCTGCCCAGCACGGCCATCGTCCCGTCGGCGCGCACGCTGCCGATGAGGAAGACGGTGCCGCTCTGACCAAGGGTCATGGTGCCGTCGGTACCGACGGCGTACTCGAGCGTCGCGTTCGTGAGCGGGTTGACCACGCCGTCAGCGTTGTTGCTGCCCGTGACCGCGATCAGGGACACCCCGTCCGCCGCGGCCATGCCCCACGACACGTTCGTCTCGCCGTTGTCCTCGATCGAGACGAAGATCAGCGTGTAGTCGCCCGAGACGATGCTCGCATTGAGACCGCCACCGCCTCCGCCGCCGCCGCAGGCCATCAGACCGCACGTCGCCAGCACCACGAGCGCCCATCGCATCATCGCAACCCTCCGTTGACCGGGGCGAAAGACTAGCAAGTGCGGCTTCGCCGCGCTGTAGTGGCTCTGGACAGCGGTGGGTTCGGACGCCTTCAGTGGCTCACGCCTTCGGCGCGGGCTCGGGGGAAGCGACCGAATACCCGCGGGGACCCCCGCGTATGACGAGGTGTGGAGAGCCTGGCCCTCATGACCGATCGAGCCCCTTCCGCCGCGCGGGACGGCGCGCTGATCGACAGCGCGCAGCGCGGGGAGCGGGACGCGCGCGAGGCGCTGGCGCGTCGGTACCGGCAGCGGGCCTACCTGTTCGCGTATCAGCTGCTGGGCAACCCGGAGGATGCGCGCGACGTGGCCCAGGAGGCCATGCTCCGGTTCTTCAAGTCGCTCCGGCGCTTCGACACCGGCAGGGCCGTAGAACCCTGGCTCTTCCGCATCGTCCGCAACTGCGCCGTCGACCTGGTGCGCCGCAATCGCGTGCGTCGCGCCGTCTCGCTCGACGATCCGGCCGGTGCGGCGGAGCCGACGGCGCGGCCCGATACGAGGCCCGACACCCAGGTCCAACGCCGCCGGCTGCAGGAGCGCATCTGGCAATGCGTGCAGGGGCTCTCGGCGAAGCAGCGCGAGATCCTCGTCCTGCGCGACTACCAGGATCTTGCGTACGCCGAGATCGCGAGCGTGCTGGACATCCCCAAGGGCACCGTGATGTCGCGCCTGCATGCCGCGCGGCAAGCGCTGCGCGCGGCACTCGGCGACGTCCTGGGAGACGACCATGAGTGAGCCCGGCCCCAAGCAGTTCGACGAGGCCCTGATCTCGGCCTACCTCGACGACGAGCTCACCCAGCAGGAGAGCCAGCGCGTCCGACTCCACCTCGAGGACTGCGCGGAAAGCCGTGCCCTCTTCGAGGAGCTCAAGCAGATCCGGAAGGCGAGCATGGACACCCGCTTCGAGAGCATTCCCGACGACCAGTGGGACGAGCGCCCGCGGGGGTCCTTGAGCCGGGTCTTCGTCTGGGTGGGGCTCGCCGTCCTGCTCGTGACGATCGTGGCCGCCATCATCGTGGACATCGTCGATCCCGGAGAGCTCGAGACGGTGCTCAAGATCGGCTTCTACGGCGGCGGGCTGCTCGTATTCCTGTCGGTCTTGATCGACCGGCTCAAGACCTACAAGACGGACCGGTATCGGGGGGTTGAGAAGTGATCACGACGACGACGGGGAGCCTTCCCGACAAGCGCATCGTTCGCACACTGGGCCTCGTGCGCGGCAACACGATCCGCGCGAGGCACGTGGGACGCGACATCATCGCGTGGTTCCGCAACCTCGTCGGCGGCGAGGTGAGCGACTACACGAAGCTCATGGCCGAGGCGCGCGAGCAAGCGCTCGACCGGATGCTCGCCGAGGCCAAGGAGCTCGGTGCCAACGCCGTGCTCGAGCTGCGCTTCTCGACCTCGATGGTCATGAGCGGCGCGGCGGAGCTGTTGGCCTATGGCACGGCCGTCGTCTGCGAGGACGTGTAGTCGCTTCCGAGCGCGGCCCACGCAGCATGACCCCCGAAGCGCTGATGGAGCGAACGCGAGGGGCGTAGCGCGTTTCGGAATCCGGCGTGACCGCCCCGGCCTCTCAGCCGTGGTAGGGGCATGGAGCGCTTCATCACATCACGCGAGATCCTGGATCGCATCACGCAGGCCGTCGCCCAGTTCACGATGCTTGCCTTCGAGGAGCGGTTCCTGTGTTGGACCGCCGAGCTCAACCTGACGGTGGCCGAGGCCATCTGGAACGCGCATCCCGACCAGTGGGAGATCGCGGACGCGGTCATGGCCGACACGCGGGACCCGCAGCTGCGCGCCTTGTTGGCGCACCTCAAGCGAGCGCGCCTCGAGCAGTGGGCGGATGAGGACGAGGCCTACGTGTTCGAGCTGGAGGCGCGCGTCAAAGGGCCGCACATCGTGCTCACGTTCCTGCTCGGCTTCGACGGCTGCGACGACTTCCAGCCCTGCGAGGTGCCCGTCTTGCCCGCGTTCGACGACGATCCGGTGCCCGCGCTGCCCAGCGGCTGAGGCAGCCCCCGGCGGCTTCTCTGGCACGTCCGGCGCGTCTACACGATCTTCATGCGCCGCGAGCTGGCGGCGACCGATCCTGGCCGCCGAGAATCGCGCGGGGACCTGCCGCTTCACGGGTGATCGGGTACAGTCGCTGAGCAGCGGGGCAGGCTTGGAGGACGAGGCGTGGTCGAGCGGCATCCCACCGGGCTCGAGCAGCGTCTGGCCGATCTCGGCGAGGCCATGTTCACGCTTGCTACGGCCGTGGACGAGAACCTGCGCACGGTGCTCCTCGCCATGACGACCGAGGAGGTGATCACGCCGAGCATCGGGCTCGTGCATACGACCCCGTTCCAGGAGGTCGTGACCAAGCGCGCGCTCACCCTGCTCGCCCTCGAGGGGCCCGTGGCGCGGGACCTGCGTTGGGCGATGGGCATGATGCGCCTGTCCAAGGACTACGAGCGTGTCGCCGACCTCACCAAGTCGCTGATGAAGCGGGTCGTCGTGCTCTCTGACTCGCTCCACCAGGACACGCTGCACGCGATGACGGACGTGATGCGCGCGATCCTCAGGCTGCACGGCGTACTGATGGAACCCGCTCGGCCGCACTTCATGATCGAGTCGTTCGACTGGGACGCGCATGCCACCGCGGTCTCGGACGTCGCGCGGGGCATCGAGGCCATCGAGCAGCGTTCCGTGGAGGCGCTGATGCAGGGCGAGGGGTCGCCCGAGAACCTGCGCGAGCTGGTTCTCGCCACCCGGCACCTCCTGCGCATCGCCGATCAGATCGAGCGGATGCCCCAGGAGTTCGCGCGCTTCCGCGGGATCTAGCGCCGCTTCGCATCGGGCCTTGGGCTTGACCGGGCGATCCATAGAGATGATCTATCGAGTGGGGGCGCTGAATCAGTGCATCGCCGCCCTCGCGCTGACGTCATATGGGTGCGCGCGAAGCACGACGCGACAAACAGGTCCTCTATGCCCCCTCCCTCCCTCACCATCCCTGCACGACCTGCGCGGCCCTTCGTGCGTACGCCCGCCCCGGCCGGCCCCTCCCCGGCCGGGGCAGCGGCAACCTCCGCCGCCGATTCCCTGACCCCCGGCGCCACGGCCTACACGGTCGAGGTCGAGGCCGGGTTCCCGCTCAAGCGCCGCTTGGGCGAAGTCGCCCACGCCAGCGGCATCCCCTCCTGGCGCGTGATCGAGGACAACCGACGCTTCCTTCGCGGTGGCGATGTGACCTTCGAGGTCGTCGCCACCCTGGATCAGATCCACACATTCGAATCGCTTTGGTCCCAGATGCGTGAGGGCATTTGGGGCTCGACGGTCTGAACGCACACATCTCGCGTTCGGGGAGGAGACCAGCTTGGGGCACGCGGTGAACGTGCCGAACCCGCTGCCGACGACGCCGGCGCGTCGTCTGACGGCGCCGTTTCGGCGATTCCTCCATGTCGAGTCCTCGACCGGGCTCGTCCTGCTCGCCTGTACGGCGGTTGCGCTCTTCCTCGCGAACTCGCGCTGGGCCGACACGGTGGCCGCGTTCTGGTCCACGCCGATCTCGATCACGCTCGGACCGATCGATCTGACCTACCCGTTGTGGTACTGGATCAACGACGGCTTGATGGCGCTGTTCTTCTTCGTCATCGGCCTCGAGATCAAGCGTGAGCTCGTCTCGGGCGAGCTCTCCGATCGCCGCGCGATCGTCCTGCCGCTCTTCGCCGCCATTGGCGGCGCGGCCGTGCCGGCGCTCATCTTCCTGGCCATCAACGGCATCGACGCGAACGCGAAGGCGTGGGCCGTCCCGACGGCGACCGACATCGCCTTCGTGGTGGGCTGCCTCGCGCTGCTCGGCTCGCGCGTGCCCGCCTGTCTGAAGGTCTTCCTGCTCTCGCTGGCGATCTTCGACGACCTGCTCGCAGTGATCATCATCGCCGCGTTCTACTCGGGGAGCATCGGCACGGGCTGGCTCATCGCCGCCTGCGTCGCGATCGCGCTGATCACCGTGCTGCAGCGCATCGGCATCCGCAGCGTCGGCGTCTACACGCTCGTCGGCGTCGCCACCTGGTTCTTCACGCTGAAGTCCGGCGTCCACCCGACGATCGCGGGCGTGGCGCTCGGCCTCCTGACGCCGGCACGCAAGTGGCTCACGACCGGGCACCTGCGTCGGTGTGCCGTCTCCGTGCGCCGCGCCATCGACGAGGGCTCCCCCGAGGCGCAGAACGTGGCGCTCGCCAACCTGCGCACGGCCGCGCGCGAGAACATCTCGCCCGCCGTGCGGCTCGAGACCGCCCTGCATCCCTGGGTCGCCTTCGCGGTGATGCCGCTCTTCGCGCTTGCGAACGCCGGCGTGCCCGTGACGGGCGACATGCTCGGCAACACGCTCGCCCTCGCGATCGCCTTGGGCCTGATCGTCGGCAAGCTCATCGGCATCACCGCCGGCGCGTGGCTCGCCGTGCGCTCGGGTCTCGGCGTGCTGCCCGCCGGCATGACCTGGCCCGCCGTCATGGCGTCCGCGAGCCTGGCCGGCATCGGCTTCACGATGTCGATGTTCATCGGGTCGCTGGCGCTCGAGGGCGAGGCCCTGACGGCTGCCAAGACGGGCGTGCTGCTCGGCTCGCTCGTGAGCGGCCTGATCGGCTTCATCGGCCTGCGTCTCGTGCTGAAGAAGCCCGCCGACGACATGCCGGCCGGGCCGGCGCTCGACGCCGCCGTCTCCGAAGGCGCGTTGGCGTCCGCGTCTCAGTCGTCTTCGCGAGATCGCGAGGCCTCGTCGGTCTCCTGATCAGAGAGGCGGCCGAGTACGGCGTCGGTCAGCTGCTCCGCCGCCGCACATTCGTCGGAGAGCACCTCGTCCGCGCCCGCGTCCCGGATGCTCTGGCGCAGGTGCGCGAGGGGCGAGCGCGCCGCGATCCAGATGTCAGGTCGTATGCGGCGCGCGACGACGATGGCTCGCGACGTCATCTCGGCGCTGGGCACCGTCAGGACCAGCGCGCGCGCGCGAGCGAGGCCGGCTGAGCGCAGCACCGTCTCGCTGCGCACGTCGCCGAGCACGGCCCGGCGCCCGTCGGCCTGGAGCGCGCCGACGGTGCTGGGGTTGAGGTCGATGATCGACGGGGTGAGGCCCGCCTCGCGCAGCGCGTCGACGACCTGCTGGCCTACGGGGCCGTGCCCCGCGACGATCACGGGCGGCGGCCCCTCGCCCTCGTCCGGCGGCGCGTTGTAGGGCGTCGTGAGACGCGTGCGTCCGGCCTTGGGCGCCAGGGGGAAGCTCACGAGCCCGAGGGCGAGGCGTCGGGCCGCAGCACCGACGAGCGGCATCACGATCAATCCGACCACGACCAGCACGATCAGCGTGCTGTGCAGCGGACCGTCGATCAGGCCGTAGCGATCGACCTCGTCCAGCAGCACGAGGCTGAACTCGCCGCCGTGTGCCAGACAGGCGCCGACCACGAACGATGTGCTCGCATGCGCACCCGCGGCCCAGCAGGAGAAGGCGATCAGCAGCAGCTTGCCGAGCACGAGCACCGCGAGACCGCCGAGCACCCAGGCCCAGCTGTCGAGCGCGGCCGCGGGATCGACGTTCATGCCCAGCGTCGTGAAGAACACGGCCATGAAGAGGTCGCGCACCGGGCTGATCTGGCCCGAGAGCTCCTCTTGGAACGGCGTGTCGGCGAGCACGAAGCCGGCCAGGAAGGCACCGAGCTCCAGGCTGAACCCGAGCCCCTCGCAGAAGAGCGCGGAGCCGAGCGCGAAGGCGCCGCCGATCAAGAGGAGCGCCTCGGCGCCGCCGCCGCGGAACGATTCGCGCAGGACCCAGGGCAGCACCCGGCGCGACACGATGATCAGGGCGCCGACGGCCGCGATGCGCCACAGCGCGTCCGGAAGGCTGCTGAAGGCGCCGCTCTCCTGCTGCGCAGCGGACGTCGTCCCGGCCCAGCCTGCGAGCAGCGGCACCATGGCGAGCATGGCGATGACGGCCAGGTCCTGCACGACGAGGATCGCGAGCCCCAACCGGCCGGATGGCTGCGCCAGCTCCCGGCGGCCGGCGAAGTACTTGAGCACCACGGCGGTCGAGGAGAGCGAGAACGCCATGGCGATTGCGAGCCCCGCGGGAGCGGAGCCCGTGATCCACGTCCCCAGGGGCCAGCCCGCGAGCAGCGTCAGCACGACTGCGCCCGTACCCGCGGCAAGCAGACGCAGGGCGCCGGGGCGCAGCGCGTCCAGGTGCAGCTCGAGGCCTACGCCGAAGAGCAGGAACACGATCGCGAGGTGCGAGATGATGCCGAGCGCATCGGGCGCCGGCACGAGGCCCAGGGCCCCCGGCCCGATCAGGGCGCCCGTGAGGATCATCGCGGGGATCGCCGAGATGCCGATCCGCGCGAGGATCAGGACGGCGAAGGCGGACGCGCCCAGCACGATCACGAGATCCGCGACGACGTCGATCTCGCCTTCGGGAGCGCCGGCGGCGACCAGGAGGCCTGTGAGGAGCTGGGGCATCGGCGGAATGGTCCTACGCGGGACCGGTCGACACCAGCGCGGGTCGCATTTGCGTCGCGCTTTCCGTCAGGCGAAGAGCTCCTTGCGTGCGCCGGCGACGATCTCGGAGACCGCGCCGTGGCGCACCCGCCGCTCGAGCGTGATCACGTAGAAGCGCTCCCGCACCTCGTCGATGCGCCCGACGACCCGTGCGTTGCACTGACGGCGCACGTCCGACTCGACGACGCTGGGAAGGGCGAACAGGCCCAGCCCATCGCGTGCGAAGGCCTTGAGCAGCGCCAAGTCCTCGAACTCGGCCTGGATGTCGGGATGCAGCTGCATCCGGCCGAACCAGCGGTCGAGCTCGCGGCGCAGGGCGGTGTCGCGGGTAGGCAAGAGCCACGGCGCGCCGTCGAGAGACTCGGGGAACTTGCGCCGGTAGCGCGCGGCGTCGCCCTCGGGCGCGAACACCGTGATGGCGCTCTCACCCAGCAGGTGGTTGAACGCATTGACGTGGTACGTGGCGTCCACCGGCGTGTCGGTGAGCACGGCGTCGATCTCCTCCCGCGCGAGTCGCGTCAGGAGATCCGGGGGCTTGCCCTCGTAGCAGACGACGTGCGCCGGCGGATCGGTCTCGAACGCCGGCTGGATGATGTGGTGGACAACCGTCTTCGGCATCACGTCCGCGATGCCGAGGCGGAGCGGCTTGACGCGTGCCGTGCCCTGGCCACGCACCGTGCCCTCGAGCTCGGTGCTCAGGCGGAAGATCTCGTCCGCGTAGCGATAGACAGTGCGTCCCATGGGGGTGAGCTCGACCCCGCGGCGCGAGCGGGAGAGCAGGGGCTCGCCGACGGCCGTCTCGAGCGACTTCAGGTGCGCCGAGACCGTGGGCTGTGAAACGAACAAGGCGCGGCTCGCGGCGGAGACGCCGCCTTCCCGCACCGTGGCCCAGAAACACTTCAGATGCGTGTAGTTCACCCAGCTCATGAACGAAGGATAGATCGTTTCTATGAGGCCGTCCGGATCTATCGATGAACTGTCCAGACTTCCAGAGCGTAGAAAGGGGTGAGCTCACATTGGAAGAGCTCAGACAAGGAGTTCCCATGAGACGTCGCACGAAGCCTCGCTGGAAGAAGGAGCCCCCGGCGGCCGCCTACCGCTGGTTCCTCGAGACGTTCGAGCGCGCCATGAAGACCCCCGCTCCGGCGCGTCAGCGCGCTTCGCGTGTAGGACGTCCGACCCCCTCCCACGAGCGATGTAACTAAGCGGCCCGCGGGTCGCCCTGGCCCGCACCCCCAGGCGGCGCGATGGTCGCGCCGCCTCCGTCCCGTTCCCGTCAGCACCCCGAGGAGATCCGCGATGAGCAGCCTGCTGTTGGACCCGCCCCCGCGTCGACGCCCGGAGATTCGCACCGAGCGAACCCGCCTCGAGGAGCGCGCTTGCGACTGTTGCGACGGTGAGGCCCATGTGACGGTCATGGCGTCGGACGGCGCCTGGATCGACATCCCCTGTCCGAGCTGCGCGCCGAACGACGCCCCCGGGGGCTGAGCCCCACGCTCCCGGATCCTCCGCCTCGACCCGCCTCCCGATTTGCTGTCCACCATCGGGTGCGCGCGGAGTCATAGGGACGGAGGCCGTCCATGCCCGAGCTGATCCCCGAGCCCGCACGCGTCGAAGCCGTGGGCACGCCGCCCAAGACGATCGAGGAGTACGTGGGGCGCGTGCGCACCGGGCATCTGCCCGTCAGCGTGGCGCGCATGACCTCGCCCTCGGGATGGTCCGAGCCGGGTCAGCGACCCGAGTTCGAAGAGATCACCGTCGTGCTCGACGGGATGCTGCGCGTCGAACACGTCGACGGCTTCCTGGACGTGCACGCCGGCCAGGCGGTCGTGGCGCGACCGGGCGAGTGGGTGAAGTACAGCACCCCGGGTCCCGACGGCGCGCACTACATCGCGATCTGCCTGCCCGCGTTCTCACCCGACACGGTGCACCGCGACGCGGACGCCTAGGCAGGCTTCGCGCTGCGCTTCGTCGGCCGCGCCTGCGGCACGAAGGCGAGCTTCACGAGCTGCGTCAGGATCGCGAGCAGCGTGACGAGGCACACCGCCGGCAGCAGGATCGACACCACGTCGGGGAACCCCCGGTCCCAGCGCGGGAAGTTCGACTTGCCGAGCTGCATCCACATGAGCACGTTCATCGTGAGCGCAGGCAGCAGGAAGAGCAGGATCGAGCCGCGCAGGTGGACGGGCCGGCCGTCGCGTCCCGCGAGTCGACCCCACAGGCCGTAGAGCACGATCACGAGCGAGCCGAACACGAACGGGACCCAGCCCGCGCGCGAGATACTGAAGACGAGCAGCACGGCGGCGATCAAGAGGCCACCGCGTCTGAGCAGCTGCACGGGCTTGCCGACCGGGCCGGAGCGAAGCTCCGTTCGCCACCGACGGCGCGGTCGTGAGGCGGCGGCGTCGGCCGCGCGCGCGATCAGATCCGTGAGCACGGGCACGCCAAGCGCAAACAGGGCCAGGCCGACGAGGTGCAGCTGCTGGGGCTGTACGCCGAACTCGGCGGCTGCGAGGGTTGCGATCGAGAGTGCCCACGGTGCGAGCAGCGCGAGCGGGTAACGCGGCGCGTACCGCGCGCGCATCACGAGCACCACGAGCCCGAGGAAGAGGACCCCGAGTGCATCGGGGGCGAGCTCGAATGGCCCGACGTCGAGATCCACCGTCAGGAAGCCGAAGCCGGCCGCGACGAGCAACAGGCAGGTGAAGCCACCGGCCTTCTCGCGTTGCATGGCGAGGCCGATGAGACCGCTCAGAGCGATGAGCCAGAGCGCAACCGCATACGTCTGCCCACCCGGCCGACTCGCAAGGGCGCCCACGATGGAGCCCTCGTACGTGGCCTCATTGCGGGCCCCCTCGAGCACCTCCTGGGGAACGTCGACGGTTCCTTCGGCGTGCGCGCGCAGGATGACGTAGGAGAGCTCTTGACGCGGCCGCGACAGCTCGACCCGTCGGAACGCATAGGCGCGGATCTTCTCGTCCTGCGCCTCGCGGGCGAGCCGCCACCAGGCCCAGCCCTGCTGCAGGATGAGCTCCGACGGTTCCACGTCGAGGAACTGCTGGAGGTGTTTGCTGCGCAAGTACGCCTGGAAGTCGGTGGAGGGGGGGCGTTCGATTCGAAGTGCCGCGGCGTCACCCGACATGAGTCGCGCGATGCGCAGCATGCTGCCCACGTGCACACCGAACGAGCGCGCGTGGGGGAGCCACGCTGCTTCCACGGTTTGCAGTGTCGTGTCGTCGCGAGGAAGGCCGAGTGTCGCGGCGACCGTCAGCAGCTCACGGTCCCGAGGCCGCAACCCGATGCGCGGCGACCACGCGTGCTGCTCCGGATCGGCGGGGATGAGCTTGTGCGTGCCGGTTCCGAAGGAGACCGTGGCCACATCGGCAGCAAGGCGCATGCGCCACTCAGCCACCGTCTTCGGCAGGCGCTCGTTCTCGTCGGCCGTGGCGTACATGAGCAGCACGACGTCACGTCCGTTGAGGCCCCGGTAGCGCGGGGCGAGCAGCGCAACCCGTCCGAGCGGACGGATGCGTGGCCCGACCTCGGCGGTCTCGAGAACGTATCCCGTCGAGCGCATCTCGACCGCAGGGGCCCCGAGCTCGATCGCCGGGCCCTCGTGCGCATGCGTCAGCGAGACCGTGGCGGAGAAGGAGAACCCGTGCGGCAGCGGCTCACGAAACATGGGCGTCGCGGGCACGCGCATCTCGGGCCTTCCTCGGTAGTCCGCGGGGATCTCGTAGCGCAGTCGGAAGCCCCTCCGTTCACTTGGCCCCACCGAGGCTTCACGCTCTGTCACGACCTCCCACCCCGTGCCGCGTTGCTGCAACAGGGCGAACCGCACACGTGTCCGGCTCGGCAGGGGCTGCGCGGCCTCACGCCACGCCGAAACAAGGCGCTCGCGCCCCTCCCGTCCGACGGCCAGCCCGACGTTCCGATTCGGATTCCGGATCGAGAGCAGGTGGTACGCGTTTCCTGCTGTCGCGAGGTTCTCCGTTGTGCCCAAGGTCCGGATCAGCGCCTCGGTCGTCGCGTCCTCTCCTGACTGCTTCGCGAAGCGGCGGAGCAACGAGGCCTCGACGCCCTCGTTCTCGATCTCGCCAGCGCGATCGATGGCCGCACTCGGGCTCTGGACCTCGCCCAGGTACCACGTCACCCACGACCTCAAGATGCGTCGACGCATCGCCAAGGCGCGCACGTCGGCGCCGCCATCGATGGCCTCCTCGAGCTCCCGCCATTGGTCCACGGCGCTGGCCATACCGAACCGCCAGCGGGAGACGCCTTTCGTGCTTCGCTGCGTCCGCACGTTCCCCACCAACGCCTTCACGTCGACGTCGGCGTTCGCGGGAATCGAGAGTGCGCCCGGTGGCACGAAGGCGTTGGCTGCGCCCCACCGCACGGCGAGAATGAGCGCCGCCGACCTGCGGACCACGTCGGGCCAGGACGTGTCGGTTGCGACGCTATCCAGCAGCGTATCCGACAGGTCGCGCAGTCCGTTCACGCCCCGGGTCTTGAGAAGACGGCCTGCCTCGACCTCGCCGACCCACACGGCATGGATCGCGCCGACGTGCGCCTGCGGGTTCGTTTCGAGATGCGGCCAGAGGGCATCGCGCTCGAGACTGGACGCCGCGCTTGGCACCCGCACCTGGAGCCAGCGCTGCGACAGGGCGTGCAGGGGATGCCGGGGTCGATCGAGGAACGCCGGCCGCTCTTCGATGAGTAGGGCATCGACGCGAGCTCGGTCCGCCTGCAGGCCGCCGCGCATCTCACGCAGTCGCGCCTCGGCGAAGTGTCGTGCCTTGAACCGGAAGTCGTGGACGTGCGTGCGCTGGCCCAGCAGATGCGACAAGGCCGCGCGTTCGAGCAGCACGAACGGAGCGCCTTCCCACGATGTGGGCGTCGCGTCGTGCATACGCTCATGCGCGTCCGCGAGCACGGCGTCGGCTTCCTTCAACTTGTCTTGCCCAATGAGTGCACGTGACTTGAGCAGTCGCGCGCGGGCGAACAGACGCTCCGCGCGGTCGTCGCCTGCGGGATCGCCGAGGCGTACTTCGACGTCGTCGGCCACGCGCTCCGCGGCGCGGAAGTCCTCGTCGACGAGCATCGACGTGCCGAGCGCCAGCAGGCGCTCGCTCTCATCGCGGTCGCGATCCGCACCAAGCGCCAGCAAGGCGCCGATGCCCAGCACGACACCGACGGCCAAACCCAATAGCAACGTGCGATGGCGTGCGAGAGCGCGCCCGATGCGGTAGGTGGGGGCGGGCGGCTGCGCGCGCACGGCCTTGCCCGCCTCGAAGCGCTCGAGGTCTTCGAGCATCGCACGCGCGCTGCCGTAGCGGTGCTCCGGCTTCACGGCGAGCGCCTTCTCGGCGATGCGGATCAGGTCGGGCGGCAGGTGCGGGTTGCGCTTGCGCAGCGGGACCTGGTCGCCGCGGAGGACGGCCATCACCTGCTCGACGGCGTTGGCCCCTTCGATCGGCGCCTTGCCGCACAGGCACGCGTACATCAGCGCGCCGAGACCGTAGATGTCGGTGCCCTCGCCGATCGCCTCGCTCTTGCCGCGCGCCTGCTCGGGCGCCATCCATGCGGGCGTGCCGAGCACCTGGCCCGTCTGGGTGAGGCTCGCTTCGGCGTCGACCTCGAGCGCGAGACCGAAGTCGGTGACGAACGCGTCGCCGGCCTCGTCGAGCAGGATGTTCGCCGGCTTGAGGTCGCGGTGGATCACGCCGTGCGAGTGGACGTAGGCGACGGCGCCCACGACCTGCTTCATCAAGCGCACGGTCTGGCTGGGGGAGAGCGGGCGCTTCTCGAGCCGTTCATCGAGGGACTCGCCCGCGACGAAGTCCATGCTGAACCACAGGCGGCCCGCCGTCGTGCCGACCTCGTGCACGCTGACGATGTGCGGGTGGCGCAGCTTGGCGAGCGTCTTCGCCTCCCGGTGGAAGCGCTTGAGCGCATGGCCGAAGAGCAGCTCGCCGGGTGCGAGCACCTTGATCGCGACCGTGCGGTCGAGGCTGCGCTGGCGCGCGCGGTACACGACGCCCATACCCCCGCGGCCGAGCTCGCCGAGCAGCTCGAAGTCCTCGGGCAGCTCGGGCGTGATCCCGCTGACGTCGGGCACGACGGTCTCTTCGTCGAGCACGGCGTCGACTTCGTCCGGGCGTACTTCGAGCGCGCCACGCAGGGCCTCCAGCCCGCGCACGACGTCCTTCTGACCCTTGCCCTGGAGCAGTGCTTCGGCGTCTTCGCCGGCGGCTGCGCGATCGACGAGGCGTCCGAGCTCGTCGAGCCCTTCACTGCTGTCGTGGGTGTCGTCGTGGGGGCTCATGCGTCGGCCCCCAGGTGTGCGCCGAGCTGCTGCGTTCCTTCGGCCAAGCGTCGTCGTGCGGTCGACGGCGAGCAGCCGACGCGATGGGCGATGTCGTCGAGTGTGAGCCCTTCGAAGAAGCGCATCAGGAGAACGTCGCGCAGCTCGGGCGCGAGCGCCTCGAGCGCGGCCTGCATGCGCAGGGTCGACTCGCGGCGGTCGGCGGCGCTGACGGGACCCGTGCGCGACGTGCCGATGAGGCTTCGCACGTGCTCGGGATCGTGCGCCGCGCCGGGCGGCGTGCGCTTCTTCGCGCCGTGATGCTCGGCCGCCGCGCGGATGCGATTCTCCGCGACGCGGCAGATCCAGTGCGTGAACGAGAGGTCGTCGCGGTAGACGAAGCGATCGCGCGACTGCCACGCCGACAGGTACGCCTCCTGGATGATGTCGTCCGGCTCCATGCGCTTGCGCAGCGCGGGGCCCAGGCGCACCTCGGCGTAGATCCGCAGACGCTCCGCCGCGATCACGAACAGGCGGTCGAAGGCCTCCTGGTCTCCCTCCCGAAGGCGGTGGGCGAGGACGGCGGTCGAGGCGGGTTCGGCAGGCATCGCTGGGCTCCTACCTTAGAGAGACGAAGCCCACTTCCGAACCACCAGGGAATCCGCGGAAACCGCCTCAGCCCTGAAGATGGGGCCTGCCGCGTGCCAGCAATCCGATCGCGGCGTAGATCGCGGCCGCGGTCCCGCACGTCAGGAGAATGCCGAACGTCGACGAGATCAAGGGCGCGGCCGCGGTGGCAGAGACGGAGGCGAAGCCGTTGACCGCGAGCGCCCAGGGCACGGACGCGGTGCGCGTGCGCCCGAGCGCGGCGGGGAAGGGCATGCCCATCGGGAACGCGACGAGTGCCGACACCAACGCAACGACGAACACGTGTCCGCTCAGCAGGAAGAAGCCCGGCAGGGCCAGCACGGCTGCGGCGAGTGCCGCGCGGCGCAGCGGGCCGCCGAGGCGATCACCCACCAGGCTGCCGACACCGGAGCCGAGCAGGAAGCCGCCGATCACCGCCGAGGCGGCGAGCGTGGCGCTGCCAAGCAGGACGGTCGCTCGCGCCAGGAACGCCATCTCCATGAGCATGTAGGCGATGCCCAGCCCCAGGAAGAGGAGCGCGGGCGCGCGCGCGGCGCGTGTGAGGAGCAGGGGTCCGAACAGCAGCAGGGCGCCGAGCAGCGTGACCTGCAGAAACGCGACGAGCACGGTCACGAACGCCCACTCGACGAACGGCACGACGTCGCGGTCGAGCACGTCGCTGATCCGGCTCCACCGGAAGGTGCGATGGAAGTAGGGGCGCGCGTCGGTGGCGGGCGACACGTCGAAGGGGTAGTCCGCGTCGGGGGGGAGCAGCGGGACGTCGATCCGGTGCATCGGACGCTCCGGCCGCATCGTCACGGGCCGTTCGATGTCGAAGCCTTCGAGGTACGCGAACAAGGACAGCTGGAGGAGGTCCTTGGTGCTCGGCGCCTGCTTCCTGAGCACGACGGTGAGCCGGTTCATCGAGCGCACGGCGAACACGTGCGGCGTGACGGCTTCCGCTGTCGCGAGCAGCTTGAGGCCGGCCCGCGGTGGCGTCGACAGGCGCGTGCTCACGGACACGACGCCTGTGTCGGTGGTGCGGCCGAGCGCGAGCGCGAGCCCTTCCACGGTGAGCATCGGCGTCTCGTGCAGGGGATCCAGGCTCCCGGCGTCCAGCATCACGACGTCGAAGCGCTCTTCCGTGTGCTCGAGGAATGCGCGTGGGTGGTCGTGGATGCCGCGATCCTCGAGGCGCGCAAGCGCCAGCAGGTCCGCATGGCTGTCGACGACGTGGGTCGCGCGCGCCAGCTGCGGCCCGACGCCGAGCAAGAGCACGCGGGCGTCGTCATCGACGTCTTGGAAGGCCAAGGCCCCCGTGGTGTGGGCGAGGTAGGTCGAGGGGCCGCGATCCAGCGCCGCGACGAAGTGCCCGTCGAGGAAGAGCCCGTCCTGGGGCGGGATCTGGGCTTCGGCCGTGAGCGACAGCCCCGGCGCGTGGTGGAGATGCGGCAGGCGGACGAGGTCCACGCGCCCGCGCGCGCTGAACCGCGTTTCGAGCACCGTCTTGCTCGGCGCGGCAGGCAGGTCCTTGAAGGGCGACATCGGGATGCCCTGGGCGCCGAACAGGAACACGATCCCGAGGCCCACGCCTGCGAGGGGCCATGCGCGCAGGGGGGTGACCGGGAGGCCCGAGACCGCGGCCGTGCACATCAGGCCGAGTAGCACCGTCTCGGGTGCGCCCAAGCCGAGCAACGGAACGACGAGCAGGGCGCCCAGGCCCGAGCCCAGCAGGTTCGCGGCGTACATGGGGCCCGCGCGCTCAGCGCTCAGCGCGAGCGCACTGAGGATGCCCAGCGCGCCAACCAAGAAGGGCACGACGAAGATCGCCTGCAGCAGGGCGAGGTTCAGCCACTCCGCGGGGTCCCAGCCGACCTGCAGGATGTTGAAGTCGACGGTGGCGGCGAGCGCCAGGCTCGTCGCGCCGAGGACGGCATACACGGGACCGGCGAGGGCGACGGTGCGCCGATGCCGAAGGGGCGGCACGATCGCGAGCAACACACCGGCGAGGCCGAACGCCAGCATCGTCACCGACACGACGAGCGACGCGGCGTGGCTCCAGTACGCAATCGCGAGCACGCGGAGCAGCAGCACCTGGTGCGCGAGCACGCAGGCGCTCAATACGAAGACGGCCGCCTTCAATCGCCCTGCGCCTTCGTCCCGCGCGTACCCGTCAGCGGCACGAAGCGCACGGCGTAGAGGCTGCGCGTGTAGACCTTGCCGTCGGTGTCCTTCTCGACGAGCACCAGGTCCTGCACCGCGAACGGCTGGCCCACGGGAATCACCATCCGTCCGCCGGGCTTCAGCTGCTTCACGAGCGGCGGCGGCACGTGCGGCGCGGCGGCCGTGACGACGATCGCGTCGAAGGGCGCTTCTTCGGGCCAGCCGTAGTAGCCGTCGGCGTGGCGCACCTGGACCGAGTCGTAGCCGAGCGTCTTCAGCGTCTGGGCCGCGCGTTCGGCGAGCGGCTCCTTGATCTCGATGGAGAACACGTGCGGGGTGATCTCGGCCAGCACCGCGGCTTGGTAGCCGGAGCCGGTACCGATCTCGAGCACCTTGGAACGCGCGTCGATCAGCGCCTCTTCGGTCATCGACGCGACGATGTACGGCTGCGAGATCGTCTGGTCGTAGCCGATCGGGAGCGGGCGGTTCTCGTACGCGACCCTCTGGAGGCGCTCGGGCACGAAGCGGTGGCGCTGGACCGCGCGCATGGCGCGAAGCACGTGTGCGTCCCCGACACCGGCAGCCTCGATGTGGTTCTTCACCAGCGCATGGCGCTCCGCGCGGCGCGGATCGCGGGGGGCTTCACGCTTCGGGGGTGTGGCCGGCGCGGGCGCCGGATCCGCCTCAGGCGTCTCGTTTGCGGCCGTCGGCGGGGGCTCTTGCGCGGAGCCTGCGTCCTCGTCCCCACATGCGGGCAGGACGAGCCAGATCGACAGCAGGAGAACGAGCCAGCAACGCATCCGACGGTCCATCCTGCAATCGATGGACCGGCGAAGGCAATGCCCGACGCTACCTGGGCGTGGTCGGCGTCTCTTCGGTCTGCTTCGTGGGCGGCTTGGGCAGGCGCTCCGGCCAGGTGCGGTCGAGCAGCAGGATGAGCGTGTGCATCGACGTCACGTAGGCCTCGCTGCCCTTGGCGAAGAACGCGGAGCTGCCCTTCAGCTTGCCGCCGAACGGCTTCGAGTCGTTCGTCGAAGCGAACGCCAGCTTCTTGCAGATGCACTCGAAGGCGCCACTCTTCGCCTGCAGGTCGAGGATGCGGCGGAAGAACGTCTCCTTGAACCGCGCCCAGTCGCGCGGGCCGCGCAGGCGCTGGACGATGGCCGCGAGCATCAGGTTGAACGTCGACGAGCCGTGGCCCTCGGAGAGGTACTCGAAGTGCTCGTCGACGAGCTCGAGCGCGCGCTCCATCCCGATGTCGTCCCACTCGACGCCGAGCAAGCGCATCGCGAGCGCGGCGCCGGCGGCGCGGCTCACGCCCGTCATGTCCATGTGGGCCGAGCGTTGGCTCGGGTCGTACGGGAAGCTGCCGTTGGCGAGCTCGGCGTACTCGAAGTAGGCGAGGGCGCGCGCGAGCGTGTCCTCCTTCTTCGGTGCGGCGATCGGTTCGACCACGGCGAGGCTCGACGCGATGAGGTTGGACGACGCGAGCAGCGTGTCGGGATAACCCCCGAAGCCGTCCATCACGCTCGTGCCGCGCGGCTTGCCGCGCTTCCTGTACTGCGCATGACCCCAGCCGCCATTGGGGGCCTGGGCGGCCTCGAGGATGTCGACCAGCGTGCGCAGGGTGGCCGCGGCCTTGGCCTTCTGTCGGCCGCGCGCGTGGAGCTCGCCGTAGAACAGCGTCGCCATGCCGCACGGCCACGTGTACTGCATGATCTGACCGGGCTGGGTCTGATCGGCGGTCTCGGGCAGCTGCGCGGGATCGCGCGTACGCGCGCGGACCTGCTTGATGTACTTGTCGAGGAAGGTGCGGGCCTTGTCCGCGAGGTTCGTCTTCTTGCGCGCCGTCTTGCTCTGAGCGTCTTCGGCGAGCAGGCCCACCAAGCCCGTGACCGCAACCGTGAACTGCTTGCGCGGCGTGCCCGTCGCGTCGGGCAGGCGGAAGACGGTCTTCTCGAGGTAGCGGATGCCGTTCGCGATCGCTGCGTCGCGTTCCTTCGCGGTGACGGGCTTCGACGCGGGCTCCGGCTTCTTCTCGGCGGCGGCGGGGACGCCGAGCAGCGCTACCAGCACGGGAATGGAGATCAGCGCCGGCAGCTTCCGCATGAGCGGCCCTCCTTCGCACTCCCCTACGCGGTGTGCCGCCCGGCGTTGGCCCACTTCGGCTGAACGACCACCCCGCGTCCGGATCCGACGGATTGGCCGCCAACCGGAGCGCGCGCTCGGGCGTAGGCAAGGCGTTCCGGGAGGACGTTCGATGCGCATCCTGAGCCTGCTGGTCGTCGTGGCGTGGACGGGAATGCTCTCCGGGGTGTCGGGAAGCGCGCGCGCCGCACCGGATGCGGATGTCCCGGAGGCACGCCAGGTGGTCGTGCGTCGCGCCAAGGCGTTGGACCAGGCGATCCTCGCCGCGTTCGGCGCACGCCAGGCCGCGAGCGAGGGCACGGCCGCCCTCGTGATCGACGTCACGCCGCACACGCAGAAGCAGTTGGACGCCATCGGTGACGCCTTGCGTGCGCTCGACGGCAACCCGGCCGTTCCGCGGCCGTGGCGCATCGCGGCGCTCGGGCGCCCGTTCGCGAAGGGCACGTGGAGCGCGGGCGAGCTCTCGTTCCGCCTGGGCGAGGTGATGCACGCGCCGACGGACGAGCCCAACACGGTCGCGGCACTGCGGCGGTCGCTCAAGAGCCTCGACGTGCGCGGCGGCACGGTGATCTACCTGGCCGACTGGCGCTTCGAGGACGAGCATGGCCTCGAGCGGCTCATTCGCGAGCTCGCGGGCCGGCGCCTCGCGTTCGGCGTCGTCGGATCCGAAGCGGCGTTCGGGCGCGGCTGGAACGACGGCGTGCTGGACATGCGCGACCGGATGCAGAACGGGCAGCTGGTCCTGAAGGACCCGTCCAAGCAGAAGCGCTACGACGAGACGATCGGTCGCAGCCCGTTCGGCCCGCACGACAAGGACGCACCCTGGCACGGTGGCGACACGGCGTATCCCCACGTGCCGTACCGCTTCGCCGGTCGCTACTGGAAGACGATGTTCGAGCCCTCTGCGCTGCGCTTCGGCAAGGGCGACGCCGAGGATCTGGGCGGCGGCGACCTCGAGGACCTGCTCGAGCGCATGGGGCGCAAGCGCGAGACGTTCGAGAGCGCGACCGGGCGGCGCATGGCGTTGCCGTCCGCCTACGGGCCGTACGGACTGATGCGTGCGTGCGCGGAGCGCGGCGGTCGCTACGTGCTGTGGTCGTGGAACCCGGCCCACCGCGCATCGCTCGAGTACGACTACGCGCGCTGCGATCGCTTCGGCCCCGACCTGCGCAGTCGCAGTGCGATCAAGAAGGACGTGTCGAGGCGTCCGCTCGCGCGTGCGCTGCTCGGTGCGTGGCACGGCATCGGCTCGAAGTTCAACGCCCTCGCCGAGCACGTGCCGCCGCTCGACAAGGGCGGCACGCGTCCGCAGCCGATCGATCTGCTCGAGCGCTCGGCCGCCACGCTCCACACGATGTGGATGAACAAGACGATGCACACGGAGTTCCTGCGCAAGGCGAAACACTGGCGCTCGGCTGCACGGTCCGGCGCGAAGCGCTTGGACAAGGCCCTGGCGCGCGCCAAGGAGCCGCTGGATGCCGCCGACCGGCGCTACGCCGCGGATGCGGCGCTCTTGCGGCACATCCTGCGCGTGCTGTCGTTCGAACTGTCCGAAGCCATTGCCGTGGCCGAGACCGTGCCGGATGACGCGTGGCAGGACGAGGACACGTACCCGGGCATCCGCCCGACGCCGTGGATCCAGACCGGCAACGATCCGGAGGTGATCGAGACGACGGACGTGGAGCTCCAGGACGCCGCGCTCGGTGAGCAGGTGAAGGCGGCGCGCGCGGCGCACCTGCGCCGCTTCGGCGGCACGCCCTTCGGTCTGCAGGTCGCCGCGAACGGCGTCGAGACCTGGGTGCTCACGAAGGGACAGCGAATCGAGCCCACGGGGAAGCCGATGCCGGTGGGACGCACACCCGGAGAGTCCGAAGGGACGCCGGCGCCGCCGTCACCGCGTCCGCCCGGTGGTGGGTCTTCGGGCGGCGGTCCGAGCACGGGCGGGGGTTAGCGGTCCGAGCGCTACCTGTCGTCGGCGCCGATCGCGATCATCACCGTGTTGCCGGGGAAGAGCTCGAGGTGCATGTACGCCTCGGGGTCTTCGGCGATCTCGGAGTCGCACCAGAGACGGTACGTGCCGGCCGGAATGACGAGGGGGGCCTGCCCCGGCATCACCTCGCCCAAGTACTCGAGTACGGGCTCGGCGTCCGCCTTCAGGAGCGCGCCCGGATCGGGCTCGACGAGCCGTGCGAGGTGGTAGGCCTCGGGCGGGCTCTCGCCGTCCATGGGGAAGAGCTCGACCCAGGCCATGCCCAGCTCGAGCAGCAGGTTGTGACGCTCGAGCTCCGACAGCGTGCCGGGATCGACCGTCATCGGCGGCTCGTCGGCCGGGGGCTCGGCGGGCGTGTCGATCGGAGCGCGCGGCACGCTCGGTCCCACGGGCGGCGTCGACGGGAGGGGCTCGGGAACGACGGGCACGTCGATCGTCGGCTCGGCCGGCTCCGCGGGGACGGGGTCTACGGGAGCAGGCGGTGCGGTGGGAACCGCGGCCGGCGTGACGCCGGCGCCCGTCTCGTAGGTCGGGACGTCGTCGGTTTCTTCGTTGGGGCGCGTAGCGGGGCGATCGACACGCGGGCGGGGGCTGTCCCACATGGGGCTGCCGAGGTCGAAGACCTGGACGTCGGCCGGATCGAAGGTCGTGTCCGGCAGGGACGGCGGCGTGCCGTGTCGGCGCGGGGCTTCCTCGCTTGCGGGTTCGTCGGCGGGTGTGGAGGCCGTCGTGTCCTCCTTCGCCACCACGTCGCGACCGACCACGTCCTGGCGTGGCGCATCGCTCGACGTCTCGGCGACGACGGCGTCGAAGCCCTCGGGCACCTCGGTTGACGGCGCTACGGGTGCGGGTGCCTCGACCGTGAGCTCGACGCGCCCGACGATCTCGGGTGCCACGTCGGTCGTGCCGCGCTGCGCCACCAGGTCCACGACGAAGCGACCGGCGCGCAGGCCCGGCACGGTCAGCCGGCCGGCGTCGTCCGGTACCACCGAGACCTCGCGCCAGTGCACGCCCTCGGCGCTCCAGCCGAGCTCGGGCAGGCCCTCGCCGAGCTGGAGCGTCTGGCCGACCGGCTCGGTGCTGCGCACGCGTGCCAGCACGGCGCCGTGGGCCGTGGAGGCATCGAAGGCGCTCGAAAGCGTGAGGCCCGGGGCCAGGGCGATGCGCAGATCCTGCGTGTCGCCGTCCGGCGCCACCGTCAGCGCGCCGGGCGCGCGTCCGGAGGCGGCCGCCACGACGAGCCACGTTCCGTTCTCGGGAACACGCAGCTCGAAGGCGCCGGTGGACGACGCGGTGCTCGTGTCGGCGGGCGTCGACTCGGGACCGCTCGATGTGATGCGGTAGGCGGCGACGTGCACGCTGCCCGGTGCGACGTCGGCGAAGCCTTCGACCGTTCCGCGGAGGAGCGACGCCGGCGCGACCGGCGTCGTGCGCGCAAACGCGGAACCGGCAGGGCTTGGCGTCCCAGCCACGGCGTGGTTCGCCGCGTTCGTGCCGGACGCCGCGTGCGCGGCGTTCTCGTCGAGGGACGCGGTCTTCGTTTGCGTGCCCGCAGCTGCGGAGCTCTCCGCGGCCGCGTCCATCGTGGCGACGTCGTGCGTGCCCTGGAGGACGGCCGGTGCTGCGGCGGTGAAGGGCCACGGCGTGCCATTGATTGCGAGCGAGCCGACGGCGACGCCCAACACGGCGGCGGCCGCAACGCGCAGGATGCGTGTCGAGGTGGTCGCGCCGAGCGCGGCCGACGACGCGGCCGTCGCTTCCGCCACGCCGACCGGCATCGACTCGAGCGCAAGCGGGATGAGCGCGGCGCCGAGCGCCTCGCGCCCGCTGCCGTAGCGGCGGTCGATGCGCGTGCGCAGGCGCTGCCGCGCGCGCTGCAGGCGGGTGCGCACGGTGGACGGGGTCACGTCGAGGCGACGCGCGATCTCCTGGGGGGAGAGCTCCTCGTAGTAGCGCAGCATCAGCGGCACGCGGTAGACGTCGGGCAACGTGTTGATGTCCGCCGCGAGCATGCGGCGGGTCTCGGAGCGCGTGACCGTCTGCGTGGAGTCGGGCAGGAGGTCGGGGGCGGCGGCGTGCGTCTCGCGGCGGCGGCGGCGGCGGCGGTCGCGCCACGAGCGGAGCGCGAGGTTCTTGAGGACGCCGCGCACGTAGGCGCGGTCGGCGCGGCCGTTCACGCGGCCGTTGCGGAAGGCGATGACGAGCGCGTCTTGGACGAGGTCGTCTGCGTCGGTGGCATCTCGGACCAGGCCCCGCGCGACGCGGACGAAGAAGGCCCGGTCGTTCGCCAGCTGGCCTGAGTACTCGTAGGGAGGCATGGGGGGTGCGCTTCTAGAGCTCTGCCTCCTTCTTCCGATAGCCCGGGCCCAGTATAGGCCTTGGAACGTGTGGACCTGACACGCGGAACGTGAATCCCCCGCCAGAAATGGGCCTCGGCGGGCGGTTCGCGCCCCAGGGCGGGGGCGTAGGGGGCGTCCGAAGTGACCAAAGTCCCTCCGAGTGCGCTGATTTCGAGGCATTTCCTGAGACGAATGCCGCCCCACGGGCACAGGGCCTATGAGTCGGCGAGGAGGCCTCCTGGCCTATGGCGCCCGGCTTTGATCCCCCCCGTCAACGGGCTTCGGCCCAGCGGCGGTGCAAAACCGGAAAGGAACGCCACAGGACAGGTCGGACTCGCGCCGGCCAGAGAACAGATCCCTCAGACGAACTCGGGTGTCCCCGCAGGTGAAGTCCAGCGACGAGCGTGGGGCACACGCGCAGGGGAGGGAAAGGCCGAACGCTTCCTATCGGATCTCTCGGAAGCACGGCCTCGACCCCCGCGACGCTCCGGACCGACCTCGTCCCGAGTTCGCCTCACCTCCGGCCGCGGTGGCCCACCTACCGCGGCCGGCTCTTTTTTTAGAGCCGGCCGCGCGCGGAAACGCGCAGGGATGTCAACGGCTGCAGGACACCGATGGCGACAGGGCGGCCACAAGGGCCGCCCCCTACGAACCGTGGCCGACGCGGATGGCGGGCCAGCGCATCAGGACTAGCGGAGCACCCGCACCTCGATATTCGACGGATGCGCGCGCGAGCGGTGGACGCGGTTCGTGACCTTGATGAAGTCCTCCGCGCGTGCCTTGAAGATGTTCGGCACGTACTTCTGGGGGTTGCGGTCGATGAACGGAAACCACGTGCTCTGCACCTGGATCATCAGGCGGTGCCCGCGCTTGAAGGTGTGCAGCACGTCGGAGAGCTCGAACGAGACCTTCGCGACCTCGCCCGGGACGAACGGCTTCGGCGTCTCGTAGCTCTCGCGGAAGCGCCCCCGGATCACGTCGGCCCGAACGAGCGTCTGCTGGCCGCCGCGATCCGGCTGACCGCCCTTCTTCGGGACCTTGTCCGGGAAGACGTCGATCACCTTCACCACGAAGTCCGATGCCGTGCCGGTCGTCGAGACGTAGAGAGTGGCCTGGATCGGCCCCGCCAAGGTCAGGTCGTCCTCGAGCACATCGGTCTGGTAGACGAGCACGTCCGGTCGGCGTGCGGCGAAGCGCTGATCCTCGGCCATGTAGCCGGTCGACCAGCCGCGCGTGATGTCGTTCGTGTAGGGGACCGGCTTGTCGGGATCGCTGATGTAGGCGTCCGCGGCATCATTCTCGTTCGCCGGCTCATCGATCGTCACGCGGCCGCCGCCGGCCAGATAGAGCTTCTGCGCCTTGGCCTGTGCCGGCGGCCACTGGTCGAAGCGGCGCCAGCGGTTGGCGCCCGTCTCGAACATGAGCGCTTCCGGGATCGTGTGCTTCGCCTTGCCCTTCAGGTAGTGGTTGAAGAACGGCAGCTCGATGTTCTTGCGGAACCAGTCGCCCGTCCGGAAGCCGAACTCCGCGTCGCCCAGCTTGTCCCCCGCACCGCGCCATGCGCCGTGTGACCACGGGCCCATCACGAGGTGGTTGTCGATGTCCGGGTTCTTCGCCTCGACGGATGCGTAGGTCTTGAGCGGTCCGTAGAGGTCCTCCGTGTCGTACCAGCCGCCCACCACGAGCACCGCCGCCTTGATGTTCTTCAGATGCGGCAGGATGTTGCGGGACTGCCAGAACGCGTCGTAGTTGGGGTGCTCCGACATCTCGTTCCAGAAGGCGATCTTTCCCCCGAGGCGGCCCTTGTTGTTCGCGTTCGAAAGCGGCCCCATGCGCATGAAGTACTCGTAGCCGTCGGGCGTGCCGAGGTCGATGCCCTTCGCGCGATGCGGCGTCGGCCCCTTCCGCTCCTTGCCGAACGAAGAGAAGAAGATGTAGGAGAGCGGCAGCACGAACGCGCCGTGGTGGTGCATGTCGTCCCAGAACCAGTCGGCGATCGGGGCCTGCGGCGAGACGGCCTTGAGCGCCGGGTGCGAGTCGATCATGCCGGCAGAGCAGTAGAAGCCGGGGTACGAGACGCCCCACATGCCGACGCGCCCGTTGTGGTTCGGGACGTTCTCGAGGAGCCACTCGATCGTGTCGTACGTATCGGTGCTCTCGTCGATCTGCGTGCCCTGCTTCTCGGCGATGTGCGGGCGCATGTTGACGTGCGTGCCTTCGGACATGTAGCGACCGCGCACGTCCTGGAAGACGAAGATGTAGCCCTCGTCCTCGTAGACCTTCCCAGGCCCCAAGCTGCCCCGGTACTGATCGACCCCGTACGGCCGGCAGCTGTACGGCGTGCGCGTCATGAGGATCGGGTACGTCTTCGTCGGGTGGTTGGGCACGTACACGGCGGTGAAGAGCCGCACGCCGTCGCGCATGGGAATGCGGTACTCGAACTTCGTGTAGCGCGAGCGCACCTGATCTGCGCGCTTGTCCGCATGTGCGGAATCCGACCCAAGGGTCGCGGCCAATGCGATGGCGAGTGCCAGGTGCAGGAAGCGGATGCGCATGGGAGACTCCACTCGGCTCGGCCGAGCCGAGGACGGTACTTCGCGTGCCGTCGAGAGGTCAATCGCACGCGCCCGTGTCGGGGCTCGACAGCGCTATGCTGGGTGCGTTGCCGAAGGAGTTGATGAGCCATGAGCACCCAGGCGGCTGCTTTGCTGGGCGGGTCGATCATCGTGGCGGCCGTGATCGTCGCGGTCGCGTTCGGCGGACAGGACGAGGTGGTGCGGGACACGGGCACGATCTCCGCCGCGCCGCCGACCGGGGGCATCACGGGCACGACGTCCGCGGACGCGGGGGCGACCCCGTCGCTCGAAGGCGAGTCCACGGACCAACGGCTCGCTCGGCTTCAGCGCGAGCTGGATACGGCGCGAGACCAGATCGAGAAGATGAAGGCAACCGGCGCGCCGCGCGATGCCGCGACGCCCGCCGCCGGGCCCACCTCGCGCACGCCCGAAGCGCACAAGGCCATGGCCGAACGCTTCTTCGAGCTCGGCAAGGCGTACTCCGCGGGCGAAGCCACCAAGGCCGAGGTGGGTGAGCTGCTGCGTCTCACGGGCGACAAGGCGCTGATGCAGGGCGTCGTCGCCGACCTCGAGGCGCGCATCGCCGAGAACCCCGACGATCTGGATGCGCGGCTGCAGCTCGTCGACGTCCAGTCCGCGCGCGCACACACCGCGGAGAGCATCGTCGAGCGGGGCATGCTGGGTGATTCGGTGCGCACGCAGCTGGGCGAGGTCCTGAAGCGGGATCCCGAGAACTGGGAAGCGCGCTACATGCAAGCCGTGGGCATCAGTCACTCGCAGCGCACGCCGCAGGGACGCGCGCGGGCGATCCAGGCCTTCGAGTCGTTGATCGCGCTCCAGCAGCAGAAGGCGGCCGAGCCGCGCTTCGCGAAGACGTACGGCCAGCTCGCCGGCGTGCTCATGGCCGAGAAGAACGCGGCCAAGGCGCGCGAGACGTTGACCGAGGGGCTGCGTCGCTTCCCGGACGACGAAGCGCTCAAGAAGATGCTCGACGGGCTGCCCGCCGACGGCGGCTAACGCGAACGGCTCCTAGCGTCCCGTGAGCGGCGGCGTCGCGAGGCTCAGGAAGAGGATCGCGAAGCAGGTGTCGGCCGTGCGGATGTAGCGCTTGGTGGAGGTCGCGCCCGCGTCCTCCCAGCTCCCGTCCGCGTTCTGGTTCGCGAGGATCCACCGCGCGCCCTCGGCGTACCACGCGCGCTTACCGATCTTATCGATGTCGAGGATGCGCCCCATGCGCTCGACGGCGTAGAGGTGGTAGTACTGCCACGCGCTCACGCCGATGATCGAGCTGTTGTCGACGCCGACGTTCCGCTTCGGGTCCCAGCGCTTCTTCAGCCAGCCCAGCGCCTTCTTCACGGCCGGGATGCTCTTCACGTTCTTCTTGCCCATCCCGTGGTGGCAGATGGCCACGCCGGCTGCGGCCGCGGCCGTCAATGAGGCGTAGCCGACCTGGTCCTGCTCGCCGGCCATGACGTAGCCCCAGGAACCGTCGCGCTGCTGGAAGCGCAGCTGGTACTCGAGTGCGCGCTGCCACGTCGTCTTCGGGATCACGATGCGCGCGTCGCGACAGGCGCGCAGGCCGAGCAGCGCGAACTGCGTGTTGGAGAAGTCGCCCTGGCCCTCGACCGGGTTCGTCTTGCTCACGCGGCTGACGATCTCGATCGGATCGGCCTTGGGGCCGCCCTTGGCCTGTTCCTCCGTGACGGGCGGCTTGACGTCCGTCTTCACGCCCGTGTTCGCCGTGCCGAGGCGGCCCCCCGGATAGCCCCACTCGCCTTGCTCGTACTGCGTGTCCACGAGCCACTGGGCACAGTGCGCGAGGCGGGCCCGGTAGAGGTAGGGGTTGATCTTGCTGAGCGCCATCGCCGCCAGGGACACCCGATAGGTGTGGCGCAGCTTCGACGTGAGCGTGGCCTCGAGCGCCTTCTTGAACACGGGATGGTTGTGCGGCGTGCCGGCGTGGCTCAGGGTGAGCAGCACGAGCTCGGGCACGGCGTGCGGCTTCTCGGTGTCGAAGCCCTTCTCGTAGCGCGCGAGCAGGAACGCGGCGCCGCGGTCGATCGCGTCGCGCACGCGCTTGCTGTCGGGCGTGGCCGGCTTCTCGTCCTCCGCCTGCGCGGGCATCGCACAGAGCAGGAGCAGGACGAGGGGCAGGAGGGCGCGCATGACGGCCCCGAGGGTACCGGCGCCGGGCGCGTGCGCGCCTTCATCGTGATTTCACCGTCAGGTGGGCTGACAACCCTGCTCAACCTTGCGCATCCTCCCTGTCATCCACGGAGGACGTGCGCCCGCAGCGCATGCCGGGCTACAGTCCTCCCACGGAATCAGGAGGTCCCCATGCGCTCGATGCTCTCGTCCCACGCAATCGCACTTCTCTGCGTCTTCGCCCTGGCCCTCGCGGGGTGCGGCGACAAGGCCCCAGGCGGCGGTGGTGGTGGGGGAGGCGAGGCCTCGGGCGCCGAGAGCCCCGAGGCGCTGGTCGAGAAGGCCCGCGGCTACGCCGAGAAGGAGGACTTCGCCGGCATCGTGAACCTGATGGTTCCCGACGAGCGCCCGCTCATGAGCTTCGGGATGATGATGTTCGCGAAGATGGCGCCGATGTTCGTCGGCGGCATGGGCGCCCTCGGCGAGGGATTGGGCGGCGAGGACGCCAAGAAGGAGATCGACGAGAAGATGGCCGGCTTCGAGAAGGCCATGAAGGACGTGCTGGACAAGTACGGCTTGGGCGACGTCGACATGGACAAGCCGCCCCCGGCCGCCATGGGCAACGATCCCAAGGCCCTTGCCAAGTGGATGAACGACCAGGCCCCCGACCTCGATCACGGTGCGTTCGTCGCCGAGATGATCGAGGCCTTCTCGTCGCTCGGCGAGGAGACAGCCGGCAAGGCGACCGGCAACTTCAAGGACCTCGGCGGCGAGCTCAAGGACCTCAAGATCGACGGCGACACCGCCACCGGCACCATTGGCGAGGACAGCATGACCTTCAAGAAGGTCGACGGCCGCTGGTACTTCTCCGTCGCCGACAAGATGGGCGGCTAACTCGCTCGCCTGGTACCGGGGAAAACTGCTGCAAGTTGTGAC
>JASJAY010000053.1 GCA_030066775.1 Planctomycetota bacterium
TCGAGATGGTGCCGCCGGCGGCCCGAGCCCTGCTGCGCGAGCACAAGGAGGCGGGCCGGGTGCTCGTCCTGGCCACCACCTCGCCCGCCGCCTTCGTCACCCCGTTCGCCGAGCGACTGGGCTTCGACCATGTCGTCGCCACCCGCTGGCAGAAGCGCAAGGGCCAGTACACCGGCGAGACCGTCGGCGGCTTCCTGTGGGGACGGGCCAAGCGCGACGCGGTCGTCGAGTTGGCCGAGGCCGAGGGCCTCAACCTCGCGGGTAGCTACGCCTACTCCGACTCCGCCTACGACGTCCCGCTGCTCCGGGCGGTCGGCAAGCCGGTCGCGATCAACCCCGATCCGCACCTCACGGTGATCGCCGGCCTCAACGGCTGGCCGATCCGCAACTTCGACAAGTCGCCCGGCGTGCTCAAACTCGGCGGTCGCGAACTCCAGGAGTGGCTCCGCCCGTTCAGCCGACCCGAGCTGGTCCCCAACGCACGGTTCTCGTTCGAGGGGGTCGAGAACATCCCGGCCGACGGTGCCTGCATCCTCGTCTTCAACCACCGCAGCTACTTCGACCCCACTGCGGTCAACCTCCTCCTGGCCCGAGCCGGGCGCAGCGCCCGCTTCCTCGGCAAGAAAGAGGTCTTCGACGTACCGCTGGTCGGTCGGCTCGGCCGCATGCTCGGCGGGATCCGCGTCGATCGCGGCACTGGGAGCGACGAGCCCCTCGACAAGGCCGTCGAGGCCCTCGAGATCGGCGAGCTCGTCGCCATGGCGCCCCAGGGCACGATCCCGCGCGGACCGGCGTTCTTCGATCCTGAACTCAAGGGCCGGTGGGGCGCCGCCAAGCTCGCCCACGAGACCCGGGCCCCCGTCATCCCCGTCGGCCTGTGGGGCACCGAGAAGGTCTGGCCCCGCAGCGCCCGGATGCCCAGCCTCGACCTGCTCGACCCGCCCGAGATCAGCATCGTCGTCGGCGAGCCGGTCGAGCTGAAGTACAAGAGCCTCGACAAGGACACGGCCCGCATCATGTCGGCGATCGTCGACCTGTTGCCGCCCGAGGCGCACGAGCACCACGAGCCCACCGACGAGGAGCTCGCCGCCACCTATCCGCCCGGCTACACCGGCGACCCCACCGCCGAGGCCGATCGCCGTCCGGGCACGGACACCTGAGGAGTTCTGCCATGAGCGAACGCACCCGTGAACTCCGCTTCGAGCAGAAGATGACCGATGCCGAAGCCCTGATGTGGAACATCGAGAAGGATCCGTGGCTGAACCCCAACGGCGCCATGATCTCGATCCTCGACCGGCCCCTCGACGTCGACACGTTCACCGAGCGCATCCGGTACGCCGTCTCGGAGATCCCCCGCCTCCGCGAACGGGTCGTCCCCGCCTTCGGTCGGCTCGCGCCGCCCACCTGGGCGACCGATCCCGAGTTCGACTTCGACTTCCACGTCCGACACGTCTCGCTCCCCGCGCCGGGCACCGAGCGCCAGCTCTACGACCTCGCCACCCGCTGGTACGAGGACCCCTACGACCGCACCCGTCCGCTGTGGATGTTCGTCGTCGTCGACGGGCTCGAGGGCGGCCGGGGCGCGCTCTTCTCGAAGATGCACCACTCGATCACCGACGGCATCGGTGCGATGCGACTGTCGGAGAAGTACCTCGACCTCAGCCGCGACGCCGAGCCGCCCGCGCCCGTCGATCTCGACCAGGTCATCGCCGATGCGATCGCCGCCGAGGAGACCGCGGAACGCAGCGCCGACGGCATCTCCGCCACCGACAGTCTGCGGCGGAGCCTCGGGCACGTCGCCCGTCGTCAGATCGGTCGGGCCCGTCGTGCGCTCGGCGAGGTCTCCACCTGGACCGGCGACCCGCTGCTCGCCCGCGACTTCGCCGAGGAGCAGGTCGAGCAGGTTCGAGCCGTGCTCGATCAGCTCGACGGCGACGAGGAGTCGCGGCCCGGGTCACCGCTCTGGACCGACCGCAGCCGCCGTCGTCACCTCGAGACGATCTCGCTGTCGGTGTCGGAGATGAAGGCGGCGGGCAAGGCCCTCAACGCCTCGATCAACGACCTCTTCGTCGCCGGTGCGGCGATGGGCGCCATCGACTACCACAAGGCCCACGGCGTCACGCCCGAGGGCCTCAACGCGAGCTTCGTCGTGTCGACCCGTCGCGACGACGCGATCGGCGGCAACTCCTTCACGCCGACGATGCTCCACCTCGCCGGTACCTACCGGAAGGCGAAGCCGTACCTCAAGGACGTCAAGAAGCGCATGGCCGAGCGCCGTGAGGCCGTCGCCGGCGACGGGGCCCTCGCCGGCCTGGCCGGGGTCGCCAACCTCCTGCCCACGTCGGTGGTCACCCAGGTCGCCCGGGCGACCGCCGGCAAGCTCGACATCGCGACGTCGAACCTGCGCGGCGCGCCGGTGCCCACCTACATCGCCGGCGCCCGGGTCGAGCGCAACATCACCCTCGGTCCCGTGTCGGGCACGGCCATGAACATCACCGCGATCTCCAACGACGACGTCTTCGAGATCGGGCTCGTGATCGACCCGGCCGCGGTCGTCGAACCCGGCCAGCTGCGCGATCACATCGCCGCCGCCTACGCCGATTTGCTGGCTGCCGCCGACGGCTGATGCACTGCGCCGGATGGACGTCGGCGCCACCCTCGATCTGATCCGCCGAACCGGCCTGCTCGACCCGACGCGCACCGCGGCGCTGACGGGTGGGCTCGTCCGGTGGGGGCCGTCGTTGGCCGCCGGTGTCGCCGCCGGGGCGTTGCGGCTCCGGAACCGCACCGCCGTCATCGACGATCTCGGCTCGTGCACGTGGGGCCAGCTCGACCACCGCACCTCCACCCAGGCTCGCGGCCTCCGGGCCCGCGGGGTCGGACGCGGCACCCAGGTCGGCATCCTCTGCCGCAACCACCGGGGCTTCGTCGAGGCGTCGGTCGTGGCGGCCAAGGCCGGCCTCGTGCCCGTCTATCTCAACACCGGCAGCGCGGCGGCCCAGTTGGTCGAGGTCGTCGAGCGCGAGTCGCTCGGGTTGGTCATCGGCGATCCCGAACTCGTCGCCGATCTCCCCGCCGACGCGGTGCCCGGTCCGGTCATCGCCATCGGCCCGGAGTGGGATGCCGTCGCCAAGCAGGGGAGCCGTCGTCTCGATCTGCTGCCGCCCTCGTCGGTCGCCCCGGTGCTGATGACCTCGGGCACGACCGGCGTGCCGAAGGGGGTCCTGCGCGACAACGGCGGCCACGCGGTCGCGCTGCACTGGACGATGAAGCACCTGTACGGGGTCGAGCCCGGCGAGGTCTTCTGGGCCGCGTCCGACGTGGGCTGGGTCGTCGGGCACTCGTACATCGTGTACGGCCCGCTCCTGCACGGGAACACGACCGTGCTCTTCGAGGGCAAGCCCGTGGGCACGCCCGACGCGGGCACGTTCTGGCGTGTGGCCGCCGACCACCGCGTCGCCGCGATGTTCACGGCCCCCACCGCGTTCCGTGCCATCAAGCAGCACGACCCGCAAGGCACGCTCCTCGACGACTACGACCTCTCCGCCATGCGCGCCCTCTTCCTCGCCGGCGAACGATGCGATCCGGCCACGCTCGCGTGGGCGGAGGAGAAGCTGGGCATCCCCGTGATCGACCACTGGTGGCAGACGGAGACCGGCTGGGCGATCGCGGCCAACTGCATCGGCATCGAGCACCTCGCCGTGAAGCCCGGCTCGGCCGGGCCGGCCACGCCCGGCTGGGACGTCTGCGTGGTGGACGAAGGCGGCCAGGAAGTGCCCGCCGGGCAGATGGGCGACATCGTGTGCCGCCTGCCCATGCCGCCCGGCGCGTTCCCCACGCTGTGGCACGCGCCCGACAAGTACGTCTCGACCTACATGGAGCACTTCCCCGGGTTCTACGAGACGAGCGACGCGGGCTACATGGACGAAGACGGCTACGTGTTCGTCATGGCGCGCACGGACGACATCATCAACGTGGCCGGTCACCGCCTCTCGACGGGCGGCATGGAGGAGGCGCTCATCGCGCATCCCGACGTCGCCGAGTGCGCCGTGATCGGTGCGGCCGACCCGCTCAAGGGACAGCTCCCGCTCGGCTTCCTCGTGCTCAACGCGGGGGTCGATCGGGACACCGACGAGATCGTCAAGGAGTGCATCGCCCGCGTGCGCACGGCGATCGGTCCGGTGGCGGCGTTCAAGCAGGCCATCGTCGTGGAGCGGCTGCCGAAGACGCGCTCGGGCAAGATCGTGCGTCGCACCATCTGCCGCATCGCCGACGGGGAGGAGTACGCCGTCCCGGCGACGATCGAGGATCCCGCCACGCTCACCGAGATCGCGGCGGCACTGAAGGCCCTCGGCTACCCGCGCTGATCACGGCTCCCAAGCGTCGTCGGGTCGTTCGTGGTAGACCTGCGGCCGGAGGACGGATGGCGAAGCGGCGGGTCCGACGTCGAGGCAAGCGGAGGCCGCTACGCGAGATCTTCGCGGAGCGCCGCGCGCGACGAAAGCGGATCCACCCCCTGGCACGGGCTCGCGCGTCGGCCCGCGACGCGCACGCCGCGCTGGAGGAGATGGCCGAGGCCATGCGCGAGGCCTCCGATGCCGATCGGTGGGATCACCGCGGGCTCGGCTTCATGGCCATCTTCCGCGGCCGCTCCATCGATCGTTCGCGCTCCATCGCGCCGCGGGTCCAGCGCCTGCTGAAACAGCTCGAGGCGGATCTCCGGGATCTCGACAACGAGCACCACGATCGCATCCAGGCCATCGCCGAGAAGGTCCACGTCGAGTCGAACTGGTCCCTGATCGACCTCGTCGACGGGACCGCCTTCAACACCACCGGTCGGAAGCTCGACCGCATCCGTATCCGGCTCAACAGCGCGAAGGTCCGCGTCTCCTCCATCCGGCGCGACCTGGATGCGCTGCACGATGCGTTTCTCGCCCAGCGCGAAGGCGAGACCGACCCCCCGCCCTCGCCTTCTGACGAGTGAGGCAATTGAGAGCGCCGCGACGTCCCGGAGGACGCCGCGGCGCAGGCGGAGGAGAGCAGAGGGTCTACTGGCGGTTGGCCTCGAGCTCGTAGTTGATGCGGCTCGTGCCGACCTTGCGGGAGAAGACGAACTTCACGCGGCGGGTGCCGGTCTCACCCGGCTCGGCGCCGATGGTGAACGTGCCGCTGAGCGTGGCGCCGTTGTTCGACGCGGACAGGCGGGCCGTGTGGACGCGCTGCCAGCGCCAGTCGTCGATCGAGTGATCCCACACGTAGACGCGGAACTTCAGCCGGTTGTTGCCGTTTCCGGTCGCGGTGAGGTCGTAGCTGTACGTGCCGGGATGGAGGTTCGAGAGGACGTTGTCCACGGTGTTGAGGCCGCGGACGTTGCCGTCGATCGAGGCGGAGGTGGCGGCGAGCGCCGGGGTCGCGAGCATCACGAGGATGCCGAGAGTCACGATGAGGGTGCGCATGGGAGGGACTTTCCGGGGCTCTCGTGAGCCCGCTTGGGAGGAGGGCTTGGGGTGTGCGAACCCAACTGCGCACGCGCATGACGTGGAGACCGCGCCAAACAGGAATCGCGAACGGCGCGACTAGCGACCGATGGCGCGATAGGCCTCGCTCAGTGCCGCCACCTTCGGCGGGCTCTTCCGCAAGCGCCCCCAGGCGAACACCATCACGCCCGTCGCAGGCCGACGCGTGCCGTGGTCGATCACGGGGATCACCTGCTCGACGGGCACAGCCTCGCCCCAGTCCGACAGCTGCACGATCGGCCAGATGCGGACGCTCTCGCCCGGCACACCCTTCACGCCGAGATGGCGACCGAGCCACGCCGTCTGCCGTGAGATCCAGGCCGGGTCCTTCGCGTACCCGAATCGCGCGTGGTACGGCATCGGACTGAAGACGTCGACGTACGCCTTCTGCGCGCGCAGGTCGATCGCGAGCTTCTCCCGCAGCGCCCCCTCCCGCTCCTCGAGCGACCAGGGGCAGTGGAAGGTGCCGAGCAGGGCCTTCGGTCGTACGGCCTTCAGGATCGCCTTGAACTCACGCACCCAGTCCGTGAACACCGCGCAGCGCCACGTAACCCACGCCTGCTTGTGCTTGCCCAACACGACCTTCGCCGCCGCGGCGCCGGTCGCGCCATCGAGATCCGTCCGCGTGTCCTTCTGGAACTGTGCCAGGCAGCGCTCGCAGAAGCACGTGTCCGGCAAGGCCGGCTCGGCGCGCTCCCAGCTCGAATGGGCGTGGTGGTAGTCGAGCCAGACGCCGTCGATCTCGTACGTGGCGAGCAGCTTCCAGAAGGCCCGCATGCGCCACGCGCGATACGCAACATGGGTCGGGCAGATGCCCTGCCAGCCGTGCGGTGCCGGGGCGCGCTTGCCGTCGGTCCCGACCGGGGCCGCATCGGGATGGTCCTTCAGGTACTCCGCGCGATGGACGGTGTTGAACTCGGCGAAGAGCTTCACCCCCTGGGCGCGCGCCGTGGCCACGGCCGCCTTCGTGATCCCGCGCTCGCCGATCCAGATCGCGTTCACGCCGGCGTCCACGAGACGCCGCTCGCCCTGGATCAGGGACTTCGGCATGCCGCCGTAGATCCCGCGGATCTCGATATGGTCGCGCTTCTCGAGCGGCTCGTCCGCGCGTGCGCCGGACAGCACGAAGCCGGCCGCCAGGAGCAGGACGAGCAGGGAGCGGAGCAGGCGCGTCAAAGCGTGAAGGCGAAGTCCTCGACCAGCGCACCGGGCAAGCGCGCACTGTGGGTGCTGCGGTGGAAGTACGTGTCCGGGCTGAGGAGCCAGTCGCGCTCCTGGGTCAGGCCGGCCAGGTTCGAGCCGAGCACGCGGTAGAGCGACTCGTCGAAGCGCATCACGTTGACGGGCGCGGCGATCTCACCGTCCTCGACCCAGAAGGTCGCGAAGCGGGTCATGCCCGTCGTCTTGCAGGCCATCAGGTCGGACCAGTTGAGGTAGTGCAGGTTGCCGACGTAGAGACCCGTCCCGAGGCGCTCGATCATGCCCTCCTCGGGCAGGCCACCCGCGGCCATGTCCAGCGACTCCGGCGACTCGCCCGCCGACGCGCCGTTCGTCTCGACGCCGAACTCCTTCGCGGACCGGGGCGAGACGAGGCTTGCCGTGTGGTGGCCGTTGTCGATCAGCGAAACGCGGTCGGGGCGCAGGAAGCCCGACTCCTGGAAGTTGGGCGACGCGCCCTCCGCCGTGTTCTCGGCGATGGACACCGAGTCGTCGAAGGCGGCTTCGCCCTCGGCGAGCTTGAGCAGGGGCGTCTGCTTGGTGCGCAGCGCCTTCAGGCCGAAGCCGCCCCACGAGAGCATGCCCACCATCTCGTTCAGGGCATCCGGGGTCAGGTAGACGCGGTAGTGACCACGCGGCACCTCGTGCGGGTCGCGCTGCAGCACATCGAGCTTGCGGACCGCCTCGTCGACCTTGCGCTGGAAGCGGCTCGGGTCCCACTCGAAGCCCGCGTAGCCCGACTTCACCGCCTTGTCGGTCGCGTGATAGAAGCTCCAGTCGAAGTTGTAGCTGTGCGTGCTGAACCAGTTGCGCTGACCGAAGCTGTTCGCGAAGCCGGCGTGGATGCCGCCTGCGGCGTAGAGGCCGACCAGGTCGTGCGGGCCCGCCGCGCTCTGGATCTCGCCGAGGGCCGCTACGGGATCGGGCAGGCGGGACGGGTCCACGCGCTCGGTGTCGTGCGGTTCCGTGGCGTAGAGCAGGTACGGATCCTCGGGCAGCTCCGCGCGCTGCGCGCGCAGGTCCTTCACGAGACCCGCCACGCGGGCGTGGTCCTCCTCGCGCTCGCCGCTCAGGACGATCGCGCCCGCTGCGTGGCGCATGCCCTCGATCAGGTCCAGCTGCAGGCTGCGCTGGCTGACGGCGCCGGCCTGGCGCACCTTGCCCTGGTTGAAGCGGATGAAGTCCGACTCCTCGCCGTCGAAGGTGCAGGTGAAGGCCTCGTTCCCCTGCAAGAGCGAGGTGATGTGGTCGGCGACCTCGTTGAAGTAGGTCTGCACGCTAGTCTCCCGCAAACACTTCGACGTCGCCGAAGAGGCACGTCGGGCTGGCGTGGCCCACACGGATCATCTGGTTCGGCTCGCCCTTGCCGCAGTGCGGCGTGCCCATGACCTCGACGGTCTCGGCGGTGCCGACCCCCTTGAGGTTGCGCCAGAACGTGGCCGAGATGCCCCGGTAGTTGCACTTCTTCACGACGTGCTTCAGCTCGCCGTCCTCGATCACGCGGCCATGCTCGCAGCCGAACTGGAACTTGTTGCGCGAGTCGTCGATCGACCACGAGCAGTTGGTCTCCATCAGCACGCCACGCTCGACGGACTGGACCATGCTCGCGATGCTGCTGTCCCCGGGTTCGAGGTTCAGGTTCGCCATCCGGTCGATCGGCGGGCGGTTCCACGAGCTGGCGCGCGAGTTCGCCACGCCGGGCACGCCGGCGCGCACCTGGGAGGTGCGTCCACCGAGCGGCCGCAGCAGGACGCCCTCCTTGATCACGTACTCGCGCTCCGCGGGCATGCCGTCGTCGTCGAAGCCGTAGCTGGCGAGCTCGTCCGTCCGCGTCGGATCGAACGTGACGTTCAAGAGCTCCGAGCCGTACTGGTACGAGCCGAACATGTCGAGCGTCACGAAGCTCGTCCCCGCGTAGTTGCGCTCGTCTCCGAGGATGCGGTCGAGCTCGATCGGGTGTCCGATGCTCTCGTGGATCTGCAGGATCATCTGATCCGGCGCGAGGATCAGGTCCATCGTGCCTTCCGGGCAGTCGGGCGCGGAGAGCAGCTCGAGGGCCTCGTCGGCGAGACGCTCGGGCGCCGCGGTGAACCCGATCTCGTCGAGGATCTCGAGCCCGCCCTGACGGCCCATGCCGTAGCCCCCCAGCGTGCGGCGCTGGGTCTCGGTGCCCTCGTTCGCGATGGCGACCATGTGCGGCACGACGAACCGGAAGCGCTGATGCAGGCGCCCGCCGTTCGACGTGAGCAGAAGCGATTCCGAGCTGACGCCCGTGAGCGCGGCGACCCAGTCGACGATGCGATCGTCCTTCTTGATCCGGCCCGCGTGCTCGCGCAGGAGGTCGATCTTGTCCTTGAGACTCAGGGAGTCCCACGTGCGGCCGACCTGGCTCTGGTACTCGCCCTGTCGCGCGTCGAGCGGCATGCTGCCGAAGTCGGCGACGCCGCGGCCCTGGGTGCGACGCGCCCACGCGGTCGCGCGCTTCACGGCCTCTCGCAGTCCCGACTCGGACAGGTCGCTCGTCGCCGCGTAGCCGAGCCCGTCGCCGTCGATGACGGTGAGCATGGCGCCCACGTCACGGCTCGTGGACGTGGGCTGGACGATGTTCTGGCGCACCGCCAGATTCTCGTGGCGCTCGTCGACGTAGCGGAGCGAGACGAAGTCGACATCCGGCTGAATTGCACGGAAGCGGGACTCGAGCTGGTCGATCACGGGGGCCTCCCGGGGTGTGGGGCGTTCTTGTCTACTTGAGGAAGGCGCGGATCTCGTCGCCCTTACGGCTGTAGATCGCCTTCGTACCGCGCTGGATGATCGGGCGCCTGAGGAGGTTCGGCTCCTCGAGCGCCGCGGCCACGAAGGCCGTGCGGCTCGGCGGCTTGTCCGCCCAGCCGTTCTCCTTGGCGATCTTGTGGCGCGTGTTGATGGCCGACGTCCAGTCGTCCATCGCCTTCATGAGGTCCGTGAGCTCGCGCTTCGTGAACGGCTCCTTCTTGTAGCGCCGCTCGGCTGCCTCGGGGGCGCTCTCGAAGACCACCGACCGGGGGTCTCGGCAGCTGCCTCAGGTTCCATTCCAGTAGAAGACGACGTTCTGCGCGCTCATGGGCAGAAGGTAGCCAAAGGACCCGCCGAGCCCGAGTCATTGCGCCGGTCCTGTCCGACGGAGAGAATCGCGCGCCATGATCCGCGTCGACGACCTCAGCAAGACCTTCCGGGTGCACAAGAAGGCGCCCGGCCTGCGCGGCTCGATCCGCGCGCTCTTCAAGCGCGAGTACGTCGACAAGGACGCCGTGAAGGGCGTGAGCTTCGAGGTCGGCGAGGGCGAGATCGTCGGGCTCGTCGGCGCCAACGGCGCGGGCAAGACCACGATCGTGAAGATGCTCGCGGGCATCATCTACCCGTCCGCCGGCGACGCCGAGGTCCTGGGCTTCAGGCCCTGGGAGCGCCACAACGAGCTGCGCCGGCAGATCGCCCTGATCATGGGCCAGAAGGCCCAGCTCTGGTGGGACCTCCCCGCGGCCGACTGCTTCCTCCTGCTCAAGGAGATCTACCGCATCCCGGACGACCGGTACCGCGAGACCCTCGGCTACCTCAGCGAGGTGCTCGCCGTCACGAACGAGCTGAACGTCCAGGTGCGCCGCCTCTCCCTGGGTGAGCGCATGAAGATGGAGCTGATCGCTGCGCTCCTGCACAGCCCGCGCGTCGTGTATCTCGACGAGCCCACGATCGGGCTCGACCTCACGGCCCAGCGCGCGATCCGGGACTTCATCCTTGCGTACCGCGAAGAGCACAAGCCCGCGATGATCCTCACCAGCCACTACATGGAGGACATCCAGCGGCTCTGCAAGCGCATCCTGATCATCCGCGACGGGGAGTTCGTCTTCGACGGCCTGCTCGAAGAGGTGGTGCAGCGCTTCGCCCCCAGCAAGCTGGTCACGGCACATCTCAGCAAGACGGGATCCCCGGCCCCCAGCACCATCGACGTCGAGCGCTACGGCGAGGTCGTCGAGTGTGATCCGAACCAGGTCTGCGTGCGCGTGCCGCGGGACGGCGTGGCCGAGGTCGCGGCCCACCTGCTGCAGCACTGGCCGGTGATCGACCTCGCCATCCAGGAGGACGACGTCGGCACGATCATCGAGCGCATCATGCGCAACCAGGAAGACGCCGGGGACGCATGAACGCCAGGCTCTTCCTGCACATCGCCAGCGTCGAAGCGCGCAAGCGCATGAGCTACCGGATCGACTTCTGGATCAACACGCTCTTCGGCTTCCTGGCCGAGTTCGGCGTGCACTTCTTCCTGGCACTGGCGCTCTTCGCCGAGTCCGGATCGACACAGATCCGCGGATTCGCGCAGCCCGACCTGGTCGTCTACTTCGTCACGGTCCTGCTCATCCAGAAGATCGTCATGGGGCCCGACTTCGGCGGCCACGTCAGCGAGGACATCTACGAAGGCGGTCTCACGCGCTACCTGCTCTTCCCCAGCTCCTACACGCCGTTCAAGTACGCCCAGCACATGGGCGCGCTCGTGCCGCTCATCCTGCAGGCGGTGCTGTTCGGCGTGCTCGCGATCTTCGTGCTCGAGCCCACGCAGGCCCTGCGCGTCACCCCCTGGACCATCGCGGGAGCCATTGTCTGCGTGCTCGTGGCGAACCTGCTCTACTTCATGATGCGCCTGCCGCTGCAGCTCATCGCGTTCTGGCAGGACAACGTCTGGAGCCTCTCCGTGATGCTCCGCTTCGCCTCTCGTTTGCTCGGCGGCGCGATGCTGCCGCTCATCTTCTTCCCTGCGTGGTCCCAGGACGCCCTACGAATCCTGCCCTTCCGCGCGCTCTACGACCTCCCGACCCAGACGTTCCTCGGGCAGCTCACGCTGACCGAGTGGCTCACGGGCCTCGCCACCGCCCTGGTGTGGTGCGCCGCCTTCACGTTGATCGCGCGGGCCGTCTGGAAGCGCGGCGATCGAAAGTACACGGGGGTGGGCATCTGATGTGGCGCTACGCTCGGCTCTACGGGTACTTCCTCCGCTTCTCCTTCAGCAAGGCGATGGAGTTCCGGTTCGACTTCTTCTTCCGCATCGGGATGGACTGCGCCTGGTACGTGATCCAGTTCGCGCTGTTCGAGGTGCTGTATCTGCACACGCCCCTGTTCGGGGGCTGGGACCCGGCCCAGATGCGCGTCTTCCTTGCAGCGATCTTCCTCTCCGACGCGCTGCAGATGACGGTCTACGCCAACAACATGTGGTGGTTCCCGTTCCTGGTGAACAAGGGCGATCTCGACTACTACCTGGTGCGCCCCGTCTCCTCGCTCTTCTTCCTGAGCCTGCGCGACTTCGCCGCCAACAGCTTCGTGAACCTCCTGATCACCATCGGGTTCATGGTGTGGGTGCTCGCCACGTATCCGGATCCGCTCGGCGCGGGCCGCATCCTGCTCTACGTGGCCCTCGTGCTGCTCGGCGTCTTCCTGTACTACGCCATACAGCTCTGGTTCCTGATCCCCGTGTTCTGGACGCACGAAGGCCAGGGACTGCGCCAGGTCTTCTTCTCGATTGGCTCCTACTCCCAGAAGCCCGACGCCATCTACCGCGGCTGGATCCGCCGCATCCTGCTTTACGTGCTGCCGTTGGCGCTGATCGCGTCGTTCCCGACGCGTGCGATGTTCGAGCCTGATCCGTGGCGCCTCGTACTGCACATGGTCGTCGCGTCCGCCGTGTGCTTCGGCCTGTCGGTCGCGTTCTGGCGCCGCGGCCTGCGCTCCTACGCCTCGGCCTCGTCCTAGCGGCTGCGCGCCTCCTAGGGCGCGTCGTAGACGTCGATCGTGAAGCAGTGGCGGCCCGCCGGGTGGTTCCAGAAGATCTCGCGCTTCCGGTCCCGCGCTCGTGCGAACGTCGCGCAGAGCCGATAGGTGTGCGCATCGACGATCTCGTATTCGTACGGCGTGCCCGTCTCCGGATCCACGAGCGTCAGCTCGCGGTAGCGCGCCTTCGCGGCCAGGGCCTCGAGCGTCGCAGGCAGCTCGCGCTCCATGCGCTTCGCGTTCGACGGATCGATCACCTGGCGCTGGATCTCCCAGACGATCGCCTGCAGGTCGTCGATACGCCGTTCGTCGAGCCGCTCGACGCGCCGGCTCTCCGGGGAGCCCACGATCCAGAACCCCCACGCGATGGCGCCCAGGACGACGAGCGTCGCGACGATGCCGAACGTGCGATGCGCTGCGGGCGTCATGCGGCTGCCTCCCCTTCTGCGCGCAGCGTGAGCGCGAGATAGACGAAGACCGCGCCCGTGACGACGAACAGGATCGCCACCTTGAGCAAGAAGCGCGTCGTGAGCTCGCCCTCGAAGAGGTAGTACACGAGCGTGATGACGTCGGAGACGATCGTGACCGCGCCCACGAAGAGCGAGAGGTAGGTCAGGCCCTTGCGCACGCGGCTGCCGCGCTTGTCCGGATGACGGGCCTGCTCCCGCAGCAGCGCCCGCCACACGATCAGGAAGATCGGGAAGGCCACCACCAGCGCCGCGAGGCTGGCGCGGATGGTGCCGTGCGCCCACTCCGTCACGTAGCGCGAGTCCCGGGCGGCATCCGGAAACGCCAGGTTCACGTAGGTGAAGAGCAGCACGATCAGGCTGATCACGGACGTGTAGAGCGCCGTGAAGGCGAGCACCTGGAAGAAGGTGTCGCGGGCCGAGCTCGCGCCCGGAGGCACCGGGACGGGCAGCTCCAGCGCCTGTGCGGAGATGGCCTCGGCGATCTGCGCATCCTTCCACCCCCCGGCGCGGAGCATGGCCCGGATCGTCGGGAGGTCCACGCCGCGGTCGCGCGCGTGGGCCACGAACTCCAGCAGGCTCTCGTCCATCTGCGGCTCCCGGATTGCGCGTGGACTCCGCGCAAACCCCTTGCCACACCCTACGCGGAGCGTCGTGCCGTGATCAGGATCTGGCGCGCGTAGTCGAGCGAGAGCAGCCGGAAGAGCCAGCCGAAGACGTAGCGCCGGAGGATGCGGCGGTGCCACGCGTCGGCGTAGACGCGGTGGATGGCGGTGACCTCGAGCCCGAGTGCTTCCACCAGGCCCGCCAGCTGGTCGTAGGCGCACGGCGTCCGATGCGTCATGTCGCGCTGGAACTCCTGCGGGTGGTACGTGTTCGGCGTGCTCAGGAAGAGCCGCCCCCCGTCCCCCACGCGTGCAATCACGTCGGCCAGCCAGGCCTGCACCTGATCGGGGGGTACGTGCTCGACCACCTCGAAGGAGACGACCACGTCGTAAGTCTCCGTCACGTCGGCGATCTGTGCATGCTCGTGCACACCCGATGTGTCGGGATCGACACTCTCGTAAGACACGGGCCCCACGTCGCGCTCGAGGACCTTCAGCACCTTGCGCGCCCCCGCGCCCACGTCGAGCACCCGGGCGCCCTCGCGGACATGCGGGACGAGGGCGTGCCGGACGCGCTTGATCAGGGGAAGCGCGTGCACCCGGCCGAAGCGGCGCTGGATGTCGCGCCGCCGGGTGTACAGCTCCGACCAGGCAACGCTCACGCGAGCATCCGGGCCACGTCGGGTGCGGCGTACGTGAGGATCATGTCGGCGCCCGCACGCTTGAGGCTCACGAGGCACTCGTGCATCACGCGGTCCGCGTCGATCCAGCCGCGCTCCCCCGCCGCCTTCACCATCGCGTACTCGCCGCTCACGTGATACGCGGCGACGGGCAGGTCCACCGCGGCGCGCACGGCCGCGATCACGTCCAGGTACGGCAGGCCCGGCTTGACCATCAAGATGTCTGCACCTTCGGCGACGTCGAGGCGGATCTCGCGCAGCGCCTCGCGCACGTTGGCGGGGTCCATCTGGTACGTCTTCTTGTCGCCGCTCTTGGGCGCGGAGTCGAGCGCCTCGCGGAAGGGACCGTAGAAGCTCGACGCGTACTTCGCGGCGTACGAGAGGATGCCGACGTCCGTATGGCCGGCTGCATCGAGCGCCGTGCGGATCGCGCCCACGCGGCCATCCATCATGTCGCTCGGTGCCACCACGTCGGCACCGGCCTCGGCCTGGGCCACGGCCATGGCCGCGAGGATCGGCAGCGTCTCGTCGTTGAGGATCTCCCCGTCCACGACGAGGCCGTCGTGCCCGTCGGACGAGTACGGGTCCATGGCCACGTCCGTGATCAGCAGGAGCTCGGGCAGCTCCTGCTTCAGCGCGCGGAGGGTCCGCTGCAGCAGGCCGTCCGGGTTCACCGACTCCGTGGCGCGGGCGTCCTTGAGATCGTCGGTGAGCGCCGGAAACAGGGCGATGGCGGGAATCCCGAGCGCCGCGACCTCGCGCGCCTCCGCGATCAACGCGTCGAGGCCGAGTCGCGAGACGCCGGGCATCGCCCCGATGGGCTCGCGCGTGTCACCACCCTCCGTCACGAACGCGGGCCAGATGAAGTCGCCCGGCGTCAGCGTGGTCTCGCGCACGAGGGCGCGGATCGCTGCCGTACGGCGGTTGCGGCGCGGTCGCTCGGAAAGGGGCTGCATCGGAGAGTCCTCCCGGGGCCCACGATACTTGAGCCCCGCGAGGCGCCGACGTCTCGCCCCACGGCTCTTGACGCTGGTGGAGATCCCCGAGGCCGCCTAGAACAGGAGCGTGGAGCCCGGCACGCCCCCCACCCCGACGCGCGCATCGCTGCTGCCCGTGGGCCTCTTCACGGCCGCCTACATGGCCATCGCCGCCGTGGCGGCCCTCCGCGTCGGCAACACCGAGTTCGTCTTCTACCTCGTGGCAATGGTCGTGATGATCCTGCTCGTCGCGCTCGTCCACACGCGCGTGAGGCTCGCGACCGCGACGCTGTGGTGCCTCTCCGTCTGGGGTGCGATGCACATGGCCGGGGGGCTCATGCCGATCCCCGCGTCCTGGCCGCACAAGGGCGAGGGGCTCGTGCTCTACAACCTCTGGCTGATCCCCGAGCGCATCAAGTACGACCAGCTCACCCACGCCTACGG
This sequence comes from Planctomycetota bacterium, assembly GCA_030066775.1. Taxonomy (GTDB): domain Bacteria; phylum Planctomycetota; class PLA2; order PLA2; family JAEUHO01; genus JASJAY01. Next base: position 15,698 of record JASJAY010000053.1, read on the forward strand.
CTTCGGCGTCTGCACCTGGGTCTGTTGGCAGGGGCTGTGTCGCCTGACCAGCGCGGCGCAGCCGACCTTCGGACGCCTTGCGCTGGCCGGGCTCGCGGCCATGGGCCTCGGCGCCATGAACGAGGTGATCGAGTTCGCGGCGACGTTGAGCATGCCCGAGACGAACGTGGGCGGCTACCGCAACACGGGTTGGGACCTGGTGGCGAACCTCACGGGCATCGTGATCGCCGCGCTCTGGATTCGCGCGGCCACGAAGCGCGGCTGACGCCCTCGCAGGCGCCGATCGGGCCGCCTGCACCGCGTTCCGCTAAGGTGCGTTCATGGGTAGAGAAGACGACATCGTGATCACCGGGGCCGGGGTGTGCTGCAACCTCGGCGACGACCTGGACGCCATCACCGCGGCCTTGCGTGCCGGGCAGGGCGGCCCCTTCGTGCGGTGGGAGCCCGCCGTCGCGATGAAGTGTCGCTGCGAGCTGATCGGCCTCTACGACGGCGACATCTCGGACGACGCCCTCGGCACCACGCGCGCCCAGGGCCGCTTCCTCGGGCGCACCGCGCGCATGGCGCTCAAGGCGGCGCGCACCGCCCTCGCCCAGTCGGGCCTCGAGCGACGCGACCTCGCCGTCGTCTTCGGCAGCGGTACGGGCGACGTGGAGACGCATCGCTCGCTCCAGAAGCGCCTCGACAAGACCGGGGACGCGAAGCGCGTGCTTCCGACGCTGATCCCCAAGCTCATGGCCTCGACGGTCTCCGCCAACCTCGTCAACGTGCTCCAGACGACGGGGCCCTCCTTCAGCGCTTCGGCTGCCTGCGCCGGCGGGGCCTACAACATCCTCCTGGCCGCCGAGCTCATCCGCGGCGGCCACGTCGAGGTGGCGCTGGCCGGCGGCGCGGAGATGGCCGACCCCCACTTCCACGCCGGGTTCGACAGCATGCGGGCCTACAACGGCACGGACAATGAGACGCCCGAGCGCGCGTCGCGCCCCTACGCGGCCGATCGCGCCGGGTTCATCTTCGCGGAGGGCGCCGGCGCGGTCGTGCTCGAGAAGCGGGGCACGGCGGAAGCACGCGGTGCCACGATCCTCGGCGTGCTCCTCGGCTACGGCATGTCCTCCGACGGCGAAGGCGAGATGGTTGCGCCGTCCCGCGACGGCGCGCGGCGCGCCATGCAGGCGGCCTTGGAGAATGCGCAGGTCGACGCTGCGGCGATCGACTACGTGAACACCCACGGCACCTCGACGCCCGTCGGCGACGTCGGTGAGGTGCGCGCGATCGAGACCCTCCTCGGCGGACGCCACGTCGCATACTCGTCCACGAAGGGCTACACCGGTCACACGGTGACGGGCGCCGGCGTGATCGAGGGGATCTTCACCCTCGCCATGCTGCGCGAGGGCTGGATCGCGCCGTCGATCAACGCTTCGCCGCTCGATCCGGAGCTCGAGGGCTACCCGCCCGTTCGCGAGCCGACCGATCGCGAGATCACGACCGCCCTCTCGAACTCCTTCGGCTTCGGCGGCACCAACGTGGCCCTCGTCCTGGGCCGCGACGAGGCCTAGCCCGGGCCTGTCTACAGACGGGCGACCTTGGGCACCTCCGGGGTAGGCCCGCCGACCCGGCGCGGCCCCCATCCGGAGCCGCCCGTGTCTCGTCCGCGTCTACCCGTCTTGTTTGCCCTCTTGCTGCTGCCCGCCCTCGCCCCGACGCCGGCCGCCGGTGCCGAGGCCGAGACGCTCGAGCTGGATCCTGCGTCGACCCGCACCCTGCGTGACGAGCGCTTGGATCAGCCGAGCGATCCCAAGCTGGCGGCGGTCGGCGGCCATCGCCGTCGTTCTGTCCCCCCTCCGGACAGCGGGCGCGTGCGCATCGGAACGAAGGCGGTCAGCACGGATGGGGGGCGCCGCGCGATCGGCCGCACGGGCAATCTCATCGAGCGCTCGCGTGGCTACGTCCGCTTCGATCTGCGCCAAGCGGAGAAGCGCATCGCGGATGGGCGCGAGGTCAAGTTGGCCTTCCTGGATTTCGTCACGCGCCCTTCGCGCGCCGTCCACGACGAGGACACGATCGAGCCCAACAGCGAGGTCGGGTGCCGCGCGGTCGTGGACCGCATCAGCGTCCTCGAGACATCCGTCGACCGCTTGCGCCCGGGTCTGCCCGTGGAGGGGTTCAAGGGTCCGGCCGGAACGTTCCATCGCCTCAGCCCGAAGCGCTACGACGTGACCGCGATCGTGCGCGGATGGCTCCACGACCGGAAGCCGAACCACGGGATGGTGCTGTCGCGCACGCTCCTGCCGGCGAATGCCAAGCGGGTCGCGGGCTCGCCGCCGCGACGAGCGAACGCCCGCCGACGCTGGGAGATGGGTTGGCTGCGTCAGAAGGCATACAAGGTGCACGACAGCCGGTACTCCCAGATGTGGCGGTACACCTGTCTCCACGAGCTGTCGGGCTTCAAGCTGACCGTCGTCCTGACGGATCCACCGGAGCGAAAGCCGCTCGCGCTCCAGGACTGGACGCTGCGTCCCGTGCACACGGACACGATCGGATCCGCGGAGAAGAACGGGTCGGTGCCGAAGGGCCTCGTCCCCGCGAACGGCTACGCCTTGGGTGGCTTCGCGCACGTCGTTACGCCGCCGCCCGCGTTCGACCCGCGGGGCGGCACGCGCCAGCCGGAGGAGATGCGTGTCCTGCTGGGCACGTGGGCAGCCTCCCAGGACCGCGACCAGCCGCTCGGACGGACGCACACGACGAACATCCTCAATCGCTACCGCGGGTACGTGAAGTTCGACCTCGGCCTGCTCGCCCGCACCCGCGGGGCGGCGCGCAAGCTCCGCACCGCGTTGCTGCGTGTGAAGGTCGGTCCGGGCAGACACCGCCCCCTCCGCGAGCAGCCCGAGGCCGTCCCCAACAGCCCGTCCGGGTGCACGCAGGGCGCGGTGATCGAGACGATCAGCGTCCCGACCGCACGCCACACGCTGAACGCCGAGCGCGATCCGCAAGGCTGGAGGGGCGAACGCTTCGAGACGGGCAGCGGCTTCCACAAGCTGAGCCCGACGCAGTACGACATCACCGAGATCGTCAGGCACTGGCTCCAGGGCCACGCCAACCACGGCATGTGGCTCGGGGCGCGCGTGTATCCCGCCGACGGGTACACGGAGCTGACCGGTGGCGGATCGAAGGTCGGCAAGCACCGCCAGCGTCGCGCCGACATGAAGTGGCTGCGGCAGCCCGGCTACCGACTGCCCGACGCCAACGAGAAGATGTGGCGCTTCGTCTGCCTTGCGGAGCTGCACTCCTTCGAGCTCGTGCTGCTCTTCGACAAGGAGTGATCAGCGCGGCGACGGCTGGGCCCCTTCGTTCCAGAGCCACGCGGCGCCGAAGACGCCGGCGCTGTCCCCGAGGGCGTTCCTCGAGATGGGCGCCTGCAGCGAATCGCTGAAGAGCACGCGCTCGATCGCCGCGGGACCCTCCGCGTAGAGCACGTCCATGTTGGCGAGGCCCCCACCGAGGACGATGACGTCCGGATCGACGACGTGGATCACGCGCGCCATGCCTTCGCCGAAGAACGCGAGGTAGCGAAGGGTGGCCCGCCGCGCCGCCGGTTCTCCCTGGGCGGCTCGCTTGGCGATCTCGACCGCGCTCGTCCCCTCGCGTCCGGCGAGGCGCGCGTAGTCGGCCTCGAACGCCGGGCCGGAGAGGCGTGTCTCGACGCAGCCGTGCTGGCCGCAGTAGCACGCGGGTGCGGGCGGTCCGTCGGGATCGCGGTCCTCGATCGGACTGTGGCCCCACTCGCCGGCGATGCCGTGCAGGCCCTTGCGCGCCTTGCCGTCGATGACGAGCCCGCCGCCCACACCCGTACCCAGGATGACGCCGAACACGACGGCCGCGCCCTGCGCCGCACCTGCGTGCGCTTCCGCGACGGCGAAGCAGTTGGCGTCGTTCTCGACGCGCAGGGAGCGGTCCAGACGCGCTTCCAGGTCGGCCTGCAGCGGCTCGCCGATCAGGCAGGTCGTGTTCGCGTTCTTCACCCGACCGGTGTCGCGCCGGATGGTGCCGGGGATGCCGATGCCCACCGAGCAGGGTGCACCCGCCTCCGCCTCCAGCTCGAGCACGAGCCCCTGGACGGCATCGAGGATCGCGGCGTAGCCCGCGGCTCGCGGGGTGGGGATGCGCCGGCGCACGATCACCGCGTCGGCCGGGTCGAGCACGACGCCTTCGATCTTCGTTCCGCCGAGGTCGATCCCCATACGCATGGTCCCCAGGGATACCCCGGGGCGGTCCTCCAGCCGCTACACTCTTCGGCTCGTCCGCTTGGGAGACCGACGTGATGCGAACCCTCCGTGCGCTGGGCCCTGCCTGCCTGCTTGCCCTGCTCCTGATCCTGCCCGCCACGGCCGCCCCCACGGATGCCGCCGACGAGGGCGAGGCCATGCGCCTCGTGCACTCGTGGAGCCTCTCCCCCGACGGCAGCACGCTCTACCTGTCCTGGAGAGGGGATCTCTGGCGGGTGGCCTCGAAGGGCGGTGACGCAACCCGGCTCACCTCCCACGACGCCGACGATCGCCATCCCTACCTGTCGCCCGACGGCTCGACGCTCGCCTTCGTCAGCAATCGGCACGGGGCCGATCACGTGTACGTGATGCCGGCCACCGGCGGCCCCGCGAAGCGCGTCACCACGTACACGGGCGGCTTCATCCTGTACGGCTGGTACCCGGACGGGAAAGCGCTGCTTGTGCGCACGCGCAAGGACCACCACTGGCGCCGGCCCGATCGCTTCTTCCGTCGATCGCTGGATCCGCTGGACGGCCTCGAGATGCTCTTCGACGCCTACGGCGGCAGCCCGAGCTTGAGCCCGGACGGCACGCAGCTGCTCTTCGTGCGCGAAGGCGTGCAGTGGTGGCGCAAGGACTTCCACGGCGCGAGCGCCGGCCAGATCTGGCGCTACGACATGGAGACGCAGACCTTCACCAAGCTGACGAAGGGCGACCACGGCGAACGATGGCCGATCTGGTCCGCCGACGGCAAGGAGGTCTTCTACTCGAGCCAGGAGAACGGCAGCTCGATGAACCTCTGGCGCATGACGCCGGACGGCAGCGGACGCCGACAGCTCACCAAGTTCGACGACGACAGCGTGGTGTTCCCGCGTATCGCCGCCAAGGGGCGCACCGTGGTGTTCCGCCGCCTCTTCGACCTCTACCGCTTCGAGCTCGGCGCGAACAAGCGCCCCGAGCGCCTCGACATCCGCTTCCGCGGGGAGCCGATCCTGGAGCCGGTGGAGCGCAGCGTCCTGAGCCGTGCGACGGACGTGGCCTTCTCCGACGACGCGCGCGAGATCGCGTTCGTGGCGGGCGGCGACATCTGGGTCATGGACACCGAGCTGCGGGAGCCCAAGCGCGTCACGAACACGCCCGCGGAGGAGCGCGAGCCGGTCTTCTCCAAGGACTTCTCGACGCTCACCTTCGTCAGCGACGCGGCGGGCCAGCCGGACGTGTTCCAGGCCAAACGCGCCGACGCCGAAGCGTACTGGTGGCAGAACGACGTCTTCGTCATCCGCCGCCTCACGGACGATCCGGCCCCCGAGAGCAATCTCCGGCTCACGCCGGACGGCGAGCACTTCGCCTTCGTGCACGGCAACGGCCACCTCGTGACGATGAAGACCGACGGAACCGACCGCCAGGTGCTGCTCGAGCACTGGGACGATCCGGACTACGACTTCTCACCGGACGGCAAGTGGCTCACGTGGTCGAAGTCCGACAACGACTTCAACAACGACGTGTGGATCATGCCCGTCGACAAGAGCCGGGCGCCGTTCAACGTCTCGCTGCATCCCGACTACGACTTCAACCCGCGCTGGTCGAAGGACGGCAAGGTGCTCGCGTGGGTCGGGCGCCGCGCCCGCGAAGAGACGGACATCTACTACGTCTGGCTGCGCCGTTCCGACGACGAGCAGCGCACCCGCGATCGCACGCTCGAGAAGGCGTTGAAGAAGATGAAGGGCCGCAAGGTCCCCACCCCGCCGAAGCCTCCGGGCGATCCGGAGCCGCACGTCCCCGAGACGAGCGACGCCAAGGCGGAAGGCGCGGATCCCTACACGGGCACCTGGACCGGCACCCTCGTCGGACCCCCGCCGTTCGATGCGGGGCTCGCCTTCAGCCTCGTGATCACGCGCGCGGACGAGCGCCTCACGGCCAGCCTGGACGTCCCCGGCCAGCTGCAGGTGGACGACGTGCCGATCACCGTCAACGGGGCCGGCAAGACGCTGCAATTCGAGGCGGACACGCCGATCGGGCCGCTCTCCGGATCCGGCCAGGTCGCCGGTGCACGTATCGAGGGCACGTGGGAGATCGAGGGCGTCGCCAAGGGCACGTTCAGCCTGAGCCGCGGCGAGGCGCCCCCGTCCGCCCCGGCCGCCGGCGCGAAGAAGACGGCCCCCGCGAAGGCCAAGCCGGCGCCTTCGGCGAAGAAGCCGAAGAAGGCCAAGGAGGTGCCTCCGGTCGAGATCGACTTCGAAGGCCTCACGGACCGCGTCCGCCGCATCTCGATCCCGCGCTCCGAGCCGGCCGAGCTGCTCTGGTCGCCGGAGGGCGCCAAGCTCGCGTTCCGCGCCACCATCGACGGCAAGGCGGGCCTCTACACGGTGAGCTTCCCCGACAGCCTCAAGCCGAAGCTGCTCTCGACCAGCCGCGGCAGCAACGCCCGCTGGATCGCCGAGGGCAACCAGATCGCCTGGCTCTCCGGCGGTCGCCCCGCCACGCTCTCCTCGCGCGGCGCGCTCAAGACGTTCGCCTTCAGCGTCCGCCACGAGGTCGATCGCCAGGCGCGCAACGGCGCGGCGTTCGAGATGGCGTGGCGCGTCATGCGGGACAACTTCTACGACGAGAACCTGGGCAACCGCGACTGGACGAAGATCCGCGACAAGTACCTGCCCATGGCCGAGACCGCGACGACCGGGGCCGAGCTCGAGCTGGTCGTCAACCTGATGCTCGGCGAGCTCAACGGCTCGCACCTCGGCTTCCGCAGCACCGAGCGCAAGTGGCGCGCCACGGGCTGGCAGGACGAGACCGGGCACCTGGGCTGCTTGTTCGATCCGGCCTACGAGGGCCCCGGCTTGCGCGTCCGCCGCGTCATCCCGGGCACGCCGGCGTCCGAGACCAAGACGCGCATCCAGGAGGGCGAGACGATCCGCGCCATCGACGGCCGGCCGGTCGAGCCCGAGACGAACCTGTCACGCCTCCTGACCGGTGATCCCAAGCGCAGCATCGAGGTCAAGGTCGTGGCCGAGGACGGCACGGAGCGGCTCGTATCGCTCATGCCCACGTCGCATGGCGCGGTGCGCCGACAGCTCTACGACGTCTGGCAGGCGGATGCGCGGGCACACGTGGACGAGCTGAGCAAGGGCACGCTCGGGTACCTGCACATCCGCGGCATGAGCTGGTCGAGCTTCGAGAAGTTCGAGGCCGAGCTCTACAAGGTCGGCCACGGCAAGGACGGCCTCGTGATCGACGTGCGGGAGAACGGCGGCGGCTTCACGACCGACCACCTGCTCACGTGCCTGACCCAGCCGCAGCACGCCATCACCGTGCCGCGCGGCGGCGGCAAGGGGTACCCCCAGGGGCGCATGGTCTACGCGCGCTGGAACAAGCCCATCGTCGTGCTCTGCAACCAGAACAGCTTCAGCAACGCGGAGATCTTCTCCCATGCGATCAAGCAGCTGAAGCGCGGCCAGCTCGTCGGCGTCCCCACGGCCGGCGGCGTGATCAGCACGGGCGGCACGACGATCATGGGCGTCGGCACCCTGCGGCTCCCCTTCCGCGGCTGGTACCTGGCCGAGGACGGCCAGGACATGGAGCGCAACGGCTGCGTGCCGCATCACGTGCTCTGGCCGCACCCCGGCGAGCTGCCGGCCGGCATCGACCGCCAGCTCGACAAGGCGGTCGAGGTGCTGCTCGCAGACGTGGACGCATGGAAGGCCCGGCCGCGGCCGAGCCTCACGAAGGCATCGGAGCGCGCGCGCTGAGCGCGCCTTCGTTCCTCAGGACCAGCTGACGAACGCGTCGAGCGCCTTGCGCCCGATGTCGGGCACGACCGCGTCGGAGGCCGGGTACCCCACGACGAGCAGCAGGAACGCCCGCTCGTTCGCGGGCCGCCCGAGGATCTCGTTCAGGAAGCCCATCGGGCTCGGCGTGTGCGTCAGCGTGGCCAGGCCCGCGTGGTGCAGCGCCGCGATGAGGAGCCCGGTCGCGATGCCGACCGACTCGTCGACGTAGTAGCGCTTGTGGCGCTTGCCCTCGGCGTCCACGTGGTAGCGCTCGCCGAAGATGGCCACCAGCGCGGGCGCCGTCTCGAGGAAGGGCTTGTCCGCGTCCGTCCCCAAGGGGGCCAGGGCGTCGAGCCACTCCTGGGTCGCGCGCTCGGCGTAGAACGCCCGCTCCTCCGCCTCGGCGGCCTCGCGGATGCGGCGCTTCGTCTCCGGGTCGCGCACGACCGCGAAGTGCCAGGGCTGGAGATTCGCCCCGGAGGGCGCGGTGCCCGCCGTCCGCAGACAGTCCTCCAGCACGCCCTCGGGGATCGGGGCGTCCCTGAAATGGCGGATCGTGCGCCGGCGCCGCATCTCGTCGTAGAAGGCGGCGGCGCGGGTCCGCATCGCTTCCGGGGGGTGCTCCACCCACTCGGCCAGGGGGACGAACGCGGGATCCGACATGGGGTGCCCTCCAGGTGCCGCGCTGCGCCCCCGGCTGGAAGCGCGCGCCTATCTCCTTCCATAGCAAAGGGTTCGGAGGCCACAGGGGCGGATCCCGAGTGTCTGCAGAAATCTCGCGAATTGTGTGAAATGCAGGTCCGGGGTTGCCGCCTGTTCTGGTGACACCGGGGTTCTTCCGCAGGCCGAGCGCAGGCGGCGGAGGCGCCCAGAAGAGGAGGTTCGATGTTGAAGCACAAGATGAGCGGGCTTCTGCTGCTCTTGGTTGCCGCGGGGCTGATGTTCGGCTGCGGCGACAAGGCGGCGGATGAGCCTGCCGACACGGGCAAGACGACGCCCGCGTCGACGGACGACGTCTTCGTAGCCAAGGAAGGCTCCCTCGAAGACCTGCAGAAGGTCGCCGCGGCGCTCGATCTGGAGATCAGCGACGTCGGCGAGATCGAAGTCCACCGCGGCAGCGGGGACGACGACGTCACGATCTACTGGCCGCAGGAGAACGTCACGAAGGAAGGTCTGCAGACCTTCCGCATCGACGTCGGCGACGAGTACGAGGACGACGGCACGCTCGAGTTCCGGATCGGCAAGAAGGTGCTCTACAGCGAGCCCTTCGCCCCCGAGGACACGGTCACCGTCGCTGCCATTCCCCAGAGCGTCCTCGACGCGCTGAAGCGCGGCAAGACGGTCAAGTGGGGTGTGTTCTACGAGGGTCGCAAGAAGCGCGACTCCGTCTCTCGCACGTTCAAGCTGGTCGACGGCAAGAAGGCCAGCAAGCGCCTGAAGAAGATGGAAGGCAGCAAGCACTTCCAGCGCCAGATCCCGCTCACGCGTGAGCTGCTCAGGACGCAGGTGCTCGAGGATCACCGCCTCTACAGCGAGGCGCTGGTGCAGTACCTCGGCATCCTCCAGGTGTGGCCGGACAGCATCCAGCCGTTCCGCGGCATTGTGATGTGCTGCCGCCGCATGGACCTGAAGGAGACGCCGCTCTTCACCATCGCCAGCACGTTCGTGCGAGGCAAGGGCAGCAAGACGTCGTCGCAGTACAAGCCGCGACCCGGCGCGACGCCGAACACCCCGCAGGCGCACACCAGCGAGGCGAAGATCGTGCTCCGCGCGCCCACGTTCCAGAACCGCGGTCCGGACGGCTTCCGTCCGACGCAGCTGGGTGAGCACGGCGGCACGAAGCAGCCCACCAGCCAGCCCGGCACGACTGCACCCGGCACGGCGCAGCCCGGCGGCACGGGCGTCCAGCCCGGCACCGCCCGCCCCGGCGATCCGACCCCGCACGAGGGTCTCGGCCGCCACGCGGACGAGCTGCAGGCGCACGCCACGGCGCAGGCCCAGGAAGCCAAGATGATGCGCGAGCTCGCGACGCAGATGGGCTCCCTCCAGAACGAGATCCAAAACCAGGAGCGCGAAGAGGCCGACGCCCGTCAGGTCCTCGCAGAGAAGGAAGCCGAAGTTGCGCGACTCGAGGCCTACAAGGGCGAGCGCCAGCCCGGCATGCCCCCGCCGCCCGAGAACCTTGACGAGCTCTACGAGCAGGCGATCAAGGATCGCAATGCGGCCGAAGCGCGCCTGGAGAAGGAACGCCTCGATCTGGCGAAGCTCCAGAAGCAGTACACCGAGCTGCAGACGCAGGCCGGTATGGATCTGAACGAGCTGCAAGAGGCGACCCGCATGGCCGAGAAGATGGCCGAGCACCTCCAGGGCGAGGCCGACAAGGCACGCGCCGCCTTCGAGATGGAGACCGGCACGCCCGAGCAGCAGGAGCAGATGCGCCAGGCTGCCCGGATCGCCGAGCGCGAGGCGAACATCGCCGGCTACCGCGCGGAGATCAACAAGGCCGAGAAGGCGACGCAGGAGACCGAGAAGAAGGTCATGGACCTGCGCCGCCAGATCGCCGGGCTCGATCCCGATGATCCGACCGAGGCCGGCGAGATCGCCAGGTTGAACCAGCAGATGACCGATCTCAACGAGCAGTGGCAGTCCGAGCGACAGGCGCTGCAGGAGATGAAGGATCAGCTCGAGGAGTTCCTCCGGAACTAGGCCTCACGGCATCCCGATCGGGCCGGCATGGCGCCGGCCCGGTCCTCCCCTTCCCTGCGCCGGCGGCCATCCGCCGGCGCAGCTTCGTTTCGGGGGTGTACGGTGACCCGAATCTCCCGCCTTCGGTGCTCACGACGGGATCGGTATGATCGGTCCGTGTCGCTGGACCAGACCCGCGAGCTGCTCTCCGGAGCCCTGGACGGCCACCAGGGAGCGAAGGGCGAGCTGCTGGAGCGCGTCAGGCCGCGCGTCGTGCTTTGGGTCGCGAGCCGCATGTCGCCTGCGCTGCGCGCGAAGATCGAGCCCGAGGATCTCGCCCAGGAGATCCTGCTCGCGGTGCACAAGAGCTGGGGCGGGTTCCGCGGCACGAACGAACGCTCGTTCTTCGCGTGGCTCTTCCGCATCGCAGAGAACCGCATCCGCGATCAGGTCGACCACTTCGGGGCACGAAAGCGACAGGCGGTGCCGCTCTTGAGCTTCTCCCAGACCTCCCCGAGCACCCGCGCCGCGCGCGCGGAGCTGGTCATCCGCATCCAGGATGCGCTCCAGCACCTCTCGGACGACTACCGCAAGGTGATCCAGCTCGTGCGTCTCGAGGAGCGTCCCGTGGCGGAGGTCGCCGAGCTCATGGACCGATCGCCGAACGCCGTCCGCGTCCTCTACTGCCGTGCGCTCAAGGCCATGCGCAGCCGCATGATCGAGAAGGAGGCCGAGGCCCGATGACCGCCGGCGAGCCCGTCTCCGCCGACGAAGCGCGCGTGGCCGCGTGCATCGAGGACTACCGGCGTCGCCGCGCGCTCGGCGAGCATCCGAATCCCGAGAGCTATCGCGCCGAGCTCTCCGGCTGCTTCGACGACTTCCTCGACGTCCTGACCGCCGAGAGCTTCTTCGACGAGGCCCTGACGGTCCCGCGGGAGTTCCGGCTTCCGCGCGCGTTCGGCCACTACACGCTCGAGCGCGAGCTCGGCCGCGGCTCCGCCGGCGTCGTCTACGAGGCGCTCGACACCCACCGGAACGAGCGCGTCGCATTGAAGGTGATGCGCGCGGGTTTCGACACGGACGCGCACGCGCGCGAGCGCTTCCTGCGGGAAGCCCGTGCGTGCCAACAGGTGAACCACCTCAACGTCGTCGAGATCTACGCGGCCGGGGAGATCGAGGAGCGGCCGTACTACGCCATGACCCTGATCCACGGCGAGACGCTCTCGGACCGGGTCCGGCATGGAGAGCCCATCGCCCCCAAGCGCCTCTGCCGGGGCCTGGCCGGCGTCGCGGCCGCGCTGACCACCATGCACGAGGTGGGCATCGTGCACCGCGACGTCAAGCCGTCGAACATCATCGTCGAGAAGGGCGGCCGCATGGTGCTCGCGGACTTCGGTCTCGCGCGTATGGACATCGCCTCGACGCTGACGCGCACCGGTTCCTCCCTCGGCACCCCGCTCTACATGAGCCCCGAGCAGATGATGAGCAAGCGCGAGGAGGTCGACGGGCGCAGCGACGTGTACGGCCTCGGCGCCGCGATGTACGAGGCCCTGACCGGTCGCCCGCCGTTCGAGGCCGACGACTACCGCACCCTCGTGCCGCGCATCATCAGCGAGCGGCCCCTCGCCCCCTCGAAGATCGACCCCCAGATCCCGCGCTCCTGCAGCCGCATCGTGCTGACCTGCCTCGAGAAGGACCCGCGCGACCGGTACGCGAACGCGAGCCGCCTGCACGACGACCTCATGGCCTTCGTGGACGATCGTCCGGTGCGCGGCCGCCCCGTGACGGGGGTGCGGCGCGCCCTACGTACGTTGCGCCGCAATCCCCTGCCGACCGGCATCGCGGCGCTGGCGCTCGTGGTCATCGCGCTGCTGTGGACGCTGCTCAAGCCGGCGCCGCCGCCCGCCTACCTGGACGTGCGCCTCGTGCGGCCCCAGACCGCGCTCATCTTCGTCAACGGCATCGACATGAACGAGGGCCTGGAGCAGGGCCTCCGCGGCTTGGAGGGGTACGAGCTGACGCCCGGCGAACACACGATCCGCTGCGAGGCCGACGGCTACATCGCGTTCGAGGACACGTTCCGCGCTCAGGCCGGTCAGACCGTGTCGTATCGCGTGTCGATGGACATGACCCCCGAGCTGCTGCAGGAGATCTCCAAGCGCTTCCGCGAGCAGGCAGACGAGCCCGAGGCGCCGGAGGACGACCCAGACAAGTAGCGGGGAGGTGGGTCCTTCGCCCCGGACGGTTTTGTACCGATGCGGGTGCAACCTTCCGGGCCGACGCGCGTTTCCAAGGGGCGGTGACGGGAACCGCACCCCGCCGTCCGAGGCGACGGGACCGTGGAACCCACGCCTGCCGGGCCTCCAAAATGCGGGGGGGGCCCGGCTTTCTTCGTTTCGGGCTCAGATGCCCTCGGCGGCCCGCCAGACGCGCTCGAACTCCGCCCCGTACGCGGCCACCAGCGCGGGCTCCGATGTCACCAGCACGTTCTCGCTGTTGCCGCGCTCCGCGCTGCGGGTCCAGTTGTAGCTGCCCGTCAGCAGGCGCTTGCCGTCGAAGATCCCGAACTTGTGGTGCATGTGGTCCGGCGTCCGGTCGAGGCGCACGGTCGCGCCGCTCCGTGCGAGGCGATCGAGGTCGCTACCCAGGTCGCGGCGCTTGTCGTCGTCGCTGACGATGCGCACCTCGACGCGGCGGCGGACGGCCTCTTCGAGCACGGCCACGATCCGGTCGTCGGTGATCGTGAACACGCACAGGTCCATCGACCGTCGCGTCTCCCGGATCGCGCCCTGGATCGCGCGCAGCGGCGCCGTGCCGGGGCTGAACCACGCCTCGTGCACGACGTCCGGGCCCGCCACATCGTCCGACGCCGCATCCAGAAGGGACACGACGTCCTCGATCCACGCCAGCACCGCGCTCGCGTTGGCGGCGCTCAAGGCCTCCTGGGCCACTTCGAACGCCAGTGCCCGAAGACGCACGCGCTCGGCATCCGACGGCGCGGCGGTCTCCACGAGGGCCCGCAGCGCCTTGCGTTCCGAGCGCGAGAGCCGTCCGTCCTCGACGAGCTGCTCGAAGGCGGTGCGCCAGTCCGTCATGGGCACTCCGGGGCCGCATCGCGTCCGAAGACGGCGGCGATGGCCGGGACCAGATCGCCCGCGCGTCCCGTCAGGGCGAAGTCGACCTCGGCGCTCAGGTCCGTGCGCTCGAGGTTGACCTCCACCGTCACGTTGCCGTGGCGCTGGGCAGTGAAGAGCGGGTCGAGGATGTACGGGAACAGCGCCGACGTGCCGATCCACAGGACCACCTCGGGCGGCTGGACGTGGAAGGCCCGGTACATCGCGGCCACCTCGCGCTCGGGGAGCATCTCCCCGAACAGGACGGCGTCGGGTCGCAGCCCGCTCCGGCAGACCGGGCACGGCGGCGTGCCGTCCAGCGCCATCAGGTCCTCGCGCTCGAAGCGGACCCTGTGCGGACAGCGCGTGCAGCGCGCATTCCGGATGTTGCCGTGGATCTCGATGAGGTTCCGGGTGCCGGCAGCCGCATGGAGCCCATCGACGTTCTGGGTCAGGATCGTGAACGCCTCCGCGCGCGCCTCCATCTCGACCAGCGCGTGGTGCGCGGCGTTCGGCTCCGCGTCCGCGGCCATGCGCGCGAGCTCCGCGAGCACCCGCCATGTGCGATCGGGATCGCTCAGCACGGTCTCGGCGCTGAGGGCCTCGACCGTGCGATCGCCGCGCTCGGGGTCGTCATACAGCCCCCCCACACCGCGGTACGTCTGGATCCCGGACTCGGCCGAGATGCCGGCGCCCGTGATCACGCCGATGCGACGCGCGGTGCGGAGCCGGTCGATGAGCGCATCGGGCAGCATCAGTCGTCGTCCTTCTGATCGATGGCCGCCAGGATGGAGCCGGCCTTCACGCGCACCACGTCGTCCTCGTGCTCCGCCAACCGCGCGACGGCGTCGCGCGCGGGACGGGCATCGGCGCCCAGACGCGAGAGCCCTTCGAGCGCGAGCCGCAGCGCGTCGACGTCCTCCAGCGCGAGCACGCGGACGTATAGGGGGATCGCTTCCAGGCCGGACACCTCGAGGTCGCGCAGCGCCATCATGCTCCGCACCTGGATCACGGGATCTGCGTGCGCCAGGCCCTTGCGCAGGACGCGCACCGCATCCGGTCCGCCGATCCGACGCAGGACGTAGGCGGCGCCCGCCGCGCGCTTGCGGTCCCCCGCCAGGAGGACGCGTTCGACCGCCGGCAGCGCGGGGCGCCCGACCTCGCCGAGGGCCGCCTTCGCCCAGTCCGCGACGTGCGGCGCCTCGTCTGCAAGAAGCTCGACCAGCGCGTCGACGGCGGGGGCCGCCTCATGCAGCATCCGACTCAGTCCCTGGGCGGTCCACATGCGCACGTCGCTGTCGTCGTCTTCCAGGGCCGCGATCATCCGCGTGCGGATCGCGCCGTGCGGAAACGGCCCGTCCGGCGGCGGGCTCAGATCGATGCGCGCGAGGCCGTAGGCGGCCGCCCGGCGCTGCTCCACGTGTTCGCTGTCCAGCGCCTTCAGGAACATCGGCGCGTAGCCGGCGAGCGCCGAGGCGTCCGCCGCTTCGATGTTGATGAGCGCGTGCACGATCGACGCCCACAGCGGCCCGCTCGTGGTCGGCAGGGTCTGCCGCAGGAAGGTCACCGTGCCGGGCTCGGCGCGGCGGACGGATCGCAGCGCGGCCAACGCGGCGCTCCGCACGAAGTCGGCCTCGTCCCGCGCCCGGGCGATCAGGATCTTGACCAGCTGCGGATCGGCCCGCCCGTAGCGGAAGACCCCGGACAGGGCGATCCAGCGCACGTCCTCGTCTTCGTCGCCGAGGGCCTCGATCAACAGCGCACGTCGTGCGGCCTCGTCCTGCGGCAGGGTGCGGTCCAGGTACTGGCGCCCCATGGCCGCCGCCGTCGCCTCGTCCTTCGTCTGGACACGGACCTCGCGAACGGTGCGGGCGACGGCGCGAATCGCGTCGATGCCCTGCACACGGGTCGGCCCGGGCTTCACCGGCGGTGCGTCGGGCTTCCCGTTCGTGCCGGGCTGCGGCTCCGAGCGCGGCGTCTCGCCGCCGAGCACGCCCAGGAACAGCGCACACAGCCCGCCCCCCACGAGGGCGAGCACGCCCGTGCGCCAGCCTCCGATCGAAGTCGAGGATCGCGTCATGCGGACGGCGAATCTACCGCGGCCTTCCGGATAGGCTGTCTCCCTCGTGACGGAACAACGCGATCCCAACCGGTATGACGGACCGCGCCGGCGGCTCCAGGCGCTGATCGAGGCCAGCCTCGCGCTCGGCGAGTCGCAGGACCTGCCCACGCTCCTGCGGCTGATCCTGGACCTGGCCACGTTCCACGTGGGCGCCGAGCGGGGGACGCTCTTCCGCCGCGACCGCGAGACCGGCGACCTGATCGCGACCATCTTCCACGGCAACGAGCTCGAGCAGATCGTGCTCCCCAGCGGACGCGGGCTCGCGGGGCAGGTGGCGGACACGGGCCAGGCCGTGCGCCTGGACGACGCCTACGACGACGAGCACTTCGACCAGAGCGTCGACCAGCGCACGGGCTTCCGAACGCGCTCGCTCCTGGCCGTTCCGATGCAGCTGCGCAGCGGCGAGATCATCGGGGTGGTGCAGGTGCTGAACAAGCGCGACGGGAGCTTCGACGAGGACGACGAGGCCTTCCTCGATGCCTTCGGCGCGCAGGCCGCCGTGGCCCTGGAGAACGCGCGGCTCACCGACGAACGCATCCGCGGCGAGCGCCTGGAGGCCATCGGCACCGTGTCCGCCAACCTCGTCCACGACCTCAAGAACCCGCTCTCCGGCATCCACTCGTACACGGACATGATCCTGCAGGGGCCGCCGCCCGACCTGCTCTCGCGCTGCGTCAACGGGATCCGGCGCCAGACCGGGCGCATGAACCACATGGTGACGTCGATCCTGCGCTTCGCTCGCGGCGAGGACGCCCTGCTCGTGAGCAAGCAGGACTTCGACGCCATGCTGGAGGAGATCGCCGAGGACCTCGAGGCCGCGCACCGCAGCGACGGGGTCACGATCGAGCGCACCGGAGAGCGCGTCGGCAACGTCCGCGTCGACGGGATGGCCCTGCGCCGCGTCGTCGACAACCTGTGCCGCAACGCCGTCGAGGCGATGACGGACGGCGGGACGGTCCGCCTCGATGCGCGCATCGAGGGCCAGGAGATCCACCTGACGATCGAGGACGACGGCCCCGGCATCCCGCCCGAGCGCATCGAAGATCTCTTCAAGCCGTGGGAGACCGAGGGCAAGCGCGACGGCACGGGACTCGGCCTTGCGATCGTGCGCCGCATCGTCGATCGCCACGAGGGCACGATCGCGGTCGAGAGCGAGCCGGGCAAGGGCGCCCGGTTCCGCATCCGCCTGCCGGTGACGGGACCGACCGGAACCGAGCCCCCCGCGTCGTGAGCGCTGCCGGCCTCGCTCCGGATGCCTTCGAGCGCATCGTCTTCTTCACGGGCGCGGGGCTGTCGGCGGAAGCCGGGTTGCCCACCTACCGCGGCAGCGGCGGCGTCTGGCACGAGTACGACTGGGAGCGCTACGCGTGCCAGGCTGCGTTCGACGAGGCGCCCGACCGCGTCTGGGACTTCCACGACCTCCGGCGCGAGGCAATGGGCTCGGTCGAGCCGACGCGCGCCCACGAGATCATCGCCACGGTGCAGGCGGCGAAGCCGAACACCGTGGTCGTGACGCAGAACATCGACGGCCTGCACCAGCGGGCCGGTGCCAAGGGCGTGATCGAGCTGCACGGCAGCGTCTGGCGCGTGCGCTGTGCTTGCCCCACATCCATCCAGGAGAACCACGAGCTGCCCCTGGCTTCGCGCACGTGTCCCGACTGCGGCGCGTGGCGGCGCCCCGACATCATCTGGTTCGGGGACGCGTTGAAGCGCGAGCCGGTCGAGGCGGCCGTCCTGGCCATCTCCAACGCCGACCTGCTGATCAGCATCGGGACGTCGGGCGTCGTCTATCCGGCCGCCGAGCTCCCGCGGCTCGCCCAGCAGGCGGGTGCGGTCCTGGTCGAGATCAACCCCGAGGCCACACCCGTCTCCGACTGGTTCGACATCCACTTGCGCGAAGGCGCCTCGTCCGCGCTCGCCCGCCTCTGGCCCTGAACCCGCTCCATACGGTACCGCGTCAATTTCGCCGGAGTTCGCGGATGGGATGGTGGCTCAGCACGTTGGGATGGAACCCGGTGACGCCCGGTCGGAGGAGGCCGTTCCCCCGGTACTGGTACAGCGGGATGATCGGCGCCCCCTCGATCAAGAGCACCTCGGCCTCGTACAGCAAGGCCATGCGTAGCTCGCTCAGCGCACGCCGCTTCAGGCGCGCGTTGCCCGCCGCGCGCACGTCCTTGAGTGCATCTCGGAGGCGCGTCCCGTCTACCGCGTCTTCGTAGAGCTTGGCCCACCGCGTCGGAGCGTTCGCCAAGCCGGCCGGGTCGTCTGCCAGCTGCAGCAGCGCGTCGTAGCGCGCGCTGGACCAGCCCGTCTGGTTGTCGGGGTCGTCCGTGCGGAACATCGCCAGGAACGTGCGCGGATCCAGGTAGTCGCCGATCCATCCGCCGCGCGCGAGGTCGTATCCACCACCCCGGACCCGGTCGAGGTACATGAACCACTCGTTGTGGACCAGGTCGAGCGTCACACCAACCGCTTCCAGCTGCTTCGC
>JASJAY010000188.1 GCA_030066775.1 Planctomycetota bacterium
AGCCCGGTCCGCTCGACCTTGCCGCCGCAGTACCGGTTGCCCGTGTTCCACGCGGGGCCGATGAACCGCACGCCGCGGTCGGCCCAACGCGGCAGCGCGCGCACCGAGCGGATCGGATCCGCGCCCTCCATCAGGTGCACGATCCCGATCGGCCCGCCGGCCTTGCACAGCGCGAGGTCGCCGCGGCTCTCGACGCGGAAGAGGTCGTGCTCGTGCCGCAGCAGCAGCTCCTCGTAGAGCGCCATCTGGGCTTCGGCCGCCGCTTGCGGGGTCTGGCCGTCGTAGTACCCGTTCGGCGCGAAGATGGTCGCGAGCAGCAGCCCGATGCCCCCGCGCTTGGCCTCGCACAGGGAGAGCGCCTGCCCCTCGGGCGGGGGGGCCCCGAAGTCGCGCCCCTCCGTCTCCATCAGCGCCATGGCGATGTCTTCGTGGCCGTCGACGATGAACCAGGCCATGGCGCGACGATTCCCCCGTTCCCTCGAGCGACGGTCGGATTCTGCGTCAACCTGGGTGCCGACGGAAGGACAACGGCGCGGATGACCCGCTTTCCCGATCCGCAGCGCGTGCCCGCCATCGAGGTTGCGGGCTTTCGCGCCGTGTGGCGCGCGGCTTGGCCCGACGCGCTGCCGGGGTTCGGCGTCTACGTGCTCGAGGATCCGGATGCGCCGCTCGAAGCGCTCGACGAAGCCGAGTTCGAGGCGACCGACGAACGCCTGCCCTACTTCGCCAGCCTCTGGCCTGCAGGGGACTCGCTCACGGCGCACGTCCTGACCGCGTCGATGGAGCCCGGCCGGCGCGTGCTCGACCTCGGCTGTGGCGTCGGCTCGGCGGGGCTGGCCGCCGCCGTCCACGGCGCAGACGTCACGTTCGTCGACTGGGATCCCCGCGCGCTCGAGCTGGTCGAGCGGTCCGCCGCCGTGCTCGGGATCGAGCCCGCCGCCCTGGTCGTCAGCGACTGGCGTGCGCTCGAGCCGTCCGAGCGATATGACCACGTGCTCGGTGCCGACCTGCTCTACGAAGCGCGCAACGTGCCGGCCGTGCTCGCGATGCTCGCGCGCTGCCTCGGGCCGGGTGCCGAGGCCTGGATTGCGGATCCCGGCCGCGATGGTCTGGATGCGTTCCTCGAAGGCTTGGGGGCGCACGGACTGAAGCTCGAGGGTCGACGCGTGCTGCCGCACCGGGCGCACGGCGTGACCGTGACGTGTCTCTGCATTGCCTCGGCGCCCGAGTCACCTCCGGTACCGTGATCCGCCGTGAATGCGTCCCCGTCCCATGAAGAGCCCTTCTACGTCGTGCTGCCCGTCGGCATGCGCGCCGCGGACGCGATGGGCCGCTTCCTCGATGACGCGCGCATCCGGCACTACCAGTTCCCGCCCATCTGGGCCTTCGAGCGCTCGGGCCTCGACCTGCCGGGTGCGATGCCCGAAGTCCCGTGCGTGACGCGCGAGAACCTCGACGACTTCCTGCGTGACCTCACACTCCTGTGCGACGGCCCCGCACTCGACCGCTTGGTGGCCCGCACGTGGCACAGCGTGGACGAAGCCGTTCGCGACCACTACCTGCAGCGCTCCACGCTGCAGACCTTCGCGGCGATCTTCCGCGTCGGCCCCCGCTCGAACGAGCAGGCACCGCCGCCGTCCTTCCGCGCCGACCGCATCCACGACCACGGCTTCGAGCTGCAGTACCGGCTCGCGCCCGACCGCGGGCCCGCGACGCCGCGCGCCCCGACCGAAGAGGGCTCGTTGATCTACTACCCCTTCGATCCGGCCAACGCATCCGGTCGTGCCGAGGGGGGCCTGGGCGAAGGCGATGGCGTCGTGCTCGAGGCGTTCGCCTACGAAGCCGGACGCGAGCAGCATCGCGAGGTGCTCGAGTCGATCGGACGCGACGTCGGCTGGGACGTCGTCGATCCGCTGGGCTAGCAGCTCAGCTCAAGTGGGTTTCGAGCTCGCGCGCGACCTCCGCCAGGCGGTCGGGATCGGCGCTGCGCAGGACGACGCGGACGTGCCAGCAGCCCTGGTCGTCGCACACGGGATACGAGCCGATCGCCACACCGGTCCACGCATCTTGCGCGTCGGCCAGGCGCGGCGCGATCTCGCCTTCGCGTAGCGACGACGTCAGCTCGACCTTGTGCAGCGGATCCGCGCGGAACTCGTCGGCGATGCCTTCGATGATGTCCTTGAACAGGCGCGGCACGCCCGGCAGGGCGTACACGCCCTCGACCTCGAACCCGAACGTCTTCGTCTGCAGGCCGCTCACGATGCGCGCACCCATGGGGAACTGCGCCATGGACAGCTCGGCGTCGGTGACGCGATCGCCGTAGTACCCGCGGATCCGATCCTCCGCCTCCGGGTGCGCCTCGAGGTCGCGGCCGAGCGCGAGGGCCACCGCGGTGCGGGTGTAGTCGTCGTGGGTCGGGCCGATCCCCCCCGAGACGATCACGGCGTCGGCCATTGCGCGCAGCCGGTTCAGCTCCGTGATGATCGCCTCGTGCTCGTCGGGCACCGTGACGAGGCGCACGACCTGGATGCCGGCCTCGGAGAAGCGCTTGACGAGACGCGGACCGTTCTCGTCGCGGATCTCTCCGTGCAGGATCTCGTCGCCGATGATGAGGACCGCGACCGTGCGCATGCCCGCATTCTAGGGCCGCTGTGCAGAGCGCAGCGCCTTCAACGGGTAGTGGGTGTCGCGCCACGTGATGCCCCCGTTCCGGAGCGTGATCAGCATCGACCGCAGGACCGCGAAACCGACCACCAGCGTGGCAATGGGGAAGGCCAGCGCGTAGCGGCGCGGCGTGCCCGCGGGCGGCGCGGTGTCCAGGAACACGATCAGCGCGAGCGCCACGCAGCCGAGCAGCAGCCAGCGGCCGACGCCCGGGACCAGGAAGCAGCCGACCCAGGGCCAGGCGTAGACCAGCAACAGCAGCCCGAGGCTCGCGCACGTGCGCAGCACGCTGTACCCCTGCAGTGCGAACGAGTTCTTCTCGAGCCCCCGCACGAATGCGCCCACCGAGTCGTACCACTCGACCTCGATCATCCCTCGGCCCAGCGCGATCTGCTGCGCCGCCCCGCCCAGCTTCAGGACCTCGCCGAGCTTCAGGTCGTCGACGGGATGCAGACGGATGGCCTCGTGCGTGCCGGCTTCCGCGTAGGCCTCCCTCCGCACCAGGTTGAACGCGCCCACACCGAGCGATCCACGCCGCTTCGGGTTCGGCGCGTTCCAGGGCCGCGTGAGGATCAGGAACATCAGCGCGAACGACCCCATCAGCCACCGCAGAGCGCGGGTGGGGGAGCGCACCGCCGGGATCACGGCGAGGTGGTCGAGCTTCCCGGCGACCAGGTGCGTCACCGCGCGCGATACAGCCGAGGGGTCCATCTCGACGTCGGCATCGGTGAAGAGCAGGAGCTCCCCCTTGGCTTCCGCGGCCGCGCGCCACATGGCGTGGTTCTTCCCCAGCCAGCCCTCCGGCAGCGCCTCGATGTGCAGCACCCGCAGGCGGTCGCTCCCCGTCGCGAGCTCGTCGAGGATGGCGCCGGTCCGATCGGTCGAGCGATCGTTCACGGCGATCACGTCGAGCGGTCCGTAGTCCTGGGCGACCAGCGTCGCGACCCCCGCGGCGACGGCCCGCTCCTCGTTGCGCGCGGGCACGATGATCGTCACGTGCGGCTGCTCGCCCCCGTCACCTACGGGCAGGCTGCGAAGGATGGGCAGCTGGCGCCAGCCGCGCAGGACGTCGACGGCCAACAGCACCCAGAGGGCGAGCAGGCAGACCGACGAACCGAGCCACAGGGCGTCCATCGACCTACCGATGCTCGACTACATGGGGTCGATCAGAGTCGGATCCGAAGAGGTCGATGACGCCCGTAAGGCCTGCGACGAAGACGAGCGTGGAGAGCGCGACGATGCAGGCCGCACCGAGTGGAAGGAGGCGTAGGAAGGAGGCCTGCATGCGATCCGCGAGCTGGACGAGGGCACGCACGACGAGCGCGGCGCAGCACACGATCCAGGCGAGCCCCAGGATGGGCATGATCAAGTCCACCAATGCGCTCCGTCAGAGGATCGGTCGGAAGAGGTTTCCATCAATGGCGGCCGCGCGTCAATGGATGACGGGCCCGGGTCTGGAGGGAGCGCGGCGGCCCGGCCCGGCGCGAGGTCCATACCTAACTGCCGGACGTCCGGCGCGTTTGTTTGCCTAAAAGGCGAACGTTCGCCGTTTCCGTTGAACCCGAAAGGCGGACAAGGACAGCGCCCGATGCTGCCGGACGTCCGGCAGGTTTGCGCCGCTCACGGTGGCCCTACCTAACTGCCGGACGTCCGGCGCGCTTGTTTGCCTAAAAGGCGAACGTTCGCCGCTTCCGTTGAGCCCGAAAGGCGGACAGCATCGATACCGTCGGGGGCTGCCGGACGTCCGGCAGATCTGCCTTGGCGGGGTGCGAGGGGGGACCGACTTTCAGGTGGTGGAGCTGAGGAGCGTGAGAGGTTTGGAGGGGTAGGCACTAGCCCTCCAACGGAGTGCGGGGCGCCGCGGCTTGCGAGCAGCCGAGCTGGCGAGGCTGCGAGAGCGGCGCCGCACGACGCAGTCTCCGCGGGGGTAGCGCGGAAGCGCGGCACCACGGCTCACCGAGGTTTCTAGTGCGTGCGCATCGACGCCAGTGCTCCGAGCGCCGCCGGGTTCGACCCCCTCAGCGTTTGGCTCGAAGCACCAACGAAGAAGGGGGACGTTGCCTGGTCAGACAACGTCCCCCTGAAAGTGGTGGAGCTGAGGGGAGTCGAACCCCTTACCTCGTCATTGCGAACGACGCGCTCTACCAGATGAGCTACAGCCCCGCTTGTGGGGGAGAGAGCCTAGGGCCACCCCCCGCCGGGTCAAGCCGGGTCCCCTACGAGTTCGCGTTGGCCTGGGCCCAGAGCGTCTCGAGGAAGGGGAGCGAGCGGCCGGCCAGGCACTTGAGGATCGTCCCGCCCGCCGTGAAGGCGTGGGTGACGTCGTCCAGCGTGGCGTAGCGCTCGAGGGCCGCGCGGCCCTCGCCGCCGCCGACGTAGACGGCGATGCCCGCCGCCTGGAGCTTCTTCAGCGTCTCGACGATCGACTCGGTGCCGGCGGCGAAGGCGCTGTTCTCGAACTGGCCCATCACGCCGTTGTGGAAGGCGGCGCGCCGTTGGGTACCCGAGGCCCAGGTCAGGGCCTCGTTCTCGAACAGGGCGCGCGACTCCGGGCCGACGTCCCGCTGCCAGGCGTCCGCGGGGATGTCGCTGGCAACGGTGCCGTCGTCCAGCACGAAGTCGGTGGGCAGCACGACCTGCACGCCCTTCTCCTTCGCGTCGCGTAGGAGCTGTCGCGCGCGCTCGATGGACGACTCGGGGATGTAGGCCTTCTCGTCCTTGTTGTCCGGTTCGCCGGCGGCGCCGATCGAGATCTCTTCGTCGTTCAGGTCCGCGCGTGCCTTGCGCAGGGCCATCGCCAGGCTGCCGCCTGCGATGATGAGCTCGACGCGCCCCTGGCTGACGATGCCGTGCAGCGTCTTGAGCTTGTCGAGCTTCATGCCCGAGAAGCAGACGAGGCCCGCTTCGCGTGCGCGCACGACGTGCTCGGCCAGCTCGCGGCGCGTGAAGATGCCGAGCGCGGCGCGACCCATGGCGAGCGGAAGCGCTACGGTCGAGAAGTCCAGGTTGGAGGCTGCGATCGCATCGTTGATGTAGACCGTCGCGCCTTCGCGGAACGCGGAGGCGATGCGCTCGAAGTGGTCGGCGATGTCGGGCATGTGCTCTTCGACCGCGGTCCAGAGGCGCGTCTCGAAGCTGTACTTGCGCACGTTCTCGAAGACGGCGAACTGACCGGGCTTCAGGCTCTCGACCGCCTTGACGGCGATGCCCGTGAGACGCTCGGCGTGTTCGTCGAACCAGTCCTTGATGAAGGGGCCGCAGCCCGGCTCGGTCTCCTTCAGCTTCTGGTAGACGTACTCGAGCGTGAGGTGCGGCTTGCGGCCCCGGTGCCCGATGAGGAGCATGCGCCATCCGCGCTCGCGTCCCAGCTCGAGCGTCTCGTGCAGGCTGGCGAGACGCGGGTCGTCGCCGATGAGGCCGTCACGATCGGCGACGTCGAGATCCGCACGGACCCAGACCGGCGTGCCCGACGGAAGGTCATCGAGCGACTCGATGGGGGGGATGCCGGCGAGTCGATCTTCGATCGTCGCGTCGGACGGCGCGAAGCCGGCGGCGATCCGCAGCGCATTGGCGAAGGTCTCGTCGTGAAGCTGGGGCATGCTTCGGTCTCCGTTGACTGGCGTCCCAGCATACGCAGAAGCAGGCCGCGCCCGTCGCCCAGGTCGGGCCGATCAGGACGCTTCGTCGAGCGCGTCGCGGATGCGGTGACCGAGTGCCGAGGACGTGAACGGCTTGCGAAGAACGCTGCGCTCGCTCGAGGGCGGCAGCGTCGCGCTGAGGTCCTTGCCGGGGTACCCGGACATGAAGACCACCGCGATGCCCTCGAGCCGCTCCTGGATCGTCCGCGCCAGCTCCACACCGCCCATACGGGGCATGATCACGTCCGTGAGCAGCAGATCGATGGTGCCGTCGTGGGCTTCCGCAACCTCGAGCGCCTCCTCGCCGTTGGATGCGGTGAGGACCGTGTAGCCCAGCGCTTCGAGGATGGCCTTCGCAAGATCCCGCACCTGTTCGCGATCTTCCGCAACGAGGATCGTCTCGGTGCCGCGGGGTGCACTGGCGGTCTCCTCGACGGGCGGGTGCGGCGCGACCCCCGGGACGCCGGGCAAGAGGAGGCCGAACGTCGTGCCTTCGCCCTCCACGCTGTGGACGCGGATGTCGCCGCCCGCCTGGGTCAGCGTGGCGTACGCGCCGGCGAGACCGAGGCCGGTGCCCACCCCGGGGCCCTTGGTCGTGAAGAACGGCTCGAAGATGCGGCTCAGCACCTCTTCGGACATGCCGCAGCCGTTGTCCTCGATGAGCAGCAGGGCGTGGGGCCCGATGACGGACGGGCCGCCGATCTGGGGCGGCGCTTCGCCGTGCTGTAGCTGCAGCGTGCGCACGCGGATGCTGCCCGAGCCGTTCATCGCATCGCGCGCGTTGACGAACATGTTGAGCAGCGACTGTTCGAGGCTGCCGTGATCGATCTGCACGG
>JASJAY010000189.1 GCA_030066775.1 Planctomycetota bacterium
GCGCGACGGGCTCGGCCTCCATCACGAAGCGCGCGAGCGAGGGCAGGTCGTCGGACGGGAAGGGGAGCCGCCCCGTGAGGCACTCGTAGAGCACGACGCCCAAGGCCCACTGGTCCGCCGCCGGACCGACGTCGCCGCGCTCGCCGGCGAACTGCTCGGGGGCCATGTAGCCGGGCGTGCCGATCAGCATGCCGGAGACGCTCAGCTTGCTTGCCGTGTTGTCGAGCGCGAGGCCGAAGTCGGCGAGCATCGCCTCTTCGTAGCGCGGCAGCCGGCCGACGCCCGGCGTCCACGACTTCTGCATGCGCCGCGCCTGCGACGCGCGCTCGACCTTCGGCACCGAGCGCTCCACGAGCATCACGTTGCCGGGCTTCACGTCGCGGTGGGTGACGCCCTCGGCGTGCGCGGCGTCGAGCGCCTCGGCGACGGCCGCCGCGATGCGCGCGGCGCGGGCCGGGTGGATGCGCTCGCGATCCGGTCCGTGTTCGGCGTGCAGGATGTCGTCGAGCGTGCACCCCGGCACGTAGGCCATGGCGCACCACAGGTGCCCGTTGGCCTCGCCCGTGGAGAGGATCGGCACGATGCCCGGATGCTCGAGGCGCGCGGCGGCGCGCACCTCGCGCTCGAAGCGGCCGCGCACGGCCTCGTCCTCGGTCACGCGCGTCTTCAGCACCTTGAGCGCGACGTCGCGTCCGAGGGCCCGTTCGTGGGCCAGATAGACGACGCCCATCGCCCCGCGGCCCAGCTCGCGCCGGACCTCGAATCCGGGCACGGCAGGGGAGGTGGGGGCTTCGGGCATGGGCGGCCATGCTACGGACGCCCGGGTACCCCCGAGGGCGCGCCTCGGCTACCCCGCGGCGTGCTCGGAGCGCGCCTGGAGCTCGTAGAGGCGGCGGTAGAGGCCGCCCTTCTCGAGCAGCTCCTTGTGGGTGCCCGCCTCCTCCACGCGACCGCGCCGGAGGACCAGGATCTGGTCGGCGCTCTTGATGGTGGAGAGGCGGTGCGCCACGACGATCGTCGTGCGGCCCTTGCGCATGGTCTCGAGGGCGTCCTGGATGAGCCGCTCGGTGGCGGTGTCGATCGAAGAGGTGGCCTCGTCGAGCACGAGCACGGCCGGGTCGTGCACGAGGGCCCGCGCGAACGCGATCAGCTGGCGCTCGCCCACGGAGAGGTTCGCGCCGCGCTCCTCGACCATCGAGTCGAGGCCCTCGGGCAGGCGATCGACGACGCGGTCGGCGTGGACGGCACGCACGGCCTGCTCGACGTCGGCGCGGCGGATGCCCGGATCGAAGAGCCGGATGTTCTCGAGCACGCTGCCGCGGAAGAGGAACACGTCCTGCAGCACGACGGCGATGCGCGCGCGCAGCGAGCGGACGTCGTAGGCCCGCACGTCGCGGCCGTCGACCTTCACGCTGCCCTGGGGAACGTCATAGAAGCGGCTGATCAGGTTCAGCACGCTCGTCTTGCCCGCGCCCGTGGGGCCGACGAGCGCGAGGGTCGTGCCCGCTTCTGCCGCGAACGAGACGCCGCGCAGCACGGGCTCGTTCTCGTTGTAGGCGAAGTGCACGTCATCGAAGGCGACCTGGCCCTTGGCGCCGGAGGCGTCCTTCGCTTGCGCGCCGTCCTCGATCTCCGGCCGCGTGTCGAGCACCTGGAAGAGGCGCTCCGCCGACACGTTGGCGCGCAGCATCATGTTGAGGTTGTCGGAGAGCGTGCGGATCGGCTGGAAGAAGAGGTCGATCAGCAGCCAGAACTGGAAGAACTCCCCGTAGGTGAAGCCGCCGCCCACGATCTGCGAGGCGCCGAACTGGATGACCAGCGCGACCGAGAGCGAGGACAGCACGTTCACCGTCGGGAAGAAGAACGAGAAGTTCTTCACCGTCGCGAGGTGCGCGTCCATCAGCGCGTGGGTGCGACTCCCGTAGCGGTCGTTCGCACGCGGCTCGCGACCGAAGAGGCGCGTGACGCGGATGCCCGAGATCGCCTCCGTGGTGAAGCCGTTGGTGCTCGCCGTCTCCTCGCGCACGCGGGCGAA
The DNA here is from genome assembly GCA_030066775.1 of Planctomycetota bacterium. Taxonomy (GTDB): domain Bacteria; phylum Planctomycetota; class PLA2; order PLA2; family JAEUHO01; genus JASJAY01. The sequence goes on from JASJAY010000189.1 coordinate 2,036, forward strand.
GTCGCGCCGGCTGCGGCGCATGAAGAGCCAGGTCACGATCACGAGCAGCGGCACGACCGACATCACCACGAGCGCCAGCTCGGCGTTGACCGCGAAGAGCACGACGAGGATCAGCGCGAGCTTGAGGATGTCGTGGAAGAAGGCCGCGACGCCCGAGGAGAAGAACTCCTCGACGGCCTCCACGTCGCTCGTGACGCGCGTGGCCAGCACGCCCACGGGGTTCTTGTCGAAGAAGCGCAGGCTCATGCGCTGGATGTGCTCGAACACCTCCATGCGCAGCGACATGCCGATCATGCGCCCGGCCGCGACGGAGACGACCTCGCGCGCGGCGCGGATGACCATGCCGAGGGCCAGCACCACCACGAACGCGATCCCGTAGGGCCACAGGCCCTCGGCGTCGCCGCCGCGGATCGGCCCGTCGACCGTGCGCTTCACGACCTCGGGCAGGAGCAGGTCCACGCCCGCGGCCAGGATCATCGTGACCACGCTCCACACGATCAGGCGCCGGTGGCGTCCCACGTAGGCGAGCAGGCGCGGCAGCGTGCGCCACGCGCTCATGCGGCCGCCGTTGGTCTCGGGCGCCGTCACGCCAGATCCTCCAGCTGCGCCTCGAGCCGCTGCTGGGCGTAGGTCTTGGCATACCAGCCATCGGCGTCGACGAGCTCGGCGTGCGTGCCGCGCTCGACGACCTTGCCTTCGTCCAGCACGACGATGTGGTCGGCGTGGCGCACGGTGGAGAGGCGGTGGGCCACGACGATCGTCGTGCGGCGGCGCATCTCGTGCTGGAGGCGCTCGAGGATGCGGGCTTCGGTGTGCGTGTCGACCGCCGAGAGGCAGTCGTCGAGCAAGAGGATGGGCGCGCCGCGCAGGAGCGCGCGCGCGAGCGTCGTGCGCTGCTTCTGTCCGCCCGAGAGCATCAGGCCGCGCTCGCCCACGACCGTGTCGAGGCCCTTGGGGAACGCCTCGACGTCCTGATCGAGGCCCGCAAGCGAGAGCGCCCAGCGCGCCTTGCCGGGATCGAGCTCGTCCTCGATGGCGTAGGCGAGGTTGGCGCGAATCGTGTCGGAGAAGAGGAACGCGTCCTGGGGCACGACGGCGAACCAGTCGCGCAGCGTCGCCAGCGGGATGCCGCAGACGTCGGCGCCGTCGAGGTAGACCGCGTTCGCCGGGGGCTCGTAGAGCCGCGCGATCAGGCGCAGGAGCGTGCTCTTGCCGGCGCCCACGGGTCCGACGAGCGCGAGCGTCTCGCCGGCGCCGACGGTGAGCGAGACGTCTTCCAGCGCCGGCGCGGCGGCGCCCGGATACGCGTAGGTGAGGTCGCGCAGCTCGAGCCCGCCCTGGAACGGCTCGGGCGGCAGCGCTTCGGGGATGCGCGTCGCCTGCTCGGGCGGGTGGTCCATCACCTCGTTGATGCGGCGCATCGCGGCAGCGGCGCGCTGCAGCGCCGAGACCACCCAGCCCACGCTGATCATGGGCCAGATCAGGAGGCCGACGTACGCCAGCAGCGGCACGAGATCGCCCAAGGACATCTCGCCGCGCGCGACCAGCGTGCCGCCGTACCAGAGCACGACGAGCTCGGCGGCGCCGCCGAGGGCGAAGAGCCCGCCGCGCATCATGGCGCGGTACTTGGCGAGGCCGATGTTCTCGTGGACGAGCTCCTCGTTCACGGCGGAGAACGCCTCGATCTCGAGCTCCTCCGTGGCGTAGGCGCGGACGACGCGTGCGCCGGCGAAGCTCTCCTGGGCGCGCGCGGAGAGGTCGCCGAGGCGGTCCTGGACCGCGCGCGTGCGGCTCATGATGCCGGGGCCCAGGAGGCGCACGACGCCCACGATGCCGAGCAGGGGGATGAGCGCGATCAGGGTGATCGGCACGGAGATGCTCGCCATCTGCCAGATCACGAGCGGGAAGAGCACGAGCGTGCCGCCCACGTACATGAAGCCGGGGCCGAACGACCAGCGCACGGCCTCGATGTCGGAGGTCAGGCGGCTGAGGAGATCACCCGTGCGGTTGCGGTCGAAGTACGACGACGGCAGCGACTCCATGTGGCGGAAGAGGTCGCGCTTCAGGTCGCGCTCCATGTGGCGCGACGCGCCCACCAGCAGGCGGCGCATGCCGAAGGTGAAGAACCCGGCGCCCGCGCTGACGCCCAGGAAGCTCCACGCCGCCTCGGCGGCCCGGTCGACGGCCGTGGCCCCGCCCGCCTCGAGCACGGAGAGCGCCTCGCCGAGGAAGCGCGGCGCGAACACCATGAGCAGCCGGCTTCCGACCACGCAGAGGAGGCCGAAGATCAGCCAGGACGCGTACCGCGGGAAGTAGCGCAGGATCCGGTGGTACGGGCGCAGGCGTTTCAGGACGGGCTCCACGGCGCCGGCGAGGGCGGCGGGTCAAGGTACGAGCGCCACCCCCGAGACCTTCGCGATGGCTCGGGGCTCGGAATGCGCGCACGGTGCGCGGGGGTGTGCGACGCCGCACGCCTTCACCGACGGTGCACGGCGCGGCGCGGTCTCCATCCGAATTTCACGCTGCCTAAGCGGCTGCAAAGAAAGAGGTTGGGTACGTCTTGGTGCGTCCGCGCGGCAACGGCATGAGGCTTGCCATTAGGGGCCCTGCAGAGGTCGTCGATCCAATCGACCGAGGACAACCCCCTTTTTCCGTAGCCCAAAGCCCCAATGTCGGCCTCTGTCTGGCGAGGGGGAGCGATCGAAAGATGGCTCCCCCTCGTTCTTTTTCATGCGCTGGGGGCCGACGCGGTGCGCAGGTACGCGCGGGTCGGTAGGCGGACGCGGTCGGTAGGCGGACGCGGTCGGCAGGCGTTCGCCGTTCAGAACAAACGCGCATGGCAGCGGTACCGATGGATGGGAACCGCTGGCGCCAGGGCGGCCACAAGGGCCGCCCCCTACTACCGCTAGCCGCTACCTACTTGTCGCCGTCGCCGCCGGGCTTGGGCTCGTCGGCGGGGGGCTTGTCGGGGCCGGCCTCGGGCGGCTTCTCGGCGCCGCCGTCGTCGTCCTCGGGCTTGGGCGCCTCAGGCTCCTCGGTGGCGCCCTCGTCCTCGGTCTCGTCCTCTTCCGGGGGCGGCTCCTTGGGCTTGACGGGATCCACGCCGGCGCGCTCCGGCAGGATCACCTCGTCGGCGCTCGGGAGGTTGTCCCCGCCTCCCGTGCGCCAGGTGCCCGCGCTGTCCAGCTCGCCGGCCTCGTAGGTGAGCAGGCCGGAGACCTTCACGAAGGTGCCCGGATCCGTCTTGCTGCCGCCGAGCGGCAGGTGGAACTCGAACTTGCCCTCGTCGGCCAGGTTGTCGAGCTCCCACTGCGAGGTGGGCGGATCACCGCGGTCGATGCCGTTGACGACCGTGACCGCCTCTTCCTTCTCCTTCGAGATGAACGCCTCGAACTCGAGGCTCTCGTTGGCCAGGGCCAGGCGGCCGTGCCAGAGCGTGAGCAGGTACGTGCCGGGGCGGATCTCGCCCGGGATCGTCTTCGGCGCACGCTTGCGGCCGCGGCCGCGCGGGCGCTTCTTGCGCTCCTCGGCCGTGAGCGGCTTGCGCACCTGGACGTTGTCCAGGCCGATGTCGGTGTGCAGGATCCCGAGCACGATGCGCGGCGTCTCGGTCTCGGTGCTGCGCTTGGCCAGGTCCTTCGTCTTGCGGAAGCGGCGCGCCTTCTTCCAGGCGTTCTGCATCCACTCGTCGCCGGTCTCCCAGAGCACGCCGCGCATGGGCACGAGCACGATCGCCTTCGACTCGCCGAGCACGTAGACGTGGTTCTCGACCTGGGCCTCGGCCTCCGCGAAGTTCTCGATCACCGAGCCGACGAACTGCTCCTTCGCGAGGCGGCCTTCCTTGATGCGCCGGCCGCGCACCGCGCGCCAGACGATCGGCTCGAGGTGGTTCTGGCCCGCCTTGGGCGACCAGGCGCAGCGGAAGCCGACCCACTTGAAGCGGTTGCCCGGGTAGGGGGGCGCCTTCGGGCCGGAGCCGATGAAGTTGCGCGCGGCCGGGCGCAGCACGAGGATCTCGCGCGACTCCGCGTGGCTGCCGCGCACGATCTTGATCGTCTCGCCGAGGCGGTTGTTCCACTTCGAGTTACGGCGGTAGCCCGGATAGGACTTGAACCAGCTGCTGGTCCACTCGGCCACGTTGCCGACCAGGTGGTAGGCGCCGCACCAGGAGGCGCTGCCGGGGATCGCGTCCACGGGCACGCTGACGGGCACGTAGGTGCGCTGGCTGATGTAGTTCGCGCCCCAGTTGCCGCGCTGCTTGGCCGCCTCCTTCTCGGTCGGGAGGTCGTTGCCCCAGGGGAACTGCAGGCCCTGGGGGCCGCGGGCGGCGTACTCCCACTCCTTCTCGGTCGGGATGTGCTTGCCGGCCCACTCCGCGAAGCGCTGCGCGTCGAGGTACGAGACGTCGCGGACGGGGTGGTTCCACTCGCCGACGATCGGCTTGATGCCGTCCCAGTTGAAGGGCGGGCGGCGGTTGTAGAAGGTCAGCGTGATGCCGCGCGGGAGCGACTCGAAGCGGAACTTCTCGGCCGTGCGGTTCTCGTCGACGGTGCCGTCACCGCGCAGGAACTTCAGCTCGTCGAGCTTGGTCTTGCCCTCGGCGACGTTGATCTTGCCGAAGGCCTCCCAGAGGGCCTCCTTGTTGGCGAAGTAGAGCTGGCGCCAGTAGAGGATGTCGCGCGCCTTGCGCTCGCTCGGGCTGAGCCGCAGCACCGAAGCCGCGATCTCGTCGATGGTGCCGAGGGTGCCGGCCGTGGTGTCGTAGGTCGTGACGGCCGTGGACTGCAGGAACTTGTAGTACTGGGCGTTGGTGACCTCGTACCGGTCGAGGAAGAAGCCGCCGAGCAGCGGGCGGTGCTGGGGCGTCTCGAGCAGGAAGAGCTGCAGCACGTCCTGGTCGCGACCGCGGGTGAGATCGATGATGCGCTTGTTGAGCGTGCCCACCACCGCGCGTCCGCCCGGCACGTAGACCATGCCGCCGGGTCCCATGGGCGGCGCGACCCGCTCCTTGGGCTCGGGGGGCGCGTCTTCGCTCTCGTCGGGGGCGCCGACG
>JASJAY010000190.1 GCA_030066775.1 Planctomycetota bacterium
GGCGATTCGCGGCAGGCGCTCCGCGCGCATCGCGCAGCGGCCCGGGTCTACGCAGCCCGTGGCGCAACGCGCTCGCTCGGCAAGTCACTCCACAACGCCGGCCTCGCGTACTTCCAGCTCGGGGAGTACCCCGCCGCCATCGAGACGCTCGAGCGAGCGCTCGCCGCGAAACGCAATCCCGATCCCCGGATCCGCGACCCGTTGGGCGAGTGCCGGTCGCTGCAGACCCTGGGCCAGGTCTACACGCGACTCGGCGACGTCCAGCGGGCGGAGTCCCTGCTCGAGGCGGCGGAGAAGCTGCTCGCGGACGGCGGCCCGCCCGCTGAACGCGTGCGGACGATCGCATCGCTGGCCAGCGCCTACGAGCGCGACGAAGACTACGAGTCCGCCGAGAAGGCGTACGAAGCTTCCCTCGCAATCGAGCTGGATGAGCGCCATGCATGGCTGCGCGAACGCATCCGCGCAGCGCTGGCAAGCGTGTACGTTCGACAGGAACGCTTCGCCGAAGCCGAGGCGGTGCTACGTCCTGCGCTCGAACGCCTGGAGGCGCTGGCGGACCGCGACGGCGCTGCGCACGCGATGGTCACTCTGGCCGTCGCCCTCAGCCGGTCCGGGCGCCCGGAAGCGGCCCTCGCGCAGCTGGCTGAAGCGCGGGCCCGGGCGGAGGAGCTGGACGACACACGTCTCGTCTCCGAGACCTGGGCCGCCGAGTCGTGGGCGCGACATCGACAGGGTCACAACGTGCAGGCCATGGAGGCCGCGACGGAGGCCATCGTCACCAGCCGCCGGATCCTCACGGGACTCGCGGCGGCCCAGAGCGCCACCATTCGCGCTCGCCATCTCACCCCCTTCCAGGTGGGCATGGAGGCGGCGGCGGACGAGAACGCGGCCGCGCGCTTCGTCTCGTTTCTCGAGAGCGGACGTGCCGGTGCGCTGCTCGAGGGGTTGGAAGCACGCGACGAGCTCATGCGCGCGGGCGTCCCCGCACCGCTCCGGGAGCGCCTCGACCGGGCCCGCTCCGCCGAAGCCCTCGCGCGACATGCATACCTCGACGCCGTGCGCACGAATGCGGACCGGCGCACGCGCGGGAAGCTCGCCCGGGCCCACCATGCCCTTCGCGCGAAGACGCTACTGGCCGTGGAGGCGATCCAGCGGGACCGCAAGGCCCAGGTGGCAGCCGATCTCCTCTACCCCCAACCGGCGACCCTGGAGGCGATTCAGCAGGTACTGGACGACGGCGACGCAATGATCCTGTACGGCTTCGCGGAGAAGCGCATCTATGCAGTGGTCGTCACCCGTCAAGGCGCAGACATCCACGCGTTGGGTGCACGCCGGCCCATCGAAGAGGCGTGTGCCGCGCTGCGCTTCGACGAGGCGACGATCGATCCGCTGCCCGCCATGTCGGCACTGCGAAAGCAGCTCGTCGATCCCCTCGGTCTGAAGCAGCAGATCCAGCGCGTCCTGATCTCGCCGGCCGGATGCCTCCACCGCCTGCCGTTCCGGATCTGGTTCCCGGACCGGACGCTGGTGCACATCCCGTCCGCCACGACCTACCGCCTCCTCCGGAACCAGGACGAGCAGCCAGGGGAAGGCGTGCTCGCACTCGCGGATCCGGCGTACGAAGCGCATCGCGGTCACGCTCGGCTCGAGGGATCCGGTGCCGAGGCGCGAGCGATCACAGACGATGTCTTCCTTCGCGAGGCTGCTACCGAGTCGCGCCTGCGCGCAGCCCTCGCAGCGCGGGGCGACAAGCGCTTGCGTGCCCTGCATCTCGCAGCACACGGACGGCTCGATCGACGCCGACCCTTGCAGGCGCACATCGCGCTGGCGGCGGACGAACACAACGACGGCGACCTGACCGCCCTCGAGGTGTTCGAGATGCGGATCCCCGCCGACCTCGTCGTGGCGTCCGCGTGCTACACGGGCGCAGGCGCCGTCTACGAAGGCGAGGGTCTGATCGGGTTCACGCGCGCATTCATGTACGCGGGGGCCCCACGTGTGCTGGTCAGCCTGTGGGCGGTGCCGGACGACGCGACGCGTGCGCTGATGATCGAGTTCTACCGCCGCTGGCGTCCCCGCGACGGTCGGCCCGCGCGCTCGGCGGCCGAGGCGTTACGAGATGCCCAGGCACACATCCGGGCCCAGCCGAAGTGGCGGCACCCCATGCACTGGGCAGCGTGGGTGCTGTGGGGTCGCGCGGACTGAGGGCGCTCGTGGCGCCGTGATCAGAAGACGAGCAGCTTGTCGAAGGGCTCGCGCATGTCGAGCGGGCCGGTGAAGCGCATGGCGGCGTCGAGGGTCTGGCCCTCGGGACCGCGCTCGATGCGGACGATCACCGCGGAGCCGCGCAGGCTGACCTCGGGCAAGGGCTGCACGTCGGCGTCGCCCTGCACCCGGATCTCGACCTCGACCTCCGTCCCCGTGCGATGAATGAGCGGCGGGGGCGTGCGGGCACGCAGCCCCCCCGCGCTCACATCCACGAGCTCGGCCGTGAGGAACCCCGGTCCCTGGCGCGGCGCAATGCGCACGCGCGCACGGATCGGGAGGCGACGGTCCTGCCGTCGCTCGGGTTGTCGTGCCCGGCTTTCCACCATGCCCGCAGCGTTGCACGGCGTGTGCCCGAGACGCGAGGCCCTAGAAATCGGGCTCTCCGACCCGAATTCGACGTCGATCGTCGAAGAAAGTGAACGTCCTGCGCACGAGCGTCCTGGGCCCGCCACGCGTGGGCGGATGTCGTGCTCAGTCGAGCGCGGCGAGGAGGGCCTCGATCGCCCGCTCCTGTTCGTCCGGACGCAGGCCGGGGAAGCAGGGCAACGAGAGCACCGTCGCCGAGAGGCGATCGGCGTTCGGGCAGTCGCTCACACCGAAGGCGTGGAAGCAGCTCTGGCGGTGGAGCGGCATCGGGTAGTACACGCCCGCCCCGATCCCGGCCTCGCCGAGCGCGGCCCGCACGCGATCGCGGAGGTCCGGCGCACCCGGTGCGTCCGGATCCTCGATGCGGACGGTGTAGAGGTGGTAGACGGCGTGCGTCCCCGCGTCGATCTGCTGGAGCCCGAGCGGCGCGTCGGCGAACGCCTCGTCGTAGCGCGCGGCAATCGCCTGGCGCTGCGCGGTCCAGGTCATGAGGTGCGGCAGCTTGGCGCGGAGGACGGCCGCCTGGATCTCGTCCATGCGGCTGTTCGTGCCGATCCAGCTGTGGTCGTAGAGCTTCTTCGTCTGCCCGTGATCGCGCAGCGCACGAACGGTGTGGGCCAGCTTCTCCGAGGAGGTCGTGACCATGCCGCCGTCGCCTGCGGCACCGAGGTTCTTCGACGGGTAGAACGAGAACGTCGCGGCATCGCCCAGCGCGCCGGCGCGCACGCCGTCCACGGACGCCGCGATCGCCTGGGCCGCATCCTCCAGCAGGAAGACGTCGCCCGGGTCGTCGCCATTGAGCTTGGCACGGCCCGCATCGAGGCCGCGCCGCAGGGCCGCCATGTCGACGGGGTTGCCGAAGAGGTGCACGGGCACGATGGCGGCGGTCCGGGCGCCGAGGTGCGGAAGCACCGTGTCGACGCTCAGGTTGTAGGTCTCGAGGTCCACGTCGGCGAACACGGGCGTGCCGCCCGCGTTCACGACGGCGCTGGCCGTGGCCACGAAGGTGAACGTGGGCAGGATCACCTCGCGCGCGCCCGCGGGGCGCCCTTCGAGGACGGCGCGCAGGACGAGGTAGAGCGCGTCGGTGCCGCTGTCGACGGCGATCGCGTGATCCGTCCCGACGAACGAGGCGATCTCGGCCTCGAGCCCGGCCACGTGGCGCCCCTTCACGTACGCATGGCTGCGCAGGATCGCCTGCACCTCCTCCTCGGCAGCGGGACCCCAGGCGGCGTAGGTCCGCTTCGGATCCATGAGCGGGACGGGCGCCTGCGGCGGCGCGGCGGGCGTGGGCGCGGGGATGGACGCCGCGGCGTCCGGCGCGGCGTCGAGCTCGGTGCGTTCGGTGGGGCCTTCCATCGGTGGCGGGATTGTCCCTCTTGGGGCCTACGGCTCCTTTACAAAAACTCGCCCACAGCGGCGCCGATGCCCAGGAGAGCCCAGACGGGCGCGCCCGGCGTCACCGGATCCTCACGCGGATCTCCCGACCGGCCTCGGCCATCGAGCGCTCCGCGGCCTCGAGGATCCGCACGACGTTGGCCCCGTCCTGCCCCGTCGGCAGGAACGGCGCTCCCGTGCGGACGCTCTTGACGAAGGCGCGGAGCTCCTCTTTGAGGGGCTCCCGCGGGCTGCAGGGCAGTCGGCTGATGACGCGGTCGGCGCCGGGCTTCGGCCCCCGGGGCCGGATGAGCTTGAGCTTGTCGTCCGGCGCCATGTCGTCGAAGACGGCCATGGCGCGCTCCCCCACCACGCTCACGCAGCGCACCTTCAACGGGTCGAGCCAGGACAGGTGCACGTGCCCGAGCTGGCCGTCGGGGAAGCGCAGCACGAGGAACACCACGTCTTCGAGCTCGGGCTGCGCGACGACGGCGCCACGCGCCGACACGCCGATCGGCCAAGCGCCCAGGAGGTGCACCATCACGCTGAGGTCGTGGGGCGCGAGCGAGAGCAGGGCGCCCTCGTCGTGCCGGATGCGACCGAGGTTGGTGCGCTGGCAGTGGATGTAGCGGATCGGGCCCAGGCGGCCCTTGTCGACCGCCCGCTTGAGCGAGCGCACGGCCGGGTGGAACAGGAGCAGGTGACCGACGCCGAGCAGCACGCCCGCGCGGTCGGCGCGGCGCACCAGATCCCTGGCGACCGCCGACGTCGTGGCCAGCGGCTTCTCCACGAGCAGGTGCTTCTTCGCGCGGATGGCCTGGCGCGCGACCTCCCCATGGGTCGAGCCGGGGCTCGCGATGACGACGGCGTCGAGCTTCGGATCCGCGAAGGCCTCGTCGGCATCGGCCACGACGCGCGCACCCGGTGCCAATCGCTTCGCGTCCTCGCGGCGCGCCTCGCTGGGATCGATCACCCAGTCGAGCGACACGCCCGAGAGCGATGCGAGCGCGCGGACGTGGTTGCGCCCCCAGTCACCGGCGCCGGCCACCGCCATGCGGATCACGGCCACGAAAGCCTCCCTATCGACATCCCCTGCGGAGCAGAGGTACCACACCGCCGGGCTTTCGCTCTACGGGGGGCGAGACGCCCCGCCCGGCGCAGGCTACTTGCCTTCGTCGGCCTGGGCCTCGGCGCGCGCCTCCTGGATCACCTGGAGCACGTCGGCGGCCTTGCGCGCCGGGGTGCCCTCGTAGACGCGGAAGGCGTGCGCGTAGGTCGGCGCGTCGTCCGCGGCGGTGATCGCGAGCTCCGCGGCGAGCTCGAAGCGTCCCTCGGACATGCGCTCGCGGACGAGGTCGTCGACCCGCAGCCGGGCGTCCTCGGAGAGCCCGCCGTACTTCGCGCGCAGCTGTTCGAACATGTCCTCGGCGTCGCCGTCGTCGTCCTCGAGCGCCGCGATGGCGATCGCCTCGAAGCGCTCGCGCGACGCGCCGAGCTCGATCTCCTGGTTCCACGCGTCGGCGAAGCGCTTCTCCTTCAGCGCGGTCTCGACCTGCCCCCGGACCAGGGACGCCTCGGCCTCGCCGAGCGGCGGTCCCGCTGCGTCCCGCGCGTCCGTGAGCGATCGGACGCTGGAGCACCCGGCCAGGACGAGGGCCGCGGCCAGCGAGCAGGCGAGGAGGACGGGCATGCGCATGGAGGGAGGATAGAACGGGCCCGCAGCGCGGCAAAGCGGCCATCCCGATCGAGGCGCCGACCCCGGGGGCGCCTACGATACGGCGATGCATCGCGACACGGAGGCCCAGGAGCGCAACGGCGCCGGTGACGGGGGCGACCTCCCCCCTTACGCAGAGCTGCCGCCGGCCGTCAAGCGGGTCCAGATGCCGCGCGAGGTCCTCGACGAGCAGGCCGTGTTCGTCGTCAAGCGGCTGCAGCAGAACGGGCACGAGGCCTACCTCGTCGGCGGCTGCGTCCGCGACCTCCTGGCCGGCCTGGAGCCCAAGGACTTCGACGTCGCCACGGACGCCTACCCCAACCGCATCAAGCGCCTCTTCCGCAGCGCCCGTGTGATCGGTCGCCGCTTCCGGCTCGTCCACGTGCGCTTCCCCGGCGATCACGTGATCGAGACCGCCACGTTCCGCGGCGATCCCAAGTACCGTCCGCTGCCCGAGCCGGGCCCCGACACCGACGAGGGCTCCGGCCGCCGCCGGCGCGACTGGCGCGAGTCCGTAGAGAACATCTTCGGGACCGCACCGGAGGACGCCCACCGGCGTGACTTCACCATCAACGCCCTCTTCTACGACCCCGTCCGCGGCGCCGTGATCGACTACGTCGGCGGCCTCGAGGACATGGACGCCGGCGTCATCCGCGCCATCGGCGAGCCCGCCGTGCGCATCGAAGAGGACCCGGTCCGCATGCTGCGCGCCGTGCACTTCGCGCATCGCATGGACTACAAGCTCGAGCCCGGGCTGGAAGCCGCCATCCGCGAGAACGCGGCCGCCCTGGAACACGCCAGTCAGGCGCGCCTCTTCATCGAGCTGGTCAAGATCCTCTCGCGCGGGCGCGGCTACGCCACCATGCAAGCGCTCTACGGGCTCGGCGTGCTGCACGTCTGGCTGCCGGAGCTCTCGAGCGCGCTGGACGAGCCGGTCGAGTGGCCGACCGAAGCGGGCGGCACGCACGAAGAGGCCTCGCAAGGCGAGCCCGAGGACATCCCCGTCGCGCACGCGACCTGGAACCTCCTAGGCGCGGCAGACCAGTACGGCATGGCCGCGCACGGCGCCTCCGAGGGCCTGGCGCTCGCCGTGCTCTTCGGCCCCTGGCTGCTGCGGAGCTGGGATCCGGGCACGCACATCGGCTTCCACGGCTTCCTCGACCACGTCGAGTCGACCTTCCGCCCCATCGCGCTGCGCATGAGCGTGCCCAAGCACGCCACGGCGCGGATGCGCGACATGCTCTGGCTCTTGCGGCTCCTGCGGCATCCGCCGTCGCGACCGAAGCAGCGCCGGCGCATGCTGTTCCGCCCCGCGTTCCCCGACGCCGTCCGGCTCTACG
>JASJAY010000054.1 GCA_030066775.1 Planctomycetota bacterium
CGAGGATCCCGTCACCGGCTCCGCGCACTGCACCTCGGCGCCCTACTGGGCCGAGCGCCTCGTCAAGAACCCCCTGCGCGCCCGCCAGATCTCCGAGCGCGGCGGCGACATCCTCTGCACCGTCAAGGGCGACCGCGTCGAGCTCGCCGGCGACGCCGTCCTCTTCGCCAAGGGCCAGATCCACATCTGACCGACAAAACGGTGTCAGGACACTTTTCGCGCACGTAGGAACGCCACGCCGTCTGCTGCGCACCGCTGGATCACGTGCGCGAAAAGTGTCCTGACACCTATCTGTCGGTTGTCTAACGACGTTCTAGCAGCCGGCGGTCGTCGGAGAGGCACACTCGAAGCCTCGAAGGAGACCCGCCATGCGCGCCATTCGTTCGTTCACCCTGGTCCTGTTGCTCGCGACGCTCGCCGTCCCGGCCGTTGCCGAAGAGCCGAACGGCGAAGACAGCGCCGCGGCGCGCCTGTTCCGCGAGGGCTGGTGGCTCGAGACCGGCGCCGGCGCGCTCGACAAGGCCTCCGCGAAGTACCAGGCCGCGCTCGCGGCGGAAGGCAGCACGAAGATCCGCGCGCGCGCGCTGTATCGACTGGGCGTCGTCCTGCAGCGCATGGGCAAGACAGAAGAGGGCATCAAGGCCCTCGAGCGCCTGACGAAGGAGTTTGCCTCCGAGTCGCAGCTTCTCGCCGAGGCGCAGAAGCGGCTCGAGGAGTGGACGGGGCAGGACCTCAAGGAGTCCTTCGGCGAGTGGTACCTCCGATATCAGTACAGCCCCGAGTTCCAGGCCAAGGTGATCGACCTCGTCCTCAAGCTCGGCGCGGGTCACAGCGAGTTCAAGGTGCGCAACGCCGCCGAGCAGGAACTGCTCACCATCGGCGAGCCGGCCGTTGCCGCGCTGCGCGCGCACGCGGCCTCGACGAACCGCACGCTCGCGACCGCCGCCAGTCGACTGATCTTCCGCCTCGGGCACGTGCCTCCGCCCGAGGCCTTGATCGTCGCGACGGGCTGGTCCGACAACGCGGGTCAGGTGAGTCGGGTGTTGGAGGGTGACGCGTCGACACGGCTCGCGATCCGTCAGACCCTTCGCGGCGACGAGCGACTCGGTGCGCGCATGCTCACCGCCGCCGCGACGAGCCGCCTAGACCTCGTGCGCGAGTTCCTCGACCAGGACAAGACCACGGAGCCGGCCCTCGCGGACCTCGTGCGCTGGGGGATGGACACCGACGTGCCGGCCGAGCTCCTCGGTCGCTTGAAAGCGCTCGTGGATGACGCGGACGCGCAGTTCCTTCGGCGCACGCACGCCGTTGCCGCGCTGCACCCCAAGCGCGGCCAGGTCACCACGGAGGAGATGCAGCGCTGGATCCTCAGTGACAACCGGCACGTTCGCGACGAGGCGCTGGCGCGGGCGGGCCAGGAGGGACTGGACCGGACGCAGCTCTGGCGGCTCTACGCCGAGCTGATCGGCAAGAGCCAGAACAACGTGAGCGAGCTCCAGCGGTGGACCAGCTCGTTGCTTCACGCGCTTCGCCACGCTTCGGAGGGCACCGATATCAACCCGGCCCGGGACGCCGTCGCCGGACGCCTGGACTGGTCGTACGTGATGCGGGCGCTGCAGCAGAACGTGTCGTACACGTACAAGGACAACCCGGCGGCGGTTGATCTCCTGCGCGCCGTGATCGGTAGCGCGACAAGCGGAAGCGGCGCCAACCTGCTAAAGACGTTCACCGAGGTGACGCCGGAGCCGCAGCGCGCGCACATCGAGCTCTTGGGCTGGGCCACGGAGGCAAAGGTCGAGCGCGTCCGTGCGCGCGCCATGCGTGAAGCGGCTCGCCGCTGGACGGGCGCGGCCGAGACGCTGCTCGCACCCTTGGCCGAGGCCGACGCGCGACAGGAACTCGTCGAGCCGTTGTTCCAGGGTCTGCAGCAGCACCCCGGCATCGCCGACCTCGTGTGGAGTCGTGCCGCGATGACGAAGATGATGGCGTACGCGAGGGCGACGGAGGTACGTAGCACCTCGCGGGGCGGGCGCATCACGACACGACTGGGCAACGACGCGACCCCGGTCTTCTACCGGATCTTCGCGGCGTCCAGCACGCGCCGCCTCTTCTTCGAGGTCGTCCGGACGACGCCCGAAGCCGTGCCCGAGTCGATCGCCAAGATCCTCCCCCAGAAGTTCGCCCGTACGGCAGCCGGCGTCCCCGTCGGCGTCGCGATCCTCCAGGACAGCTGGTCGTCGTGGACCACGGACGATCAGCGCAGTGCGGGGTTCGGGCTGTGTCTCTTGCCTACGTTCCTCCAGGGAGGCCGCGATGCGGTGGCGAACTTCGCGCTCAAGGAACTCGAGCGCGGGCGGGACGCGTACAGCATCGTCATTCGCAACATGCTCATGGAGGCCACGGCGGCCGAGCGGCGCACGCTGAAGGCGGTCCAGGCCGCCTTCGACCTCGAGGACAAGGACCAGTTCACGACGGCGACGCAATACCAGCTCCGCTACCTGCCCGCGGACGCAGCGACCTACGACGCCTTCGTGCGCGCGCTCGACAAGGACCTGCCGGGACCGGTTGCGCGCTCCTTCGACGCGCACTTCAACCGCGACCTGGCGCCGGGCGAGCCCCTGGCCGATCGCCAGAAGGCGCACATCGAGCGCTGTCTCGTGCGCGGCGACACGACGGGGGCGCAGATTGCGATCAACCACCTGAACCAGCGCTCGTCGACGGACGACATGCCGCTTTGGCATCGCTTGCTGCGGCATCAGGACAGCAGCATCCGCAGCAAGGTGGCGCGGGCCATGGGCACGCTCTACACGAAAGACACGATCGCCGAGCTCGCACGCCTCGTCGACGACCCGCACCCCGGTGTGCGCGACGCCGCCCTCAAGTCCCTGGAGCGGATCAAGAAGATCGAGGAGCAGAAGGACTACTGGCGCAAGTTCGCCAAAGACAAGGGCAAGTAGCCAAGAACGTGTCAGGACACTCTTCGCGCACTTGGACCCAAGTGCGCGAAAAGTGTCCTGACACCGAGTTGTCTACTTGCCTTCGAGCTTGCGGCGCATCTCGTCGAGCTTCTTCTGCATGAGCTCTTCGGGGGTGAGGTTCTTCTCGTCGACGACCTCGGCCTCGGGCGCGTCCTTGGGATCGTCCGGCTTGAGGCTGATCGTGCGCGGCCCGCCCTTGCGGCGGTCGTCGCGACCCCCTCGTCGGTCGAAGATCGAGAACCCCTTGCCGTCGTAGCGACCCGCCTTGCGCGCGCCGCCCTTCTGGGGGCGGCCCTTGCGCCGAGGCCCGCCGCCACCGCCGGGCCGGTCGCCCTGGCCACGACCTCGCGGTCCGCCGCCGGCACCTGCGCCCGCGCGCTCGCCACGCCCACGGCCCTGACCACGCCCCTGCCCGCGCGGTCCGCCGCCCCGGTCGGGACGGCCCTCGCCACGGCGCGGTCCGCGTCCCCGCTGAGGACCGCGGCCCCGCGGGCCGCCGCCCCGGGGACCGGCGTCGCGACGCATGCTGAGCGTGAGCTTCTTCTTGCCCGGCTCGACGTCCAGCACTTGCGCGTTGACCACGGCACCGACCGGAGCCACCTGGGCTTGCTCCAGTCCCGGTCGATCGCCGATGTGGCCGGTGGGGATGAGGGCATCGCAGCCGAGCCCGACGTCGATGAAGACGCCGAAGGGCGCGGTGCGGATGACGCGGCCCTGCAGCACCAGACCCGGCTGCAGGGTCTTCAGCGTGATCTCGGGCGGCGGCGGAATGGGATGATCGAACTCCGGTCGCGGATCCTCGTCGCCGGCCGTTGCTTGGTAGAGCACGTAGCGCAGCGTGTGAATGTCCGTGTCGGCGTCCGTGAGCGCGTCGAGCTTCACCTGGCTGCGCGCGCGCGGATCGGAGAAGAGTGTCGCGATGTCCGCGTCGACGCTGGCGGCGATCGACTCGGCCAGCCCGTACTGCGACGGATGCAGCTGGGTGCGGTCGCGCGGGTCGGCGGCACGCGGGATGCGCAGGAAGCCGACGGCCTGCTCGGCGATCTCGGGGCCGACGCCGTCGACCGCCGCGACCTGGGCCTTCTCCTCGAGCCGCCCGCCCGCATCACGCCATGCGACGAGCCCCTGTGCGGCCTTCCGCGTGAACCCGGGCACATGGGCCAGTACGTCGGCGTTCGCGGTGTTCGCATCGGGGCCGGCGAACGCGACACACGAGGCGAGCACGTCGTCGAGCATCGTGCGCAGACGGCCCTGGTGCACGTCGTGCATGTGGGGGCCGAGCCCGAGCGCCTTTGCGTCGATCGAGACGAGCTCGGAGAGCGGGTCCTGGAACCGGCGCGCGAGCGACATGGCGCCGCGGCACTCGGCCGCGACTTCCGGCCGGTCGTCGTACTCGAGCTTGCCCATCGCCTCGAGCACGCGCGTTCCGCCGTCGGCGACCTCGACGACCTCGAAGCCGTCGCCGAAGCCCTGCGACGCTTCCTGCGCAAGCGACATCGCCTCGGCGCGCCCGCCCGTGCGCCCGACCGCGACGGCCGAGCACTCGTAGGTCTTGAGCTTGTCCACGAGCTCCGCCAGGCACGCCTCGCGGCCGGCGGTCGGCTCATGCGGCAGCTGGCCGGAGCCGACGGGCAGCCCCTCGGCATCCACGGCGCACCAGCGGTGCCCGCCGGTCACGTCGGGCCGGATGCCCATGACGCGGCGCGGGCCGGCGTAGGGGCCGAGCAGGAGGTTGCGGAAGTTGCGCTCGAAGGTCTCGATCGCCTGTTCGTCGGCCTTGCGCTTGAGGTCGAGGCGAAGCTCGTTCTGCAGGATCGGCTTCAGGATGCGGCGGTAGCCGTCCTCGGCCGCGGCGCGCAGGAAGCCCGCGTGGGCGTGGCCGTCCGGAGCGGCGTGCGTGTGGACGATGGCGAGCGCCTTCTCCTCGGGCGGCTCGATCGTGCTCACGAGCACGCGGTCCTTCTCGCCGCGCCGGATCGAGAGCAGCTTCATCGGCGGCACCTTGGAAGCCAGCTGCTCGAAGCCGACGAGCGAGGCGTGGCGCCCGGCGTCGCCCTTGCGCTCCGAGCGCAGCGCGACCTTGAGGCGCCCCTCCTTGCGGTACAGCGAGCGCAGCTCGGCGCGGACCGACGGCACGAGGCAGAGCTCTTCCGCCACGATGTCGCGCGCGGCGGCCAGCGCCTGGTCGATGACCGGACCCTCGGCGTCCGCGGGCAGGAACGGCTTGGCGACCTCGCTCAGCGGGCCCTCGTCCGTCGTCGTGCGGACGGCGTCGGCCAGCGGCTGCAGGCCCTGACCGCGCGCAACCGTGGCGCGCGAGGCGACGACCGGCAGGTAGGGCGCGGCGAGGTCTTCCATCTCGCCGACGGTCTTCGCGCGCCCGAGCGACGTGGCCGCCTCGTCCGTCAGCGCACCGCGCTCGTCGAGGATCCGGCGGATGGCAACGCGGCGTTCCTCGAGGACGAGGACGTCGTGGTAGGCGTCGCGCAGGTTGCGGAGGCGTCGCTCGTCGAGCCCCGACGTGGCGTGCCTGCGGAATCGCGCGACGTAGGGAATCGACAGCCCTTCGGCCAGCATGTCGAGCGCAGCGTTCGTCGCGTCGGCGCGACCCTTGCCCGCCTTGACGATCTTTGCGCGGGCCGCGGCGGCGGCTTCCGCCTTGAGCTCGGGCGGAAGCGGCGGCTCCGGCGCGCGCGGCGGCGGACGACGCTTCTTCTTCGGCTTCTTCTTCGCCGCGGGCTTGGGGGCCGGCGTCGGCGCTCCCGCGTCAGCGGATGCGGCACCTTCTTCGCCCGACGCCTGCGCGCCTTCCGGCGCGTCGCCGTCGGTTGCCTCGCCTGCCGGGGCCTCGGCCGCAGGGGTCTCTGCGTCCGTCCCTTCGCTCTCCGCCGGCGCGGCCGCTTCGACGGGCGGCGTCTCATCGCTCGGCGGCACATCCGCCGCGTCCGCCGCGTCCGCTACCGGTGCGTCGGCCGCGGGCGTCGACTCGACCTCGGGTTCGCTCCCCTCCGCCGGTGCAGCGTGCGCCTCGGCGGGCGGCGTCTCGGGCGCCGCGGCCTCGGGGCTCGTCACCTCCTCCGGAGTCGCCTCGGTGGGCTTGAGGGGATCGGCGTGCTCGTTGGCCTCGGGGTTTGTATCCATGGCGAGGGGTCTCAGCGGGGTGGGGGTGAGGGGGTCGCGATTCGCGCCCCGGATCGGACGGCCCGTGCGAACGGGTGGCGGGTGTGTTCTGGAACGCAGGATTTCACCACGGGGCCTCTCGGGGCGCAACGCAGGGGGGTATTCGCGAGGGCGTGTGTCCCGCCTACGCGGCCCACGGCAGGCGCCGCGTGCCGTGATACAACCTTGCCCCTGTTCGGCGCGCCCCGCGTCCAGGAGGGCTTCCCATGGCACGTTCCCGCTACAGCTCCCGCAGTGGTTCCAGTTCCCGCGGCGGCTCCCGCAGCGGCGGCTCCCGCGGCGGCGGTTCGCGCAGCGGCGGCTCGCGCAGCGGTGGATCCCGCAGCAGCAGCTCGCGCGGCGGCGGCGGCTACGGTCGCGCGCCGGCGCCGGCCGGCAACGGGCCGGCCATGGCGATCGCCATCGTCCTCGTCGTCGGCGCCGTGGTCGCGTTCATCGCGCTCAGCGGCAAGAAGGAGAAGACCGACAAGCCGAGCGGTCTCAACACGCCGGTCGTGCAGCCCGAGACCCCGACGCCCAAGGCGGACGAGGGCCCGAAGGAGATGCCGGCGCCGCGGATCGACAACGAGCTGTTCTCGAAGGGGCGCGAGATCGTCAAGAAGATGAAGCCCATCTACGAGAAGGCGGCCGGGCTCTACGACGACGCGCTGCAGGTCAAGGAGAGCGACCCCGACATGTGGCAGCAGCTCATGCGCGAGGCCAACGACCTGCTCGCCCAGCTCAACGACTACTGGGGCGAGATCGAAGTGATGATGCCGGAGAACCAGGACTGGCCGCAGGACCGCGTCGCCAGCCACTACTTCAGCCGCGAGGGCCGGGGGCTGATCGGCAAGGTCGACAAGCTGCGTAGCGTCCTGCGGAAGGACATCCGCTCCAAGTAGGAGTCCTCCCGGCGTGGCGGGCCTCTACTACAACTCGAACGGCTTCGCCTTCCACCGCATCGAGGACGCCGTGCGCATCCTCGCGGAGCTTGGCTACGACGGGCTCGCGCTCACGCCCGACGTTCACCACCTCGACCCCTTTCGCGTCGACGACGCGGCGCTTGCTTCGTTCCGCGGGCTGCTCGAAGAGCACGGGCTCGGCATCGTGCTCGAGACGGGCGCGCGATTCGTGCTCGACCCCGCACGGAAGCACCGGCCGACGCTGCTGGACCCGCCGCAGGAAGCGCATCGTCGCGTCGAGCTCTTGTGCCGCGCGATCGACATGGCGGAGGCGCTCGGCGCGCCCGTCGTGAGCCTCTGGGCCGGGACGCCGCCGGAGGGTCTCTCCTTCGCCGACGCCCACGCGCGGCTGGTCGAGGGCTTGCGTACCGTTTGCGCGTACGCGGCACAGGTCGGCGTGCGGATCGGCTTCGAGCCCGAGCCCGGCATGCTCATCGAGCGCGCCGCAGAGTGGCCGGCGCTTCGCGACGCGGTGGCGCACGACGCGCTCGGCTTGACGTTGGACGTGGGACACACCCTCGCCACACGGGCGGGCGATCCCGCCGACGTGATCCGGACCCACGCCGACGACCTCTTCGTGCTCCAGCTCGACGACCACCGCGCCGGGGTGCACGACCACCTGATGTTCGGCGAGGGCGAGGTCGACTGGCCCCGCGTGGCCGCGGCGGTCGCGGACATCGGCTTCGAGGGCCCGCTCGAGGTCGAGCTCTCGCGCCACTCCGCGACGGCGCCCTCCACGGCCGCCGCGTCCCTCGCCTTCCTGCGACCGCTCTTCGGGCGCTGACCCCGCCGGCCTTCGGCCCCGGGGCGCCAACCCCCGCCCGCGGCGGTACAAGCCACGAGATGCCGAGCGCCCGCGACCACGCCGCCGACCTCCTGCTCGAGTGGGACAAGACCCGCGCGTTCGTGCGCGAGCCGCTGGCCCAGCGTCGCGCCGCGCTCTCCGATCCGCGTGAACGCGGCCTCCTGACGGAGCTCGTCTACGGGCCCATCCGTCAGCTTGGCACTCTGGACAAGATCCTCGAGCGCTTCGCGTCGCGCCCCCTGCGCGCCTTGAACGCCGGCGTGCGCACAGCGGTGCGCCTCGGGCTCTACCAGGTGCTCTACCTCGACCGCGTGCCTGCGCACGCGGCCGTCGATCACGCCGTCGGCTGGGCGCGCGGCCGCTCGGGGCCGAAGCGCGCCGGCTTCGTCAACGGCGTCCTGCGCGGCACGCTGCGCGCCGTCGAGGGCAAGGCCACCGGGGAGGAACAGCTGCGCCGCGACGTGCCCCGTCCCGACGGCACGTGCGTGCGCTTCAAGCGCGACGTGTTCGCCGACCCCGCCAAGGACGAGGCCGCGAACCTCGCGCAGCGTTGGTCGATGCCACGCTGGTTGGTCGAGCGCTGGGTCCAGACGTTCGGCACACTTCCCGCGATCGACCTGCTGCGCACCGGCATCCAGCGCCCCGCGCTCGGCGTGCGCGCGCGCGACGACGCGGCCGCGCTCTTGGCGCGACTCGCCGCCGCCGGCGCCGACGTCCGCGCCGGGCCCGTGGACGGCAGCCTCGTCGTCCCGTCCGGCGAGGCGCATGTACTCGCGGAGGTCGAGGCCGGACACGCGGCGATCCAGGACCCGACCAGCCAACGGGTCGCGCCGTTGTGCGCCGCCGGACCGGGCGCGCGGGTGCTCGATCTGTGCGCCGCCCCCGGCGGCAAGACGCTGCACCTGGCCGACTTGATGCAGTCCGGCAGCGTCGTGGCCGCCGACGTCGACGCCGCGAAGGTCGAGGCGCTCAAGGACCTCGCGCCGCGGATGGGGGCGGTCACGCTCGAGACGCACCACCTCGCGCCCGCCGGCGCGCTGCCGTTCGAGTCCGGCACGTTCGACGCGGTACTCGTGGACGCGCCGTGCACGAACACCGGCGTGCTGCGCCGACGGGTCGAGGCGCGATGGCGGCTCACGGCGAAGGACATCGGCGCCCTGGCCACGATCCAGCGCGGCTTGCTGGAAGCCGCGCTGCCGCTGCTCGTCCCGGGCGGCCGCCTCGTCTACAGCACGTGCTCGCTGGAGCCCGAGGAGAACGAGGTCGTCACGCGCGCCATGGCCGCCGCGCATCCCGAGCTCGCGATGCAGGAGGCGTACCGGGTCGTGCCCGGCGCGGATCACGATGGCGGCTTCGCTGTCGTGTTCACGGTACCGACCAGCGCTTAGCGAATCTCGCGGAAGCGGCCGTCGTTTTCCTCAGCCAAGCGCTTCATGAAGGCGGAGGCCGTGCGCGGGTCTTCCTTGCCGGCGAACGCCGGCGGCGGCTCGCCGCGCATGAGCGCGATCGTGTGCAGGCGGACGTGGCGGTGCCGGTTCCAGGAACGCACGGCCGCGAGGATGAGATCCGGATCGATCAGCTCACCCGTCGTCGGATGTCCGTCGGTGAGGAAGAAGATCGTGTCGACATCCTGGTCGCGGAACGCGGCGGCGAGCGCCGCGTAGCTGTTCGTGCCGTTGTCCGGACGTTGGCGTCCGATGTACATCGACGCCGTCCGGAGGTTCGAGGGCTTCGCGTCCGAGAGCCGCGCGCGCCAGGCGCGCACCTCGTCGCTGTAGGTGAGGATGTTGAAGCGCGTCGAGCGGGGCAGCTTCGAGATCGTGCGCTTGAGCTCGTCCTTGGCCGTGTCGAGGCGCTCGTTCCAGCCCATGCTGCGGCTCACGTCCAGCACGAAGACGACCTTGCTCGAGCGCACGGGGAAGCCGTAGTAGCGAACGCCCGCGGCGGTGCCGCCACCGCCCTCCTGCTCCACGCGCTCGAAGGGCTGGTCCTTCATCACGGTCCACCAGCTCTTCCACAGGTCGACGTCGATGCCGAGTGGCTTGCCGGAGATGCGGTGGAGCGCGCTGCCGAACGCGTCGGCGAGGCGCAGGTTCGATTCGACATACTTCTCGAGGCCGGCAATCAGCGCCTCGACCGCGCCCGGCAGCCCCAGCATGCCGAGCGCTTGCGCGTGCATCTCGATGACGCGCTCGTGCGGCTCCTTCTCCAGGGTGCGCAAGAGGATCGCCAGCGCACGCCGGGCCGTGTCGGGCTTGACCTGTTGACCGATCATGCCGACGGCGCGGACCACGGCGCGGCGCACGCGCCAGTCGGCTTCGGCCGCCGGGTTCGCGAACGGGGCCAGGAGCCCGAGCGAGCTCGCGTCGCCGAGCAGCCCGAGCGCGCCGATCGCCTCGATACGCACCTCGAGATGGTCGGACTTGAGGTGGGGGATGATCGCCAGCGACGTGTCCTTGCGGCCGATCATGCCGAGTGCCGGCAGGATCTGCGCCCGGACCAGCGGCGTCGCCCGCTTGAGGGCCTTGCCCATCAAGTGCTTCTGCGCGCTCTCGCGCTGGGTCGCCGCCAGGACCTCGGCCAGCGATGCCACGAGCAGCGGATCGTGCGCGCGCTCCACGTAGCGGATCACCTCGTCGAGGTCCTCGGGATGGCCCCGGCGCGCCACGGCGCGCAGCAGGTTGAGCGTGCGGATGCGGTCGCCGGTGCTGCCGTGGGTCGACAGCAGGTCGCGCAGGGCAAGCTGCGCGGCAGGGGAGTCGAGGTCGGCGATCTCGCTCAGGATCCGACGCTGCTCCGCGTAGGCGCGGGCATCGTGTCGGGCGAGCGCCGAGGCGAAGTCGCGCTCGAGCCGCGCGAGACGCGCGCCCGGGGACTCGGGGGCGGGATCCTCGTCGGCCCAGGCCGCCGGCGGGAGCGGCAGCACGAGCAGCGACGCCAAGAGCGCCAGCAGGCACAGGCGGACCGGGATCCTCGCGGCGGGGACGCGCTGCATGCTCATGGGAACGTCGGGGGGCCTCCGTCTGCCGCCATGGACCGGGAATCCGCGGCTATTTGTCCTCGGGCGTCTCGTCCTGGCCGTCCTCGGCCCGCTTCGCCTTCGCGGGCGGCTCGTACAGCACGCGCGCGCGCACCAGGGTGTCGCACCACTCGAGCCGGTCGACGACGTCCATGCCGGAGACGACCCAGCCGAACAGGGTGAAGGGCACGCCGGAGTCGTCGACGAGATCCGGACGCGGTCCCGTCATGACGAAGACGTGGCTGCCGTTGGAGTACAGCCCGGGCTTGCGGGCGAAGCAGAGGGCGCCGCGCCAGGGCTTGCGCCGCTCGTTCTGCTCGACGTCCACCTTGCGGTCGCCCTCGACCTTGCCGGCCAGCGAGCAGTCGCCGTCCTTCGTCGTCGGGTCGCCGACCTGGACGATGTAACCCGCGAGGGCGCGGTGCCAGCGCAGGCCGTCGTAGAAGCCCTCCTTCACCATCGACAGGAAGTGGGCGGCGGCCTTGGGCGTGTCGTCGGGGAAGAGCTGGACCAGGAAGCGGCCGCGGTTGGTCGTGACCTCCACCAGCGGCGTGTCCGTGCGCGCCGCGTCGTGTGCGCGCGCCTCGGCTTCGGCGTTCCACGCCTCGAGCAGGGAGCGGGCCTGCTTCGCCTGCAGCTCGTACTGCCGGCGCGTCATCGCCATGCCGGCGCTACGCGCAAGCTGCTCCCACGTGGCCGCCTCGTCGGTGAACCGTTCCATGTCGCGATACGTGAGCGCCCGCTCGTAGAGCGCGCGGTTCGTCGTCGCCTTGCGACGCGCGCCGGCCAACGCATCGAGCACGGCCAACGCTTCGTCGTAGCGGTTGACCATGCGGTGCGCCTTCGCCATCAGCAGCCGGTCCACATCGGCGAGCGGCTCGCGCTCCGCGATCCACGCGAGGTTGCCGAAGATCTGCTCGTCGACGAGCGTGTTCTGCTTCCGGAAGCTCATGCGCTCTTCGACCATCTCGCGCATCAGCACGTGCGCCTCGCGGCCGCGCCGCGTGATCTCGTCTTGCTCCACCAGCAAGGCCTTCCACGCGGTCTTCGAGATCGCGCCCGGTCCGCCGGCCTGCGTCAGCCCGAGCAGGCGGCCCCAGCGTACGCTCTGCTTCATGTCCGGCGGATGCGTGCCGGGTCGGGCGCCGACGTCCAAGCCCGCCGGCCATGTCGCGATCGTCGGCCCCGCGCCCGGCCGCACGCGGATCACCTGGAAGCGCACGGGGCGTTCCTTCCCGGCTTCGAGACCGAGGAAGGCCAGCGGCAGCGCCAGCTCGACGCTGCACGCGTAGGTCGGGAACCGGCCGCGCGCGACGACCTGGTCGTCGTAGGGCACGACGGCCATCGCCTCGCTGCGGTTGACGATCAGGTGCGCACGATCGTGCTTGAGCGGCTCGTAGCGGATCGAGACCGCGCCCTTCGACCACGCGCCCAGGTCCTCCGGGGCGCCGTCCGCGAGGAACGTCAGCAGCAGCTCGTCGCCTTCGATCCAGGCGTCCTGCGTCTCGAAGGCGAGGAGCAAGGTGCCGCGGAACTGCGCGACCTTCAGCGTCGCGCCGCCCTCGCCGACCTCGAGCGTCGTCGCCTTCGCCCACTCCGTGGCGGTGACGTTGCCGTCGACCTGGATCGGAATGCCCTTCGGCACGGTGACGGTAGGCGGCGTGGCGTCGGCGCGCGCGGGCGCGCACGGGACGAGCGCGAGGAGCAGGACCATCAGCGTGAGGGGCAGGCGGCGCGTCATGGGGCCCCAGAATACGGCGGCGCCGGCCGCGGGCCCGCGCGGGGCCCTGCCGCGGGGACGGATCGGCAGTCGTGTACACGCGACGGGGGCGCCCAGGCGAGGATCGCGCCCTCGGCCGGGCGGCCTTCTAATGGCGCCCCATGGCCTTCGACGCGACCCGACTCGCCGCCATCCGCTCCGACTTTCCGGCCCTCGAGCGCCGCCGGAACGGCAAGCCCCCGATCTACCTCAACAACACGTGCATGACGCTCCGGCCGCGGCCCGTCATCGAGGCACTGCTCAGCTACTACGAGCGCTTCCCGACCTGCGGCGGGGGCCGCTCGCTCGGGACCCATGACCTCCACAACTGGTTCCAGGAGGAGCTGCGCGAGCGCGAGGAGGCGGCGCGTGAGGCGGTGCGCGCCCTGCTCGGCGCCGAGCGCGCGGACGAGATCGTCTGGACCCGCAACACCTCGGAGGCGCTCAACATCGTCGCGCACGGCTATCGCCTGGAACCGGGCGACGAAGTGCTGGGCTCCGAGCGCGAGCACAACAGCAACCTGGTGCCCTGGCTCGAGGCCGAGGCCCGGCTGCGCAAGGAGACGGGCGACCCGTCGCTCACCGTCCGTCGGTTCTTCGACCTCAACGAAGACGGTTCGTTCAACGTCGACAACGCGCTGGCGGCGATCACCCCGCGCACGAAGGTCGTGGCGCTCGGCCACGCCAGCAACCTCGACGGCACGACCATCGCCGACGCGGAGCTCGTGGCGATCGCGGACCGGATCCACGCGCAGGGTGGCATCCTCGTGCTGGACGCGGCCCAGAGCGTGCCGCATCGGCCCGTCGACGCGCGCGCGCTCGGGGTCGACTTCCTCGCGTGCTCGTTCCACAAGATGTGCGGCCCCACGATGGGCGCGCTCTACGGACGCTACGAGCTGCTTGACGCGCTCGATCCCTTCGTCGTCGGCGGCGACACGGTGGCCGACACGTGGCTCGATCGCGTGGAGTACAAGCACGCGCCGGGGCGCTTCGAGGCGGGCCTGCAGGACTACGCCGGCATGGTCGCCACGTGCGCAGCCATCGAGTACGTGACCCAGGAGATCGGCCTCGCGGAGATCCGCGCGCACGAGAAGGTGCTGAACGCGCGCCTGACGGAGCGCCTGCTGCCGCTCGAGTGCGACCACTTCTGGGTGCTCGGTCCGCGCGATTCCGACAAGCGCGGCGGCGTGTGCACCATGGCGTCCGGCGTCGGCGCGATCGTGAACGCAATCGAGCGGCTCGGCGACGAGCGGCACAACATCATGGTCCGCAAGGGCATGTTCTGCGTGAACAGCTACCTGCACCGGCGCTTCGACCAGCTCGGCAGCAGCAAGAACAACCTGCGCGCGTCGGTGTACTTCTACAACACGCTGGACGAGATCGACGCGCTGTGCGAGGTCGTCGAGGAGGTCGTGCAAAACCCGCTCGATCACCTCGACGACGCGTAGGAGACCGGCATGGCCGTCTCCACCGCCGTCCGTCGCTACTACGCGACCGAGATCTTCGCGAAGACCGGGCGTGATCGCGCCCCGCCGAACTTCGTGCCGCTCGACGATCCCCCGACGGGGACCGCCCACGTCGAGGGCTGTCGCGGCGGGGGCAAGAACATCCTCGAGGTGGCGATCGTGGCGTCGGGCAGCGGCGATGTCGCGCGAATCGAGGACATCCGGGTGTCCTGCGGGCTCTGCAACCCGGCTATGTATGCCGCCGCCGACATCCTCTGCACCTGGTCCCGCGGGCGCACCGCGGCCGAGGTGCTGGCCGTCGACGGTGGCGACGTCGACCAGCTCGCCCCGTTCTACGCCCTCCTGGGCGGCCCGGGGCGGCCGGATGACGCGCGCGAAAAGTTCCAATACGTATTGGCGGCCGTGCAGAATGCCGTGCGCGATCACCGGGGGGAGGCACCCGTCGCCCTGCCGGAGATCGCCGAGCCCACCGAACGCGATCACGACGATCCGGACGCGTGGGACGAGCCGTAGACACCTGACCGCGACCCTCGAACCCCAAGACCCGATGCAGGGCCATGGAGAGCCGACATGAACAGGACGAGCACGCCATGCCCCCGTCCCACACCAACCCGCTGAGCGTTTCCGCGTCCAAGGACACGCTCGAGGTCTACAACACGCTCACGCGGCGGCTCGAGCGCTTCGCGCCGGCCCATCCGCCCAAGGTCACGATCTACGCCTGCGGGCCGACGGTCTACAACCACGTCCACATCGGCAACTGGTTTGCGTTCATCTTCAATGACGTGGTTGTGCGCTGGATGCGTGAGCTCGGCTACGACGTCGAGTTCGTGATGAACGTCACCGACGTGGATGACAAGATCATCCGCGACTCGCAGGCGCTCGGCGAAGACCGCGCGGCGTTCACGGAGCGCTGGGCCAAGGTGTTCTTCGACGGGCTGAAGGCGCTCGGCGCCGCGCCGGCGAACCACTACCCGCGCGCGACGGATCACGTATTCGGGCACGACGGTGCCGACGGCATGGTCGAGATGATCCAGGCCCTGCTCGACCGCGGCCACGCCTACCTGGCGGGCGACGGCTCGATCTACTACCGCGTGTCCTCCTTCGATACGTACGGCCAGCTGGCCGGCCTCGACATGGAGCAGCTCCAGGCCGGCGCCAGCGGGCGCGTCTCGGCCGACGAGTACGACAAGGACACGGTCGCGGACTTCGCGCTGTGGAAGAGCTACGTGCCCGAGGACGGCGACGTCGCGTGGGACGCGACGTTCACCATCGACGGCGAGGCCCGGCTCGTGAAGGGTCGCCCTGGCTGGCATATCGAGTGCTCGGTCATGTCGTCAGCGCTCCTGGGCCAGGAGATCGACCTCCACATGGGAGGCGAGGACCTCATCTTCCCGCACCACCAGAACGAGATCGCGCAGAGCGAGGCCGCCACGGGCCACCGCCCGTTCGTCCGGTACTGGATGCACAACCGCCACCTGCTCGTCGACGGCCAGAAGATGTCGAAGAGCAAGGGCAACTTCTACACGTTGAACGACGTGGTCGAGCACGCCGGCCCCGAGGGCGCGCGTGCGTTCCGCTACCTGGCGGTGCAGTCGCACTACCGCAGCCAGATGGACTTCAGCTGGCGCGGCATCGACGCGGCCAAGAAGACGCTCGCGAACCTCGACGAGGCCTACGCGCGCATGCAGGCCCACGCCGCCGGCGCGGCGCCCTCCACGTGGACCGACGAGGCCACGGGGGCCTTCGCCGCGGCGATGAACGCGGACTTCAACACCAGCGGGGCGCTGGCCGTCGTCCAGACGGTCGTGGGCGACGCGGGGAGCGCGATCGCCAAGGGCACCCTCACGCCGGAGGACGCGGCGGCGGGCGCGACCTTCCTCGAGATGGTGGACCGCGCCCTCGGCCTGCACCTCGGCCAGTCGCAGCAGGTCGCGCTCACGCCCGAGCAGCAGGCGCTGCTCGACGCCCGCGACGCCGCGCGCGCCGCCAAGGACTGGGCCGAGTCCGACCGCCTGCGCGACGCGCTCGCCGCGGAGGGCATCGCCGTGAAGGACGGCAAGGACGGACAGACCGTCTCCTACCTCTGATCGCGAGGCGCGAATCGGGTAGGGTTCCGGATATGCGCTTGGCTGCCGTCTCGACCGTACTCCTGCTGCTCTTCGTTGCCGTGCCCACGGCCCGGGCCGAGGATCCGCCGGATCCGGTCCAGGCAGACGTCCAGGCGTGGTTCGATGCGAAGACGTCGGACGCGCGCGCAGCCGTCGCGATGCGGCTCGCGTTCCGCGGGGTCACGCCGAAGGCCGTGCACGCCGTCCTCCCGAAGATCCAGCGCTACGCGCACCCGGACACCGACCAGGGCGCCGCGGGCAAGGTCGTCGAGTGGACACGCACGACGGGCAAGGACCGCACGCACACGATCTACGCGCGCGTGCCCGAGAGCTACGACGCGGCCAAGCCCACGCCCGTGCTGATCTGGCTGCACGGCGGCGTGCGTCGCGACAGCGACGGGGGCGGCGCGTTCGGCGCGAACGCCCTCGGTGAGCGCGCGGACGCCCACGGCTTCATCGTGCTCTCGCCGTCGGCCTACGCCGGCGTCGCCTGGTGGACGCCCGAGGGCGTCGGCCTCGTGCGCGGCGCGCTCGACGACGCCAAGGCGCGCTGGCACGTCGACGCGAACCGCGTGTACGTGTCGGGCTTCTCCGACGGCGGCAGCGGCTGCTACCACCTCTTGGCCCACGACCCGGACCCGTACGCGGCGTTCCTGCCGATGATGGGCCACCCGGCGTTCACGCGCATGCTCGGGGGGCCCACGTACGCCTCGAACGTGCAGAGCCGTCCCGTGTTCGCCGTCAACGGCGGCAAGGACCAGCTGTACCCGAGCGCGACGTTGAAGCCGCTCATCGACGGCCTCGAGCAAGCCGGCTGCGACATCACCTGGAAGGACCTGCCCGAGGCCGGGCACAGCCTGAACCACGTCACCGAGGTGTGGAACGAGCTCTGGGCGTTCGCCCAGGCGCATCCGCGAGACGCCGCCTCGGCCGAGCTGCGTTTCGCGTGCTGGGATCCGAAGCGGAACGGGCGGCTCGACTGGATCGAGGTGCTGCGCGTCGACCCGAAGGCCACCGGGGACACGAAGCTCGAAGCGAAGGAGCTCGCCCTGCCGCGCCGGGTCGTGCTCGGCGTGCGCCTCGACATGGCCTTCCAGGGCCCCGGCCTGCGCATCGCGAGCGTCGAGCCCGACTCCGCGGCGGAGGCTGCCGGCGTGCTCGAGGGAGACGTGCTGGTGAAGGTGGGGGACACCGCGCTCGGCGCGCCGGCCGAGGCGGTCGCGGCGCTGCGCAAGGCGCTCACGCTCACCGACGGCGGCGGCGAGCGCACGCTCTCCGTCACCGTCGAGCGCGAGGGCAAGACCGTCGCGCTCGAGATCGCGGCCCGCGTCCCCGACGGGGCGGCGGGCACCCGGCCGGCGGCGCTCGGGTACGACGTGCCCGTCGGCGTCGTGGTCGCCAAGCGCACGTCGCGCACGCGCATCGACCTGCGCACGCGGCACGTCGGTGCGCTCCGGCTGCACCTGTCGCGCGCGCTGGTGGATCTCGAGCAGCCGATCGAGATCTACGTGAACGGGAAACGCCGCTTCCGCGGCGTCGTGAAGCCCGACGTCGCGTACGCACTCGGGGAGATCCGACGCAGCGGAAGTGCGACACCGCACTACGAGGCGCCGCTCGTCCTGCGCCCCTGACGCACGCCGTCGAGCGCTCGTGAACGAACGAGCACCGGCGCACGCGTTCGGCGCCGCACGACGGGGGCGTGCCGGACCCCCGTTTCCGGTTTTTTTCGAGGGCTTCGTGCGCTGGCGCACGGCTCCCGGAGGCCAGAAACAGGGCTTTCGGGCCCTCGGGTGTCGCAGAACCGCTCGGCGGGCGTGAGCTCCGGGCGACGCGCCGTTCGCGGCTGTGGCACGACCCTTGCCATTCCTCCAGCGCCCGGATCGGGCTTCTCTCCCGCGACCCGCGGGGGAGTGATCCGGGGCCTTACGACGGAAAGACGATCTGGAGGAAGTCCGCGATGGCAACGTCGATGGGATCGCGCTGCGTCCGCAGCGCGCCTGCGTGCACCGGCCGCATTCTGGGGACCGCGCTGCTCCTTGCGTGGCTCTCGGGCTGCAGCTCGCACACCGCCCCCGAGGCGTCGCAGGATCCCGTTGCGGCCGCCCGCGCCCTCCAGTCCAGAAACAGCATCGCTGCCGTGGCACCGGCACCGGGTGAGCTCGTCTTGCGTGCACTGCTGGTCACGCCGGGCGCAACTGACGCGAACGGCGACGGGGAGGTGGACCCCGTCACCGACGAGAGCGTCACGCTCGCGAGCCGCCTGGCCGCTCCTCTCGATCTCGCAGGCGTCGCTCTCCATGACGCAACGGGCCCCCGGTACGTGTTCCCTGCCGGGGCCTACCTCCCGCCCGGAGGCGAGATCGTGGTGTCCGGCAGCGATGCACCTCTCTCGCTCGACGATGCAGGCGACCACATACGGCTCGTCTCCGCGTCGGGCGCCACGCTTCACGAAGTCGCATACACAAGCGCCGACGTAGTCAACGGGTACGCCTTCCCGGATCTCTCACCTGAAGGCCACTCCCCATCTCCCGCATTGACTACGTCGGCATCTCTTGGGCACGGCCGGGTACTCGGTGCTTTCGATTCGAACTCCCCCGGCACCTCGGTGGATGACTTGCCGCGTCGGCAGGTCGGAAGCCGTGCCTGGTCGTGCCCTCTTTCTTCCCCTCCCCCCACGTCCGATCTCGGACACGGTCGGGTATTCGGTGCATTCGAATCGAACTCCCCCGGCACCACGGCCCTGGGCGCGCTGCGTTGGTGTGCTCGAAGTCGTGCCCGGCCGTGTCCCGTTTCCATGGCCCACGCCGGGTAGAGTGCGCCCCCGTGCGGGTGGCGCATCTCAATACGGCGAAGAGCTGGCGCGGCGGTGAGCAGCAGCTGCTGCTGCTGATGCGCGGACTCGCGGCGCAGGCGGAGGTCGGCGTCGAGCAGGTGCTGTACGCGCAGCCCGACAGCCCGCTCGCGTCGCGCGCCGAGGCAGCGGGGTTCCCGGTCGTCCCGCTGGCCGTGCGCAGCTCCGGCGACGTTCTCGCGTCGCGTCGTCTGCGCAAGGCGCTCGCGGCGGACCCCGTCGACGTGCTGCACCTGCACACGGCCCACGCGCACTCCGTCGGGGTGCGCGGCGCGCGGTTCCTCGGTGCGAGTCGCCCCGCCGTCGTGGTGACGCGCCACGTGAGCTACTCGATCTACCGCCACTTCCCGTGGCACCTCACGTGGTTCAAGTACACGAAGGGCATCGCGAAGATCATCTGCGTGGCGGAGGCCGTACGCGACGCGCTGCGCAAGAACCGCCTGCCCGACGACCTGCTCGCCGTGGTGCACAACGGCGTCGACCCCGACGCGTGGCAGGCCGACGCGTCGGCGCGGGCGCGCATCCGGGACCGGCTCGAGGTGCCCGGCCCGGCGCCACTCGTCGGCACGGTCGGAGCGCTCACGCGCGAGAAGGACCAGCAGGCGCTGCTGGAGGCCTTCGCGCTCCTGGAGCCGGCGCGCAGCGGAGCGCGTCTCGCGATCGTCGGCGAGGGGCCGCTCAAGGGCGAGCTCGTGCACGCGGCAGCGAAGCTCGGCATCGCCGGCTACACCCACATCGTGGGCTTCCAGGAAGACGTCGCCGATTGGCTCGCGGCCTTCGATCTCTTCGTCTTCCCGAGCCGGAAGGAAGGCTTGCCGATGATCGTGCTCGAGGCGATGGCGGCGGGCCGCCCGGTCCTCGCCACGACAGCGGGCGGCATTCCCGAGCTCGTACGCGACGGACAGGACGGCGTCCTGGTGCCGCCCGGTGACGGCGCCGCCTTGGCCGCGGCCCTGGCCGACCTGCTAGACGACGCGCCGCGCCGGCGCGCGCTGAGCGAGAGCGCGCGCGCCCGTGCGTGCGAGGCCTTCGACTACCACACGACCGCGGCGCGCGTGCTGGCCGTCTATCGCGAGGCGGTATCCTGACGCGGATGCGAAGCCTGCTCCTCCTCGTTGCGCTCCTGCTCGCGCTCGTGCCCGCCGCGCCGCTCGAGGCGGCGGACGACCTCGACCGCAAGCAGAAGAAGGCAATCGCAGACCTCGCTATGCGCTGGTTCGAGGCGCGCCCCAAGACCAAGTTCGAGAAGTGGGATCGCGCGAAGCGCCAGGCGCTCGTCAAGGAGGCGAAGGCGTTCGGCGCGATCCCCGAAAGCAGCCTCGGGGACGTGGTCGAGCTCATCTGGAAGGCGGTCAAGAAGAACGCGCTCAAGCCCAAGAACAACACGTTCCCCACGCCGTACGGCAAGCCGGCCGAGTGGCGCCAGAGCGGTCGCGGCGGGGCGAAGAGCGGCCTCGTCATCGGCATGCACGGCGGCGGGGTGGGCGCCGGCAGCATGGACGAGGCCGCCGGCAAGTGGAAGCTGCCCAAGTGCCTGCACATGTTCCCGCAGGGCATCCGCCTGATCCACGACACGTGGAATTCGGTGCACGGCGAGCGCTTCTTGCTCACGCTGATCGAGCTCGCCAAGACGCGCTACGAGATCGACCCGGACCGGGTCTACGCCATGGGCTTCAGCATGGGCGGCACGGGCTCGTGGTTCCTCGCGGGCCGGCATCCGGACCTGCTCGCCGGCGCGATCCCCGCCCACGGCGTGTTGATGGCCGAGAAGGTCAAGCAGAAGGACCCCGACAAGATCGGTGGGTTCCAGCACGGCTTCGTGCCGAACGCGCGCAACCTGGCGGTCTACTTCTACACGGGCAGCGAGGACAAGAACTGCGAGCCAGGCACGTTCATCCACGGCTGGCGCGTGATCGAGGCGCTGAAGAAGGATGATCCCGACGGCTACAAGGACATCCGCTTCCAGCTGCACGAGGGCATCGCGCACAGCTTCCCGCCCGGTGAGCCGACCAAGGGCTTCAAGTACATCCAACAGTTCAAGCGCAACACGTTCCCCAAGACGCTGTTCTGGGAGTACGCCGAGGACTGGTGGCCGCAGGCCGACAACGAAGACAAGGTCGACCGGCTGTGGAAGCAGTGGTTCTACTGGCTCTACTGCCACTACCCGCGGGACCGCATGCAGGTCCGCGCCACCCTGCGAAAGACCGAAGACGCGAACGAGATCGATCTCGACGCGACGATCGTCGACGCGATCGACTTCACGATCTACCTCAACCCCGAGATGATCGACGTGAACCGGCCCGTGATCGTGCGCTTCGGCGGCAAGGAGGTCTGGCGCGGCACGCCCAAGCCCGACCTCGTGACCGTCTTCGAGTCGCTCGATGCACGCGTCGACCGGCGCATGGTGTTCGATCGCCGGATCGTGCTGGACGACGAGTAGCGCGCGTCAGGCGCGCAACGACCGCACGAGCGCCAGGCACCGCGTGAGGATCGCACCGGCGAGCGTGCGCTTCGACGCGGTCGGCAGCCGCTCGCGCTTGCCGCCTTCGTCGATCCACGACGCCGCGCCGCCGCCCTTGCCGAAGTTGGCCGGGCTGTTGAGCACGATGGCGTCGAGGTGCTTGCGTTCGAGCTTGCGGCGTGCGCGCGCCGGGCCGCCCGTGACCTCGAGCGCGAAGCCCACGTGCACGCGACGCCCCTTGCGCGCGCCCAGCGTCGCGGCGACGTCGGGCGTGGGCTCGAGGCGGAGCGTGAGCGCGCCACCTTCCCGCGCCGGCTTGCCCCGGCGACGCCGGCCCGGTCGATAGTCGGACGGGGCGGCGGCGAAGAGCACGAGATCGGCCCCCTTCACCGCGGCGCGCGTGGCGCGCAGCAGGTCGTCGGTCGATACCACGGGCACGACCTCGACACCGGCCGGCGCCGTCAAGGTGGTCGGGCCGAGCACGAGCGTCACGCGTGCGCCGCGCGCCCGCGCGACCCGCGCCAGCTCGATGCCCATGCGTCCCGTAGAGGCGTTCGACAGGAAGCGCACGTCGTCGAGGTGTTCGCGCGTCGGGCCGGCCGTCACGACCACGGACAGATCCGACCAGGTGGGGGATGCCGGCGCCATGGCGGCACCGTAGCGCGGGCGTACGGATCGGCCTACGGAACCCGGCACGGCCGCTCCTATCATCCGCCCATGGCCACCTTCGCCGACGACACGCTGCTCGAGGTGCGGATCCCGCTCGAGGATCTCATCGCGGGTCTCTCGCGGCCGGAGGCGTTCGGCCTGGACGCGGGTGTGGTCGAGGTCGCCCAGACGCACATCAGCGTGGTCTTCCTCGCGGGCGACCGGGCTTACAAGGTCAAGAAGCCCACGCGGCTGTGGGGCCTCGTCGACTACGGCACGGTCGATCTGCGACGTCACTGGTGCGAGGAGGAGGTGCGCTTGAACCGGCGGCTCGCGCCGGACGTGTACCTCGGCGTCGAGCCGATCGTGCGTCGCGACGGCGCGCTCTTCGTCGGCGGCGAGGGCGAGGTCCTCGAGCACGCCGTCGTGATGCGCCGGATCGACGAGCGCCAGACGCTCGCCGCGCGCTTGGCCCGGGGCGAGGCCGGCGAAGCCGACGTGCAGGCGGTCGCGCGCCTGCTCGCCCGCTTCCACGCGGCCAACCGGTTGCCCGCGCCCGAGGCGGGGGCCCCGTCGCTCGTCGATCGCGTCGTACGCGCATTCGTGCGCGTCTGCTGGCAGAACTTCCAGGGCACGCCGATCGAGGGCAACCCGCTCTTCCCCGAGACGGCGCACGCGCGGCTGCGCGTGGACTTCGGCAAGCGGCTCGGCGCCGCGTACGACAAGATCATCGATCGCGTCGCGCGCGGCCTCGCCGTGGACGGCCACGGCGACATCCGCCTCGACCACGTGCTCTGGACGGAGCGCGGCTGGATCATCATGGACTGCTGCGAGTTCGCCGAGGTCCTGCGCCACGTCGACCCGCTCTCCGACATGGCCTTCCTCTCCATGGACCTGCGCGCGAAGGGGCATGCGGGGTTGGCGCGGACGTTCGAAGCGGCCTACATGGAAGCAGCGGACGAGCGCGATGTCGACGCGCGGCTGACCCTCCTGCCGCTCTATCGCGCCTACCGCGCCTTCGTCCGCGCGACCGTCGCGTACCACACGACGCGCCGGCCCGAGCTCGCGCCCGAGATCCGCACGCTGAAGACGGCGCGCGCGCGTGGCTACTTCACGCTCTGCTGGACGGAGGTGCGAAGGCCCGATCCGCTGCCGCTGCTCGTAATGCGTGGCACGTCGGGCACGGGCAAGAGCCACGTCGCGGGCACGATCGCACCGTATCTCGACGCCGAGATCGTGCGCAGCGACGTGGTGCGCAAGGAGCTGCTGGGCCTCGCACCCACGGATCGCCCCGACGACGAGGCCAAGGGCACCGTCTACAGCAGCGCCGTGTCGGCGCAGACGTACGCGGAGCTGCTCGTCCGCGCGCGCGCCGCCATCGACGCGGGCCGCAGTGCGATCCTCGACGCGACCTACCTGCGGCACGACAGCCGCGCCGAGGCCGTGCGCGTGGCCCGGGAGCTGGGTGCACCTGTCGCCGTCATCGAGGTCTGGTGTCCGCCCGACGTCGTGCGCGAACGACTGGCGGCCCGCGCGGCGAAGGGCGACGACGCCAGCGACGCGGACTGGGCGGTGTACGAGATGCAGGTGGCGTCCGACGAGCCGCTCACGGACGCCGAGCGTTCGCTTGCCGTGCGGCACGACACGCGCGACGACCCGCACGAGCTGCTCGTGAGCCTGCTTGCCGCACTCGATCGCCAGCTCGCCGAGGTCGAGGCATGAACGTGCCCGCCTACGCCGCCGACATCGAGCACGCGCTGCGCGCGACGCGGCCCGTCGTGGAGGCGGCCTTCGCCGCGCCGGCGTCCAGTCGACGCAAGGCGGACGGCAGCGTCGTGACGGACCTCGACCTTGCGCTCGAAGAGGTGCTGGCCAACACGCTCCTCGAGCTCGATTCCGGTTGGGGCATCGTCGGCGAGGAGAGCGGGGAGATCCGCGCCGGCACGCCGACCTGGCATCTCGATCCCGTCGACGGCACGTCGAACTTCGCGCGGCGCAGCCCGCTGTTCGGCTGCCAGGTCGCGCTCCTGGACGGGACGACGCCGCTCTTCAGTGCGGTGTACGAGCCCTTGCGCGACGACTACACGTGGGCGGCCGCCGGCTGCGGCGCATGGCGCGAGGGGGAGCGCCTGCGCCTGCTCGATCCCGAGCCGGCGCGCGCCATGGTGTACGTCGACGTGAGCAAGACCGGCCCGTTCGTGGAGCGGCCGGCGATCCTGCCGGCGATGCGCCGGGCCTTCTTCAAGCTGCGCTTGCTCGGCTCGATTGCGCTGCATCTGCGGGACGTGGCCGCCGGGGTGGCCGACGCGTACGTGTCGTCGCGCGGGTTCGTGACGGCGTATCACGACCTCGCGCCCGGTCTGCTGCTGTGCCGGGAAGCCGGCGCGGTCGACAGCGACGGCGCGGCGGGCGACCCCCTGGATACCCGGGAGACGCTCGTGGTGGGCACGCGCCGCGTCCACGACGCGATCTGCGCGATTCTGCGCGACGGGGCCTGAGCCCTCGCGCGCGAACCGTTTCTTCATCGTTTCGGGCCGGGGCTCCCTTCGAGGGCCGCGTCCGGATACGATCCGCGCCATGAGTGACGTGGTCGTGATCACATTCGACGGGGGCATCGAAGACTTCCCGGCGCTGATCCAGTCGGTCGACAACCAGATCGCCGACGGGACGCGCCGGATGGCGGTCGACCTGCATGCGCTGCCGTTCATCAACTCCGCGGCGCTCGGGTACCTGATCAAGGCCTACAAGTCGATGGAGGAGCAGGGCGGCGAGCTGGCCCTGTGCCGCCTGCAGCCGGCGATCACCCAGATCCTCGAGATGACCAACCTGGACTCCGTGTTCCCGGCCTTCCAGACGGTGGACGAAGCCGTCAGCTACCTCGGCGGCGATCCGACCGCCGAAGGCGGCATGCGCCGCGCCGACTGGCGCTAGCTCGCCCCCGCTGGAACCCGCCAACCGTCTCGGGCGTCGATCCGTAGAGATCAACGCCATGGACACTCTCGAATCCCAGACGCCCGCTCCCATAGTGCAGAGCGGCTACCGCAGGGGCCCCGACCGCTGGACCGTCGTGCTCTTCGCGATGCTGCTCGGCGTGCTGCTGGTGGTCGTGTTTCGACCCACCGGCCGCGCCCCCGGCCCGCTCCACGACATGGAGGCCACGCCGCGTCCCGTGACCGCTCGCGGTGAGCTCGCCGGTACGGAGCGATCCACGATCGAGCTCTTCGAGACCGTCGCGCCCTCCGTCGTCTACATCCAAGTGGTGCAGGAAGGCCGCACCCGCTCGCTCTCGCTCGATCCGGCGGACATCGTGCAGGGCACGGGCTCCGGCTTCATCTGGAACCGCGAAGGCTACGTCGTCACCAACCACCACGTCGTCGCCGGCGGCGAGAAGTGGAAGGTCATCCTCGCCGATCAGACGGAGTGGGATGCGCGCCTCGTCGGCGCCTACCGCGACGAAGACCTGGCCGTGCTGAAGATCGAGGCGCCCGCCGAGCGTCTGCCGCCGATCCAGATCGGAACGTCGGACGACCTGCGCGTCGGCCAGAGCGTCTTCGCCATTGGCAACCCGTTCGGTCTGGACCACACGCTCACGACGGGCGTGATCAGCGGGCTCGACCGGCAACTGCGCACCGACGGCGACGTGGTCATCGACGGCGTGATCCAGACGGATGCGGCCATCAACCCGGGCAACAGCGGCGGGCCGCTGCTGGACAGCGCCGGCCGCCTCATCGGCGTCAACACCGCCATCGTCAACCCGCAGCGCTCCGCCGGTGGGATCGGATTCGCCGTGCCGGTGGACGTGGTCAACCGGCGCGTGCCGCGCCTCATCCGCGGCGAAGACGACTCCACCCGGCCCGGTCTGGGCGTGACGCTCGCCCCCGAGCGCATCGCGGCGCAGTGGGAGATCGAGGGCGTCCTGATCTGGGAGATCCTGCGCGGCAGCACCGCGGCCCGCGCCGGACTCCGGCCCACGCGACGGTCCTGGAACGGGGGCTACCTCCTCGGCGACGTGATCGTCGGGGTGGACGGGACCGCGATCAAGGGTCGCGAGGATCTCTTCGAGGCGCTCGGCGCGCGCAACGTGGGGGAGGCGATCACGCTCCGCGTGCAGCGCGGCGAGTCCGCGCTCGACGTGCAGGTCCGCCTGCAGGACATCTCCCGCTCGCGCTGAGCGCGCACTGAGGCACGCCGGCGCTCGTCAGGCCGGCAGCTGCTGCGACAGGCAGTGCAGCGTTCCCATGCCCTCGACGAGGTGCTCGCAACGGATGCCCACGACCTTGCGCTTCGGGAACAGCCGTCGGAGCACCGCCAGGGCGCGGCGGTCGTTGGGATCGCCGAACGTCGGCACGCACACGACGCGGTTCGCGATGTAGAAGTTGAGATACGAAGCCGGCAGCCGATGGCCCCGGCGCGACTCGATCGCGGCCGGCATCGGCAGCGGGACGACGGTGAGCGGGGTGCCGTCCTGGTCCGCCATCGCGCGCAGGCGCCGGAGGTTGTCGCGCAACGCCCCGTAGTTGGCGTCACGTCGGTTCTCTTCGACCGCGGCGACGACCGTCGTCGGGTCGACGAACCGCGCGATGTCGTCGATGTGGCCGTCGGTGTCGTCGCCCTCGATGCCGTCGCCGAGCCAGAGGATGTGCCGCACGCCGAGGAGCTCGCGCAGGTGCAGCTCGACCTCCTCGCGGGTGAGGCTCGGGTTGCGGTTCGGGTTGAGCAGACACTGCTCGGTGGTGAGGAGCGTGCCGCGGCCGTTGACGTCGATCGAGCCGCCCTCGAGGACGAGGCGCGTCGACTCGGTGGGCAGGCCGTGTATGCGTTTGAGCCGCTTGGGGACGTCGGTGTCCTTCTCGAGCGAGCGGTACTTGCGGCCCCAGGCGTTGAACCGGAAGTCCAGCGCGATGCGCTCGCGCCGCGCGCCCTTCCCGCGCGCGACCACGAGCGGGCCGTAGTCGCGGATCCACGCGTCCTGGGTCTGGATCCGGTGCAGCACCACGCGCCGCGCCCCGTTGGCGTTGAGGCACCACGCGGCGCGCTCGGCGCAGTCCTTGTCGGCGACCAGGAGGTGCACCGTCTCCCCGCGCGCGACCACGGTGGCGAACTCGCAGATGGCCTCCTCGGCCTTCTCGAGCACGCCCGGCCACGTGTCCGGATCGCGCGGCCAGACGAGCCAGGTGGCCTCGTGCCGCTCCCACTCCGCGGGCATGCGGAAGCCGCGCGCGCGCGGGCTCGGGTTGCGGAAGAGGCGTGCCTTGGCGGCCATCAGCTCAGGGCGCTCCCAGGTAACGCTGCGTGAGATCGCCATAGGCGTCGATGCGGCGATCGCGCAGGAAGGGCCAGCCTTCACGCTCGCGGTCCACGGCCTCGACGTCGCACGTCGCGATCAACACCGACTCCGTGTCGTCGGCCTCGGCCACGATCGCGCCGCCCGGCGCGGCCACGAACGAGCGACCCCAGAACTCGATCTCGCCCTCGACGCCGATGCGGTTGGCTGCGGCGACGTACACGCCGTTGGCGACGGCGTGACTGCGCTGCACCGTCTGCCACGCATCGTGCTGCGCGTCGGCCAGCTCGAGCTCGCCGGACCACGTGCCGATGGCCGTCGGGTAGAAGAGCGCCCACGCGCCGTGCAGCGCGGTGAGCCGCGCGGCCTCGGGGAACCACTGGTCCCAGCAGATCAACACGCCGATGCGTCCGACGCGGGTGTCGAACGCGCGGAAGCCGAGGTCCCCGGGCGTGAAGTAGAACTTCTCGTAGAACCGCGGATCGTCCGGGATGTGCATCTTGCGATAGCGGCCGAGCAGGGACCCGTCCGCGTCGATCACGACCGCGGTGTTGTGGAACAGCCCGGGCGCGCGTCGCTCGAAGAGGCTCGCGATCAACACGATGCCGAGGCGCTTCGCGAGCGGGGCGAGCGCGTCCGTCGTCGGTCCGGGAATCGGCTCGGCCAGCGCGAACGCCTCGTGGTCTTCCGTCTGACAGAAGTACGTCGAGCGGAAGAGCTCCTGCAGGCAGACGAGCTCCGCGCCTTGCGCGGCGGCCTGCTCGATCAGTGTGATCGTGCGCGCGAGGTTGTCCGCAGGATCGGCACCGGCGTGCGTCTGGACGAGGCCGAGGGTGACGGTGTGGGTCATGGGCGGGGGCGCGGGGTCGAAAGCGTCAGGAGAGGATCGGGGGCAGCACGTCGGCGAGCACGCTCGGATCGACGATGCGGATCACGAGGATGATCACCAGCGCGCCGGTGGCAAGGATCAACACGGCGTCCACGGCAAAGAGGATCTGGACCAGGAACCAGAGCAGCCAGATCACGAGCTCCACAGGGAAGAGCAGGACGCGCACGGCGGTGGGTTTCGCGCGGATGCGCGCCATCACCCCGCGCAGCGCGCCCGAGGAGGCGTGGAAGGCGGGCAGCGCGATGCGCGCGAGGGCCACCAGCACGACGAGGCAGATGCCCGCCTTCGCCGCGCGGCCGCCGGCGCCGTCGCCGAAGAGGCCGATCAGCTTCTGCTGCGTCTCGGGCGTCTGCAGGAGGTACCAGACCACCCCGGCCGCGGGCACCGCGCTGACGAGCAGGAAGACGATCAGCCCGCCCTTGCCCCGCTTGCGCTCGCCGCGGCGTCCGCGCGCGGTGCGCGGACCGCGTCCGCTGCTGCGCGGCGACGGGGCGGGAGCCGGGGAGGCCTCGGGCTCGGTCATGGGCCTAACCCCGGCGGGCCCGGACGCGACCGCGCACGCGGACGAGGATCACCTCCTCGCCCGGCACGCCCGTGTGCAGCTCGATCACCTCGTCGTCGAGGCGGCCTTCGGCGGCGTCGGCCGGCACCGTGGCCTCGAGCACCCACAGGCGCTTCTCCTTGTGCAGCGGATCGGGGCCGACCTGCACCTCGAGCTTGCCGCCGCGCGCGGTGGCGCGCACGTCGGCGAACTCCGTCGTGGCGTCGTTCGGCCTGAACTTGAGGCGCGCCGTGCGGCGGGTGCCCTTCTCGACGACCCCGAAGTGCATCACCCGCGACTGGATCCACACGCGGCCCACCACGTTCGCCGACAGCGGCAGCTCCATGCGCGCGAACTCGGGATGGTTGGTGCGCACGAGCAGGTGCGCGGAGTACATGCCGAGCGGCGGCGCCTTCTTGAAGCGCACGTCCACGACGTAGCCGCGCCAGCGGTCGTCCTCCGCTTCCGGCACGTACGGCGTGACCTTGGCCTCGAGGGCCTCTTCGTGTCCGGGGATCTCGATCTTGGTGACCTCGAACGGCTTGCCCTTGCCGTCGAACCACTTCACGCCGAACTGCGCCGTCGGCAGCGAGCCGAAGACCACGTCGCCGAAGCGGACCGCGCCGGGATCGAGGATCAGGCCGCTGACGATCGAGATCCCGAGGCGGATCGTGATCTCGCCGCGCGAGCGCTCCTTGGTGACGAGGCGGACGCGCTTCTGGAGCTTGCCGCTGAGCACGCCCGTCTGGAACGAGACCGTGAGCGTGCCGCTCTCGCCGGGCCCGAGCTCGTCATGGGACAGCTCGACGCGATTGCACCCGCAGTCCGCCTGCGCCCGGATGCCCGCCACGGCCTTCTCGCCCGCGTTCGTGTACGTGATCGTCGTCTCGAGCTCTTTGTTCTGCCCGACGACGCCGAAGTCGTGCTCGAGGCGGTCCACGGCGAGATCGAGGTGGTGGCCCCGGACCCGGCCCGGGCGCTTCGCCTCGTCCGCGGGCTTCTCGCCGGACGGCGCCGGCGCCGCGGGATCCTCCTCGGCGCCCACGGGGGCGGCCCCTGCGAGCAGCATCAGCAGGAGCAGGGCCGGGACCGCGAGACGCATGGCGAGATGGTACGTCGGATGGGGCCGTGCGTGACACGCCCGATCCCGACACCTGGGTGATCGCGGTTGCCGCCGGGGGCGATAGGATCACGCCATGCGCGGCGCGCGAATCGCCATCCTCCAGCTCCTCCTCGTGCTCGGCCTGCCGCTGCTCGGTGGCGCCCCGGCGTCTGCCGAGGATCCGGCCCCCGCGGGCCAGGGCGACCTCGCCTGGGACCGTGTGGAGTACGACTTCGGCAGCGTCGGCCAGAACCAGGAGCTCGAGGCGGTCTTCACCTACACCAACCGGGGCGAAACCACCGTCTCCGACATCCGCGCCCAGCCCGACTGCGGCTGCTACGGCCTCATGCTCTCGGACACCATCCTGGGACCCGGCGAGTCGGGGACCCTGAAGGTGCGCTTCCGGACGCTGACGTTCATCGGCAAGGTCCTGAAGCACGCCCGCGTGCAGTACGAGGACAAGGCGCCGCGCCGCGTGAAGCTGGGCTTGCAGATGACCGTGGACGCCGGCGTCTTGTTGGAGCCCAGCCGCGTCTACTTCGGCGAGGTCGTGGTCGGCACCAAGCCGCGCGGCGAGATCCACCTGCAGCACCGCGACGGGCGCGGCAAACCGTTCCGCATCACCAAGGTGCACCTGCCGGACGAGGACTTCGAGCCGATCACGCCCGCGCCGTACACGGATCCGCGCGATCCCAAGTGGAAGGGCTGGACCTTGACGTTCCAGTTCGCGCGCGTGCCGCCCCAGGGCGTGTACTCGAAGCACGCGGTCGTCGAGACGGACCATCCCGACTTCCCCCGCGTGCGTGTCTCGCTCACCGCCAACGTGGTCGGCAAGGTCTGGATCCAGAAGCCGCGGCTCTTCTTCGGCCTGATCGCGCGCGGCGAGACGCGCACCCTGAAGACGCTCGTGCGGCCGGCGCTCGGGTCCGGCGTGCGGCTCGGCAAGGTCAGCGCGCGTTCGCGCAAGGGCGTCTTGAAGACGGAGCTCGTGCCGGTGCCGGGTCGGCCAGAGCACTACACCCTCGCGATCACGCTGCCCGGCAACGCCAAGGCCGGCCTGCTGGACGACGTCATCGAGTTGCGCACCCAGGTCGATGGCGAGGCCGTCACGACCGTCGACGTGCGCGGCCGCGTCTTCGAGCGCCGCTAGTCCCCGCCGCCGCCCCCGCGAGGCGGGAATCCGCGGACCGGCGCCGGCGTCCATGACGTATGCACGCCCTTCCCGTAGGCTCTCGACCCATGCGCGTCCTCGTCACCGGCGGCGCCGGGTTCATCGGCGGCCATCTCATCCGGCACCTCCTGGATGCCGGCCACGAGGTCCTGGCGCTCGACGACCTCTCCACCGGGCACCGCGAGGCGGTGCCCTCCGGCGCGCTGCTCGTGGAGGGCGACGTCCGCGACCGCGCCCGCGTGGCGCACTTGGTAGGGGAGGTCGAGGTCGTCTTCCATCTCGCGGCGGCCGTCGGGCCGGCGCTCGTCGCGCGCGACCCCGCCGGCACGTGGTCGCGCAACGTGCGGGGGACCGCCGCCGTGCTCGACGCATGCCTCGAGCGCGGCGCGCGCGTTCTG
Organism: Planctomycetota bacterium; assembly: GCA_030066775.1. GTDB lineage: Bacteria > Planctomycetota > PLA2 > PLA2 > JAEUHO01 > JASJAY01. The sequence goes on from JASJAY010000054.1 coordinate 31,602, forward strand.
GTCCTGTCCTCGAGCGAGGTGTACGGCGACGAGCGGCGCCGCGCCGTGCCCGCCGGCCAGCCGATGCGCGAAGACGAGCTGGTGGCGATCGACCCCGGCGCCCGCCGCGACGTCTATGCGCTGTCGAAGCTCGCCGCCGAGTCCTACGCGCTCGCGCTGTATCGCAGCGCGCTCCTGCCCGTCACCGTGGTGCGCCCGTTCAACGTCATCGGGCCGGGGCAGTCCGCGCGCTACGGCATGGTCGTCGCGCGCTTCGCCGAGGCCGCCGTCGCAGGCCGTCCGCTGCCCGTCTACGGCGACGGCAGCCAGGAGCGCTGCTTCCTGCACGTGGATGACGCCGTCACCGCGTTGCTCGCGCTGGCGGCGTCGCCGGCCGCGGAAGGTCGCATCGTGAACGTCGGCGGTTCGGAGAGCATCGCGATCCGCGATCTCGCTGCACGCATGCTCGCCCTCGCGGGCAGCCGCGCCGGCATCGAGCATGTGCCGTTCGAGCGCGTCTACGGCGAGGGCTTCGCGGATCACCGGTCGCGCACGCCGGACACGTCGCTCTTGCGCGAGCTCACGAGCTGGACGCCGAAGCGCACGCTCGATGATGCGCTCTACGACGCGCTCGTCGTGGCGCGTCACGCCTGAGCGCGGCTAGAGGGGCTGGACGTCGATGAGGCCGCCGAAGCCGTCGGCGATCGCGCGCACCACGCAGAGGTCGTCGTCGTCGAAGGCGCCGACCGCGTTCGCGTCCAGGTCGATCTGTCCGACGACCATCCCGCGCGACTGGATCAAGACGACCATCTCGCTGCGCACGTCGGCCGCGCACGCGAGGTAGTTCTCGACCTCACGCACGTCGTCGACCAGCTGGTCTTCTCCCGTCGCGATCGCTGTGCCGCACACGCCGGTGCCGACGGGGATGCGCGTGTGCTCGGTCTCCGGCCCACGGAAGGGGCCGAGCACGAGCTCTTGGCCGCGCAGCCAATAGATGCCGATCCACGAGGCCTGCGGGAGCTCCTCCGTCAGAGCCTCCACGAGGGTCGTCCCGAGCACGTCGGGTTCCTGCGTCTCCATGGCCTTGGCCTGGAGCGTGCTGAGCACGGATGACGCGTCACAGCTCATACAACGATGGTATCCGAAGCAATTGAAACAGGCGCCGTGCGGTGCACGGCGCCCGTTCGAAGCAAGTCCAGTGGACCGGGCTTACAGGTCCTGCGGACGGACCGTACCGCGGTTGTTGGCGCCGCAGCGCTCCACGGCCTTCGCGATGAGGTCGTGCACGCAGGCGTTGACGGCGTCGACGAGGTCGCCCGAGCAACGGTAGCCGGAAGCCTTGACCGCCTCCTTGACCTTGGAACCGACGACGAGGTTGGCGGCGGGCGCCTTCCGGCTGCGCGCCTTCTTCTTCTTCCGGGCTGCCATGAAACTCTCCTGCTTCCCACGCGCGTTCGGTGGCGAAGGTGGACCTGGGTCATGGGTCCGGCGCGCACCTGTGCGTCGCCATCCATGGCCCCAAAAATGTGAAAGGAACCGCGCCTAGGGGCGATTCCGGCGTGAATCTACCAACGGGTATCCGGGGGTCGAAAAGAGAAAACGCGCGCCAATTCGCGTGATTCTTCAAAATTCGGCACTCTGCGCCCCACTTGACAGCGGGCCGCGGCGGTGCGAACGGCTGGCGCAGGGCGGCGTAACGACGTGGTGTGGCTAGCGGGCGACGCCCTCGTGCGCGGGCGGGAGCACCTTGGGCAGCGTGAGGCCCGACTGGTTCTGGTACTTGCCCTTGCGGTCCGCGTAGCTCGTCTCGCACACCTCGTTGCCGAGGAAGAAGAGGATCTGCGCGATGCCCTCGCCGGCGTAGATCTTGGCCGGCAGCGGCGTCGTGTTGCTGATCTCGATCGTGATCACGCCTTCCCACTCCGGCTCGAGCGGCGTGACGTTCACGATGATGCCGCAGCGCGCGTAGGTGGACTTGCCGAGGCACACGCACAGCACGTTGCGCGGGATGCGGAAGGTCTCGACCGTCTCCGCGAGCACGAAGGAGTTCGGCGGGATCAGGCAGTCGCCGTAGTGGTCGATGAAGGAGCGCTCGTCGAACGCCTTCGGGTCGACCATCGTGCTGTTCAGGTTGTGGAAGATCTTGAAGTGGTCGCCCACGCGCACGTCGTAGCCGTACGACGAGAGGCCGTAGGAGACCTGGCCCTTGGCCACGAGGTTCTCGTTGAAGGGTTCGATCATGCCCTGCTCCAGGGCCATCTTCCGGATCCACTTGTCGCTCGCGATCATGCGGGAACGCTCCTCTCGTGCGGCGCGGAGGATAGGGGGCGGCACCCCCACGTCGGGACCGCCCTGCCTCGCGCGGCATCTCGCGCCGCGCCCCATCCTCGCGCAGCGGTCCCCCGCTCGCGTGCGCACGGGCGCGCCCCCTCTTCACGGTGGTTCAGGTCGTGAACAATCAGAGGTGGTGTCGTGAGGAACCCGCGAACTTCTGGGCTCGGCGCGCTGTCCCTCGGACTCCCTAACCTCCTTCCCCCAAGACGGGGAGTGTCTTGGGGCCGCGGTGGCGCGTGTCCGTCAACTTGTTTCGTGCGAGTGGGATGGGCCCGTGATACGACATGTCGTGGGGCCGATCCCAAGTACCACAAGGTGTAGGGGGTCGGGGCCAGGTGGTCGGTTCACGGCGGTGGGCCGTTTCAGCGGGCGGGCGCGCCCGCGGCGACGCCTCCACTCACCGTGTGCCGGGTTCTCCGGCGGGCGAGGGAGGCCGCCGTGGGACGACCCGGAAACATGACTTTGAATGCTTGCGGGGGCGTGCTGCCGCCTCCGTGAATCGAACGGAACGTCAGGGAGGGACGCATGCAGGTAGCGCGTCGGTTCACCAAGGCCGGTGAAGGGCCGTACGAGGGGATCACTTGGGAGTCGCGGGTCTCGGAGATCCGCAATCCCGATGGAACGGTGGTCTTCCGCCTCGATGACGTGAAGGTGCCCTCCACGTGGTCCTCGGTGTCCACCGACGTGCTGGCGCAGAAGTACTTCCGCCGCGCGGGCGTCCCGCAGGTCGACGCCGACGGCAACCCCGTCCTCGACGACGACGGCAACCCGGTGCTCGGCGGCGAGAACGACGCGCGCCAGGTCTTCCACCGGCTCGCCGGCTGCTGGACGTACTGGGGTGAGCAGCACGGCTACTTCGACACCGAAGAAGACGCGCAGGCCTACTACGACGAGATGTGCCGCATGCTCGCCGACCAGCGCGCGGCCCCCAACAGCCCGCAGTGGTTCAACACCGGCCTGCACTTCGCCTACGGCATCGACGGCCCGCCGCAGGGGCACTCCTTCGTCGATCCGAAGACCGGCCGCCTGAAGAAGAGCCGGTCCGCCTACGAGCGTCCGCAGCCCCACGCCTGCTTCATCCAGGCCGTGGAGGACGACCTCGTCGGCGAGAACGGCATCATGGACCTCTGGACGCGCGAGGCGCGTCTCTTCAAGTACGGCTCCGGGACGGGCACCAACTTCAGTTCGCTCCGCGGCGAGGGCGAGCCGCTCTCGGGCGGCGGCCGCTCGAGCGGCCTGATGTCCTTCCTCAAGATCGGCGACCGCGCCGCGGGCGCGATCAAGTCGGGCGGCACCACGCGCCGGGCCGCCAAGATGGTCTGCCTCGACGTCGACCACCCGGACATCCAGGAATTCGTCAACTGGAAGGTCCAGGAAGAGCAGAAGGTGGCGGCGCTCGTCGCCGGCTCGCAGCTGCTCGAGCGCAGCCTGAACGCCGTCATGAAGGCCTGTCACGACTGGCCGGACCAGGAGACGCGCTTCGAGCTGAAGAAGAACAAGGCGCTGCGCGAGGCGCTCCTGCTCTGCAAGCAGAGCCTGATCCCGATGAGCTACGCCATGCGCGCCGTCGCGCTCGCGCAGCAGGGCTTCACGGCGCTCCAGGTGCCGACCTACACGACGGACTGGGACAGCGAGTCCTACGTCACCGTCTCGGGCCAGAACTCGAACAACTCCGTGCGCCTCACGAACGACTTCCTCGAGTCGGTCGAGGCCGACGGCGAGTGGCGTCTCATCCGCCGCACCGACGGCGAGGTCGCCAAGGTCATCTCGGCGCGCTCGCTCTGGGACGAGATCGCGTATAGCGCCTGGGCCTGCGCCGATCCCGGCGTGCAGCTCGACACCACGATCAACGAGTGGCACACCTGCCCGAACGACGGCCGCATCAACGCGTCGAACCCGTGCTCCGAGTACATGTTCCTCGACGACACGGCGTGCAACCTGGCGAGCCTCAACCTCGTCACGTTCTACGACGCCGAGACGCGCACGTTCGACGTCGAGTCGTACCGCCACGCGATCCGCCTCTGGACGATCACGCTCGAGATCTCCGTCTTGATGGCGCAGTTCCCCAGCCGCGAGATCGCCCGCCGCTCGTACGACTACCGCACGCTCGGCCTCGGCTACGCGAACATCGGCTCGCTGCTGATGCGCCTCGGCCTGCCCTATGACTCCGACGAGGGCCGCGCCTACACGGCCGCGCTCACCGCGATCCTGACCGGCGACGCGTACAAGACCTCGGCCGAGATGGCCAAGGAGCTCGGCCCCTTCGCCCGCTACGACAAGAACAAGGACGAGATGCTGCGCGTCATGCGCAACCACCGTCGGGCGGCGTACGACGCACCGAAGAACGAGTACGAGGGCCTTTCGATCACCCCGGTCGGGATCGACGCGGACATCTGCCCGCCCTACCTGCGCGACGCGGCCCGCGACGCGTGGGACGGCGCGCTCGAGCTGGGTGAGAAGCACGGCTACCGCAACGCCCAGTCGACCGTGCTCGCGCCCACCGGCACGATCGGCCTCGTCATGGACTGCGACACGACGGGCATCGAGCCCGACTTCGCGCTCGTGAAGTTCAAGAAGCTGGCCGGCGGCGGCTACTTCCGCATCATCAACGGCGCGGTCCCCGCGGCGCTCAAGAACCTCGGCTACGGAGACGCCCAGATCGAGGAGATCGTCCAGTACGTGACGGGCTCGGGCACGCTGCGCGGCGCCCCGCACATCAACGACGTGACCCTTCACACCAAGGGCTTCACCGCCGAGGCGATGGCGAAGGTCGAGGCGCAGCTGCCCTCGGCGTTCGACATCCGCTTCGTGCTGAACCGCTG
>JASJAY010000191.1 GCA_030066775.1 Planctomycetota bacterium
GCGTGGTCTGCCCACGCGAGGGCGAAGAGGCGCAGCGCCGCCGAGCATCCAGCGCGCCGAACCCTATTCCTCGAAGAAGTCGCCGATTACTCGGTCCCAGTCCAGCTCATCGATCTCGGCCTGGGTGATGGGCGGCATGGCGCGGAAGCGGGCGTACTCGTCGAGATTGCGGCAGTCGCCGTAGGGCAGGCTCTGCGAGGTCACGGTGCGCGAGCGGGCCTCGGGCGCCTCGACGACCCCGGCCATCTGCATCGGCTGGGGCCGCGGCGGGACCTGGCTGCGCGGGAGCTCGAAGCCCCAGCGACCCAGGAGCCGACCGGCGCGGACCGTGAATCGGGACGGATCGGAGCGGCGCGCATGGCCCAGGGCGGCCTGCGCCTGGGGGACGTCTCGGGCGCATAGATAGGCGATCGAGAGGTCCACCAGGGTGCGGAAGCGGCTCGGGCGGTGCGCCAGGGCCTTGTGGAAGGCCTGGATGGCGGACTGGACCTCGCCGCGGCGCAGCCGGCGGCGTCCCTGCACCGTCCACCACCACGCACCAAGGCGACGGCGAACAGTTCCGGAACGGGGCTTCGATTCGGGCATCAAACCGCAAGAAACAGGGGTTGGCGGGTGTTGAGGGTCCCCCATCCATTTGCAGGACCGGCCTCAACTGCGATGGACCCACGCGCCGATAGGGAAGCGTCAGGTTCCACCGCGGGCAGTGTACGCCCGCACCGGGACCGCTGCAACGCGACCAGAGCGAAGGAGTTGGACGGCGTGACCATCAAGGGAACCCTCGAGACCTTCAATCTGCGCGAGCTGCTGCAGATGCTGGCGTTCAACCAGAAGGTCGGGACGCTGGTCCTGGAGACCGAGCGGGGCCCGCGGACCGTCTACGTGGACCAGGGCCGCGCCGCCTTCCTGAGCTCGGACATCCTGGTCTCCCAGACGCTCCTGCGCCTGCTCCGCCGGCGCCGGGTCGCCGATCCGGAGCGCCTCCAGCGCGCCTACGAGATCGCGGAGCGCTCGAACCGCTTCCTGGGCGACATCCTGCTCGAGATGGGCCTGCTCGACGAAGAGCAGCGCAGCATCTACCTCGAGAACGCGACGTGTGAGCGGCTCTTCAACGCCACGCTCACCGCCATCAACCGATTCGAGTTCGTCGACAGCCAGGCACTCGACCCGGAGGGCCGCGAGGCCGCGCCGATCGAGCCTTCCCTACCCGTCGAGGGGCTGCTGCTCGAGCTGACCCGCAAGGTCGACCACTGGCAGGCGATCGAACAGGTCATCCCGTCGGTCAACGAGATCTTCGAGGGCACCGGCACGACGGTCGACCTGGCGGACACCGAGGAGGAGCTCGACCTCGAGGCCGCCGAGCTCGTCGTCCCCGCCATCGACGGCTACAAGTCGCTCGAGCAGATCGCCGAGAGCTCGGACGTCGACCTGTTCACCGTGGTGCAGATCGCGGCGGCCCTCTTCGAGGGCGGCGGGATCCGCCCCGTGCCGACGGAGGACCTCCTGGTCCGCGCCGAGGACCTCTTCTCGCAGGGCGATCCGGCCCACGCGCTGCCGCTGCTCCGGCGCGGCATCGAGCGCGGCGACGCCCCCGCCGAGGCGCGCCTGCGCGTCGCCGACGCGCTCGAGGCCTGCGGCGAGCGGGACGAGGCCGCCGCGGAGCTCGATACATATGCGGCGTTGTCCGACGGCGAGAACCCGCCGAGCGTGTTCCAGGCGCTGAACCGCGCGCTGAACCTGCGCGGCGGCGACCTGCCGACCTCCGCCCGCCTGTGCGACTACTACCTGCGCCACCGCGCGTGGCTGAGCGAGTACCGCCACGACGCCGGCGAGGCGCTGAAGACGCTGGTCCACTTCGCGCAGGCCGAGGGCCGGCCGCAGGACGCGGCGCCGCGCTTGGCCGGGTTCCTCGACGCGGGTGAAGCACCCTTCGAAGAGCTCAAGACGCTCGCCGAGCTGTACGCCGCCGACGGCAACAACGCGGAGGCCGCCGCGGCCATGTTCAAGCGCGCCGAGCAGCTGCTCGGCGACGACCGCGTGCCGCAGGCACGCGAGGCGCTGCGCCGCTCGCTCGACTACGACCCGAGCCGCGCGGACGCACGCCGGCGTCTGATGAGCCTCGACGGCCAGGCGCGCAAGCACCGCCAGCGCCGGCGCATCATGCTCGTCGTGGTCATGTTCTCGCTCTTGGCCGTGGGCGCCGCCGGTGCCTGGTGGAGCTACAACCGCGAAGCCGCGGACGCGGTGCGCAAGGCCCAGAAGCTGGCCGAGAGCGCCGTGGCGGCGGCAGAGAGCAAGGCCAAGGGACTGATCGACGAGTTCGAGACCTTCCTGGCGCGCGTCGAGACGTCGCGCGCCGTGGAAGCCGATCTCGGCGACGAGGTCGAGCGCCTGCGCGACGCCGTGAAGGAGGCGATTGCCGAGCCGCAGCCCAGGCTGGGCGCGTACGCGGCGGAGCTCGAGGCCTACGCCGCCAGCGGACACGAGCAGACGCACCGCACGATCCTGCGCGGTCTCGAGCAGCGCTTGCGCAACCAGACGAGCCGCGCGACGAGCACGCTGGACACCCTCGGGCGCCGCGCGAAGAGCTCGCTGACCCGCGGTGAGGCCGCCTACAAGTCGGGCGAGATCAAGACGGCGCTGAAGGAGCTCCTGCGCGCGCGTAACCTCGCCTTCGAAGATCCGCCGGTGCGCGAACGCGCGAAGCTGCTCCTGGATCACGTCGACGCCTACGTGCGCAACTTCGACGTCTACGCCGCCAAGGCCCAGACCGCACGCGACAAGGGCGACATCGCCGGCGCCTTCCAGGCATCGGTCGCCGTCGCGCTGAAGATGCTCGACTCCGACCTCACGCGCGAGCTGCGCTTCCCGGTCGAGGTCGTCAGCGATCCGGCCGGCGCGCAGGTCTTCGTCGGAGGCAAGGACACGGGACAGCACACCCCGTGCACGATCGACTACTCGCCCTTCGAGAAGGACACGACGCTGCTCGTGCGCATGCCCGGGCGGACCGCACGCAGCAAGGCGCTGCCGTCGTTCACCGACATGTCGGAGAAGCCGGACGAGATCCGCGCTTGGACGCCGAAGATCGAGCTGACGCTGCCCGTCGGCGTCCGCTACCGCGTCGCCCCCAAGGACCTGCGCTTCCGCGCGCTCTGGGTCGGCGGCGACGTGCCCGTCGTGCTCTCGGCGGACGGCTACAAGATGTACGGCATCGAGCCCACGAAGGGCGTGCTCCAGCCGCCGACGCGCGTGCGGGGTACGAACCCGATGCGCACGAGCGGCATCTTCGAGGACGGCACCGAGTGGCGCATCACCGGTCAGCGCACGATCTGGGTGCAGCCCCCCGGCGGTGAGCCGTGGGAGGCGCAGGCGCAAGGCCTGCTCGAGCGCACGCCCGCCGTCGTGGGCAGCACGCTCACCTTCGTCGACGAGCTCGGCATGCTCTACGGGTTCCACCTGATGAGCGGCGAAGAGCGGTGGCGCAAGGACCTCGGCTCGAGCCCGGGCCAGTCGCCCTACGAGAGCAAGCTGGGCATCCTGGTTGCCACGGAGACGGGCGCCGCGTTCCGCGTCGATCCCGATTCGGGCAGCATGCGCGAGCTCGCCGCCGCGGCACGGGGCACCGCCCTGGCGCTGCCCTTCGGCGACGGCGCCCTGTTCCTCGGCGGCGGCGAAGGCGGCTGCCGACAGGTCGACGCGAACGGCAAGGTCACGGTGCTGGGCGACGCCCGGCCGATGGCCCAGCGGGACCCCTGGTTCGGTGCGTCGGGCATCGTCTGGATCGAGGAGGCGGGGGTCGTCTTCATGGGCGCTGCCGCGGACGCGAAGCCGGTGCGGCTCGAGGCGCTCGGCACGGACGTGCTGTTCGTGACCGGTGCCGACGACACCGTCTATGTCGCGGCCGCGACCGGCGAGATCCGGGCTGCAAACGTCTCGAAGCCGGATAGCACGTTGTTCCGGTTGCCCCTCGGAGGCCGCATCCATTCGGCTCCGGTGGCCCTTGGGAACGCATTGTTCATCCTTGTCGACGGAACGTTGGTGTCCGTCGAAAGATAGGAACACGGCCTTCATACGCAGGGCCGCTCCTGCCGATAGGTCGGTGTCTCCTCGTGGAAGTGTTGCGGGGAGCCCGGAGACGATCGTGGGACGGATCACCGACCTCTTTGCCAGCCGTTCGTTGGAGGCCGCGCTCAAGCGCGCCCGCCAGCGCCTCGCGGCTGGCGACTTCGACAATGCGCTGCGCGCCGTGGACGCCGGCCTCGAGAAGTTCCCCGAGGCCGAAGCGCTGCGCGAGATCCAGCTCACCATTCGTCGCGTGCAGGCCCGCTCGGGCATGCAGGACCTCAAGCGCCGCATCGCGGAGAGCAAGAACGCGCTCGCGTTCGAAGAGCTGATCAAGCTGTACTACGAGGTCGACATGCTCGAAGAGGCGCGCCGCACCGCGCGCGCCTATCACGAGGCCCATCCGGACAAGGACTCGCCGCACCTGCTGCTCGGCGAGATGTACCTGCAGACGTTCTTCGAGGACCTGCAGGCACGCGATGCGCACATGGCGCACGACCACCTTTTGCGCGCCGCGCGCCTGAACCAGTCCGCCGTGAAGCCCCGTCTTTTGCTCGCCGAGCTCTACTATTGCGTCGGTGCGGCCAAGGCACTTCACGTCGTGGGTCGGGCGCTCGAGCGCATCAACTCCGAAGACGACGCGATCCTCCCTGTGCTGGAAGCGATCGCAGCCGTCGGCGACCCCAACGCGACGGACTCCGTGGACGGCCTCTTCGCCAAGGTCGAGGTCGACGGCAAGCTGTCGCGTGAGCCCACCGCCTGGCCCCTTCGCAACCGCCGCAACCGCGACGCGCAGCTGCGCGAGGAGCGCACGATGACGCTCGTACAGCGGATGGTGCGCGACAGCATCGCGGACGAGATCGTCGTGCTGCGCCGCAACGGCACGCCGCTCGTCCATGCGCAGCTGGAGGCTCAGGAGAGCGACAGCGCCGAGCCCACCGAGGCGCCGAGCGGTGGCAAGCGTCGCCGGCGCGTCTCGCTCCATACCGAGATGGTCGACGAGGCTTCCGGCCTGGTCGGCGTCGTGCGCACCGTCGCACGCACCATCTCGCAGCAAGCCCGGGAGTTCGACCTCGGCGCCTTCAAGCGCTGCGCCATCGAGGGCCCGTTCGGCCACGTCGTCGTGGGTCGCGTGAGCAACGTGATCACCGGCGTCCACCGCGCGAGCCGCAGCGGTGAGTCGACCCGCCTTTGGGAGCGCGTAGCCGTGAAGCTCGACGGCGCCACCCACGGAGGGAGCTCGGCATGAAGGAGATCCTCCACGAGCTGAACGAGACGATCGCCTCACGCGGCGCGATCGTGGTGACGAACGACGGGATGCTCATCGCCGCCGACGTGCGCGAGGGCATCGACCTGGATCGCCTCTCGGCGCTCGGCGCAGCGATCCTCAGCGAGATCGGCAAGAGCCTCCAAGGCGCAGGCCTGCACGAGTTCTCGCAGATCGAGATCACCACCGAACAGGGCAAGCTGATCCTCGTCGAGGCAGGCCCGACCTACTTGCTCGTGTTGCTGGGTGCCCGTCTGGAGATCGGCCCCGGCAGCATCGAGATTCGCAGTGCTGCCAATCGCATCGTCAAGGCAACGGAATTCGCGGCGAGCGAAGGTTAAGAGATCAAGGGAGCAAGCTGACAGATGGTCCAGATCAACTTCGCGCAGAAGGAGATCCAGTGCAAGATCGTCTACTACGGTCCCGGCATGTCGGGCAAGACGACGAATCTGGAGCTCGTTCACGGCAAGGTGCCGGAAGACAACCGCGGCGAGCTGACGTCGATTGCGACGACCGGTGAGCGGACGCTCTACTTCGACTACATGCCCCTCGACCTCGGTCAGATCGCGGGCATCCAGACGAAGTTCCAGCTCTACACGGTGCCGGGTCAGATCTACTACAAGTCGACCCGTCGCCTCGTGCTGCAGGGCGTCGACGGCATCGTCTTCGTTGCCGACTCCCAGGCGTCCAAGCTGAAGGAGAACCAGGAGTCCTTCGAGGACCTGGAAGAGAACCTGAAGGAGATGGGCAAGACCCTCGCGGACGTGCCGATCATCGTTCAGTACAACAAGCGCGACCTCCCCGACGCCATGTCGATCGAGGAGCTCGAGGAGAAGGTCAACCCCCATGGCTTCCCCTACATCGAGGCGATCGCGACGAGTGGCGAAGGCGTCTTCCCGACGCTGAAGCAGCTCTCGCAGAAGGTCCTCGAGGAGGTCAACAAGGGTGGGCTCTCCTCCGGTCGCCCGCGCAAGCCGCGCCCGGCCGCCGTGCAGGCGCCCGCTGCGAAGGCCGAGGCGCCGCAGCCCGTCGCCGCGGCGACGCACGCGCCCAGCCCGGCGATCACGCGCCCCGTCGGCGGTGCGCCGTCCGACGCAGGTGCGGGCGCGCCGAGCGGCGGCTTCGCGCAGCCGGCCGCGCAGGCCCCGGCGGCTCCGGCCGCGCAGGCGCCCGCAGCGCCCCCGGCCCCGGCTCCGCAGGCGCCGGCTCCCCAGGCGCCGCCTCCAGCAGCGCGCAGCACGCCCGGCTACGGCGGCGGCATGCCGCATGTGCCGCAGCCCGGGCGCTACGAGTCGAGGTCGTACGGCGATCGCGCCGTCAAGGTCTCAGGTGTGGGTGGCGGTATGAGCGCTGGCAAGCTCCTGGTCGTTCTCGGCCTCGTGGGCGCCATCGCGGCCGCTGCCTTCTTCATCTTCAAGTCGGTGGCTTAGCCGATCACGGCCCCACGGGATAGAGGACAAGCAGGATGAGTAGTTTCACCGACAAGCAGCTTCGCGATAAGGCCCTCGTCTTCTACGAGGACGACATCGAGGCGATCACCGCCATTCTCGACGCCTTCCTGAAGAAGAGCGCCGCCAAGTGCGCGCTCCTCGTCGACAAGGACGGCCACATGATCAGCGCGCGTGGCGACACGACCGACAACGACCTGGACACGATCAGTGCCCTCGTCGCCGGCTCGTTCGCGGCCACCAAGGCGCTGGCCCACCAGTTCGGTGAGGAGGACTTCACGGCCCTCTTCCACCAGGGCAAGGGCGGCAACCTCCAGCTGTCGCTCGTCGCCGACCGCGCGCTGCTCACGGCGCTCTTCGACGACAACACGACGATCGGCATGGT
>JASJAY010000055.1 GCA_030066775.1 Planctomycetota bacterium
TCGACCTTGAACACGCGCGCGGCGGTGGCGCGGTGCACGTCTTCACCGGAGCGGAACGCTTCGAGCAGTCCCGGGTCCTCGCTGAAGTGCGCGAGCAGGCGCAGCTCGATCTGGCTGTAGTCGCACGAGAGGAAGCGCCAGCCGTCTTCGGGCACGAACGCCTTGCGGATCGCGCGTCCTTCCGCGCTGCGGATCGGGATGTTCTGCAGGTTCGGATCGCTGGACGAGAGGCGGCCCGTCGCGGCGCCGGTCTGATGGAAGCTGGTGTGGATGCGCTTCGTCTCGGGATGCACGTACGTGGGCAGCGTGTCGACGTACGTGCTCTTGAGCTTGCTCATGTGGCGGTAGCCCAGCACGAGGCCCGGGAGCTCGTGGAAGGGCTGGAGGTCGCGCAGGGTCGCCTCGTCAGTGGCGTAGCCCGTGCCCTTGCTGGTGCGCTTGGGCCGCTTGCGACCGGCGGCGAGATGCAGCTCGAGCTCCTCGAAGAGGATCGCGCCGAGGGTCTGCGTGCTGCGGATGTTGAACTCGCGCCCCGCCAGCTCGTGGATGCGCGCCTCCGTCGCCTCGATGCGCTCGCCCAGGTCCGCGCTGATCGACTGGAGCAGGTCGACGTCCAACCGGATGCCGTTGGCCTCCATGCGCACGAGCACCGGCAGGAGCGGCATCTCGGCTTCCTGGAACACGCGCTCGACCTTCATCTCCTCGAGCTCGGGGGCGAACACGTCGCGGAGCCGCAGGGTGACGTCGGCGTCCTCGCAGGCGTAGTGCGAGACCTTCTCGACCTCGACCTCGCGCATCGTGATCTCGTTCTTGCCCTTCCCGATGAGGTCCGAGGTGGGGATCTTCTTGATCCCGAGGCGGCTCAGCGCGAGGCCGTCGAGGTTGTGGATCCGGCTGCCGGGATCGAGGCAGAAGCTCGCAACCATCGTGTCGAAGAACGCCCCCTGCACCTCGACGCCGTAGCGCCGGAGCACGTGGATGTCGTACTTCATGTTCTGGCCGCACTTAGGGATCTCGGGGTCCTCGAGCGGCCCCCGCAGCGCGTCGAGCACGGGCTGCACGTCCGCGCCCTCGCCGGGCTCGGCGAACAGGCTGCCCTCCTGCTGCTTGAGCTCGGCCTCGCCGCCGTACATCGGCGGCTCCAGGTTGACGGGCACGTACCAGGCCACGCCGGGGAACCAGGAGAACGACAGCCCGACGAGCTCCGCTTGGTGCGCATCGACCGAGGTCGTCTCGGTGTCGAAGACGAAGCCGCCGAGGCGCTTCGTGAAGGCGAGCGTCTTGGCGAGCTCGTCGACCTTCTTGGGCGTGTCGACCAGGACGTACTCGACGTCGCCAAGGGGATCGGTCTCGTCGCCGCCCTCCAAGCGTTCGAGGCGACCCTTGAAGTCGAGCTCGACGTAGAGCCCGCGCATCGTGTCGACGTCGACCCCGCTTCGACCCAGGTCGAGCTTCGCGGCCTCGAGCGGCACCTCGGTGTCGATCGTGACGAGCTCCTTGCTGAGGCGCGCCTGCTCGGCGAACGTCTGCAGGTTCTCGGAGAGCTTCTTCTGCTTCACCTCGGGCGCGTGCTCGAGCACCGACTCGAGGGTGCCGTACGCCTCGATCAAGGTGAGCGCGCGCTTGGGTCCCACGCCGGGCACACCGGGCACGTTGTCCGACGAGTCGCCCATGAGGCCCATGACGTCGATCACCTTTTCGGGCGGCACGCCGAACTTGGCGACCGTCTCGTCCGCGCCGACGAGCTCGACCGCGTTCTGCCCCGGCTTCAGCACGTTGTAGAGGCGCACCTTCTCGCCGACGAGCTGCATCATGTCCTTGTCGCCGGAGACGATCCACACGTCCTTGCCGGCGGCGGCGCCCTCGACGGCGAGCGTGCCGATCACGTCGTCCGCCTCGTAGCCGTCGATGCAGACGAAGGCGATGCCGAGCCCCTCGACCGCGCGCTTGATCCAGTCGAGCTGCGGGATCATCTCGTCCGGCATCTTCTCCCGCGTGGCCTTGTAGTCCGGGTAGCGCTCGTGACGGAACGTGGGCCCGAGCGGGTCGAAGACGACGGCGATCTCCTCCGGATCCTCCTGGTCGAGGATGCGGTCGAGCGCCATCAGGAACCCGTAGACCGCGCTCGTCTCGACGCCCTGGCTGTTCGTGAGCGGGCTGCGGATGAAGGCGAAGTGCGCGCGGTAGGCCAGCGCCATTCCGTCGAGGAGGAAGAGGCGCGGGGACTTCGAGGCGGTCAGGGCGTCGGGCATGGGCGGGGATTGTGGCATCCGCGAGGGTCCGCGTCGACGCACCCCGCGACGACGGTTCGGACCGGCACGCGCGTCCGGTACGATCCGCGGCCCGTGCCCGTCGACGACCCGCCGCCGCCCGAGCTCTTCGTCGCCCGCGACCGCGCGCGGCGGTTCGCGCGACGCCTGCGTGACGCGCTCTCGGAGCGCCGGCTGAGCTACCGCGGCGACAAGGTCGGCATGGAGACGCTGGTCGACCACGCGGACGAGAACCTCGTCAACGTCCTCGAAGACATCGCGCAGACCGTCGCCGACGTGGAGGCGAGGCGCATCCGCGACCGCGAACGCGGCTACATGGAGGTGCCGCTGCTCGTCGCGGCCGACGGCATCGCGCTCCGGCTCGAGACCGCGCGGCGCATCGAGCGCGCCCGCGGCCTGCACGAGGCGCCGGATGCGGAGGCCCAAGCCGCCGTGCTGGAGCTGATGGAGGATGCACTCGCGCGGATCGACCGCTACTGCGCCGCCTACGACGAGAAGCAACCCGTGGGCCCCGCGCGGCCCGTCGCGCTCGACCGCGTGCTGCGCCGGCTCGAACAAGCGCACGGGATCGCGCATCCGGCGGGGGGCGCCGGCGCGGACGCAGCGGCGTACGACCGCGAGCCGCCGCCGGTGGCGAGCGACGCCGCCGTACTCGACGACCTCCTGCGGGCGGCGCGCGCGGCGGTACCCGACGCCAAGGGCCCGTGGCAGGTGGTGCCGGCGACCCCCGAGCGTCCGCTGGCGCTCGCCCTCGGCAAAGCGTCAGCACAGGCGGAGCTGCTGGAGTCGCCCGACGCGCTCCACCGCGCCGCGACCGTGCTCCAGGCGTTGCACCCCGTGACGGTGCGCTGCCTCGGCCGACGGGCGCCGCCGCCCGCGGACGCCGGGCTGCTCTCCGAGGCGGAGGCCCCGGCGCCCGACGTGGTCGAGCGCATCGAGCTGGAGCTCGCCGATGCCGCGGCCCAGGGCCTCGACGCAGTGGTGCGCGCGGCAGCGGGCGCGGAGGCGAAGCTGACCGCGGATGCCGAGAAGGCCGTGCGCGCGCTGGTCGAGGCACCGCCGGTGCCCGCCGAGGGCCTACCGCCCCCGGCCCGCATGGTCGCGCTGCTCGGGCTGGTGCGCGCCGTCGATGCGGAGGTGGTGCGCACGCTGCTACCGCGCGCCTCGACCGCCGCGTGCCGCGTGGCCGCGAGCCAGGTCCCGCGGGAGAAGACGCGCAAGGCGCCCGTGAAGCGTGATCTGCTGCTCGTGCTCGAGAACGAGTTCGCGGACTTCCCCGCGCATCGCGTCGACGACGTGGCGCAGGCGGCCGCCGACGGGAAGCTCTCCGCGAAACACATGCGGCCGATGGACGCGGCGGCGCTGCTCGCGGTGCTGGGGCGGACATGGCGCTACGCGGGACAGCACATCCGCCGCGCGCTCGATCTCGAGCCACTCACCGACGCCGACATCGAGGAGCTCATCGGCGCCCTCGCCGAGCTCGCGGTGGTGCGACGTGCGCTCGAGGGCGGGCAGGCCGTGGAGCCGGCCGGCATCGCCACGCTCGAGCGGGCGGGTGTGGCGATCCTGGGGCGACTGGGCCGGCTGGCGTAGACGCCGCGTCAGCTCGCGTCGCCGGCGCTCTCGTCCTTCTTGGGCTGGTCGGCCTCGATCAGCACGTCCGCGTCATTGCGGATGATCCGATCGCACAGGCCGTACTCGACGGCCTCGTCGGCGCTCATCCAGAAGTCGCGGTGCATGTCCCGCTCGAGCTTGTCGAGGGGCTGGTCCGTCTCGCGCTCGAAGAGCTCGTTGGCCTTCTTGCGCAGGCGGATGATCTCCTTCGCGCTGATGGCGATGTCGGAGGCCGTGCCGCGCACGCCGACGCTGGGCTGGTGCAGCATCACGCGGCTGTGCGGCAGGATCAGGCGTCGGTCGGGCGTCGCACCGACCATCACGATGGTGGCGGCGCTGGCGGCGAGGCCCGTGACGATCGTGTACACGGGCGCCTGCACGAACTTGATCACGTCGTAGATCGCGAAGCCGTCGTCGGCGACGCCGCCGGGGCTGTTGATGTAGATGCGGATCGGCTTCGTGTGGCTGACCTGGTCGAGCACGAGCATCTGCGTGATGACCTCACGCGTCAGCTGCGGCTCGATGGGGCCGAAGAGCATGATCGATCGGCCCTTGAGCAGGTACCGGGTCAGCGGGCCGGCGCCGCGGCCCTTGCTCTTGCTCTTGCTCGTCGCCATGGGGGATCTCCCGTGAACAGGGCCGCGACGGTACCGGGGCCCGGGGGATTCGGGAGCAATTCGCCCGACGGTCCGTTCGGGGGCCGCCAACACGGGCGAAGGGGGCGTCAGTCCGCAGTTCGCGGGGGCAGCGGGGGCACGTCCTGGGCCACCCGGAAGCCGATCCAGTCCCGCCGGAAGCGCTCCCGGGGGGCGGAGGCGCGCGGGCTGCGCCAGGTCAGCCCCGGATCGGGCCGATCGCGGTAGGAGCCGCCGAAGAGCAGCGCCTTCTGGGAGCGCGACGCGCGGCCGGCCTGGCGGACCGTGGACGTCCACTCGGTGACGTTGCCGACCAGGTCGAGGGCGCCAAAGGGGCCGTCCACGGCCCCGAACGAGCCCACGGGCAACGGGCCGTCGTCGTTCGTCAGGCCGAGGCGGGCCTTGCCCGTCTGGTAGCGCTCGCCCCACGGCCACGTGGCGAGCCCGGAGCCGCGCACGGCGCGCTCGAGCTCGTCCACCCGCGGCAGCCGGCCGCTGCGCTGCTCGGATGCGAAGCGCGCGGCTTCCCCCCAGGTGACGCGGGTGATCGGGAAGGAGGCGGGCAGGTCCGCGTCGGGCATCCGCGGGCGCGGGCCGTCGGCGTCGGTCGCCTCCAGGTGCGTGACCCAGCGGCGCCAGGCGCCGACCGTGACCTCGGTGCGGTCCAGGTAGAAGGCGGCCACCTTGACGCGCTCGGCCGTGGGGCCGTACGGGTGGCGCTCGCGCGGCACGGCGAGCGAGCCGGCGGGCACGTACACCATCCCCGCCGGCTGATGCCGCCGGTGGTGGTCCTCGACGATGAGGTCAGCCAGACGCGAGAGCCCCTTCTGCGTCGCGCCCTTGGCAGCGTCGGCGGCGTCGCGCACGACGTGCGCCATGCGCGCACCGCGGCGGCGCAGTTCGGTCTCGATGCGTGCGCGCGCGACCGCCCCCCCGGCGGTCCACGCCTCGACGAGGGCCTTGGGCGTGAGCGTGGAGAGGTCCTTCGGCTCGTCGGCGCCGGCGGGCATGCCGAGCGCGCCGAGCAGCACCGCGACGAGCAGGCCTGTCACGCGCGCCATCACGACGCCTCCCCGGGACCGCCGAGGGCGCCCTGGTCGCCGAGCTCACGGCTCAAGGCCGCGTGGGCGCGATTCAGCCGGCTCTTGATCGTGCCCATGGAGCAGTCCAGCACCTGCGCCAGCTCCTCGTAGGAGAGGCCCTCGACGTACCGCAGGACGGCCACGGCGCGGAGCTTGGGCGACAGACGCATGAGCGCATCCTGCACGGCCTGCGCGCGTTCGTCATCCACCAAGGGGGTGGCCGGGGCGGGCGGCGGCGTGGGCCCGAAGCGCGGCTGGTCGTCCGGGAGGACCGGTCCGTCGGGCAGGCGCACGGCCGGGCGCCGCGCCTCGCGCCGGCGCGCGTCGATCGCGCGGTTGACCGTGACGCGGTAGACCCAGGAGCGGAACGAGGCGTCGCCGCGGAAGCCGCGGGCGCCGCGGGCGAGGCGCACGAAGACCTCCTGGGCCACGTCCTCGGCGGCCTGCCAGCTGCCCAGTACGCGATACGCGACGGTCACGACGCGCTGGTGGTGGCGTCGAAAGAGCTCGCTGAGGGCCCGCTCGCGCTCGGTCGGCGCACCCTCGACGAGGAGGCGGACCAGCTCGCGATCCGGGTCCTCGACCATGGCCGGTGCATTCCCTCCGTGCCCGCCTGCTCGCGGCTCGCCCCCCACCGCCCACGTGCCGCGTGGTCCCGAAGCCCAGCGGATGCTACACCACCGCCCGGCCCAGGCTCCCTCGACGTGAACGCATCCCCGCCCCTGCTCGTCCTGCTCGCAGCCGGCCCCGGCGATGCGGGGGCCGAAGCCCTGCTCGTTCGCGCGCTCGAGCGCGCGCGCGAGGGGCGCTCCGTGGACATCCTGCTCAGCCACGACGGCCTCGCCTGGGCGGGCGACGGGCGGCTCGAGCGCGTGCGGCGGATGGCGAGCGCGAACGTGGGTGTCTGCAGCCGTCAGGCGCGCGACGCCGGCTGGACGCTCGACGATGCGCCCGAGGGCGTGGCGTGGTCCGCCTTGATCGCATGGGTCCGTCAGGCGCGCGACGCCGAGGCCGTGTGGACGGCCTTGCCGTGAACGCGCGCGGCACCCTGGCGGTCGTGCTGACCGACGACGTGGGGTCTCCCCGCGCGGCGGAGCTCCTGCGCATGGTCGCTGCGCTCGTCGCCGCCGATCAGCCGGTGCGGCTCGTCTGCGCGGGTGCGGGCCGGGGCGCGTTCGCCAGCGACGACCTGCCGGAGGAAGCCGAGGCCTACCTCGACGGCGTCGCCGACTTCGGCGTGGTGCCGGCCGACCTCGAAGCACCCGCGCTGCTCGATGCCATCCAGGGCGCCCGCGACCTGCTCCGCCTCGCGCCCGCCGATCGATCCCACGATCCGGCCTTGCTCGTGATCGACGACGACTGGCTCGCGTCAGCGCGCGCCGACCCCGCAGCCGCTCTCGATACCCTCGCCACCGCCGGCCAAGTCATCCGCGACAACTAGGTGTCAGGACACTTTTCACCCACTTCGTGGGGACGGGATCCCGGCATCAACTGCGGCCGCGAAGCGGGTGAAAACTGTCCTGACACCATGTTGGCGGAATTGAAAGACCCCCGGACCAGGTCGGGACCTGATCCGAGGGCCGGAATGTCCAAGCCGAGGGGACTTGTGAGATTAGGGATGTGGTGGAAGGTTTCGGTTGCAGGGCAAAACCCCGACCTGGACGACGCCGCGGGGTGCCCCCCACAACGCCACCGAGTTGCCTCGGCACGGGACCTATCGACCTCGGCCCCCAAGCCCCGCACAGCAAAGGAGTTCAAAGCCCCCGCGAAGCCGTGTTGATCTGATTGGACATCGCTCGTGGCCCGTTCGCCACGCGATGGAACCTCAGGCGTGGGGCGCGGGATCCATCACGCCGGCCTCGGCGAAGCCCTTGGCGCGCAGCCGGCATGCGTCGCAACGACCGCAATGGACCCAGGATTCGCCGGATTTGACGGGGTCGTAGCAGGAGAGCGTGTGCTCGAACGGCACGTCGAGCTCGACCCCGCGGCGCACGATGTCCGCCTTTGTGAACGAGAGGAGAGGCGCCCGAATCGCCACGGGCCGACCACCTACACCTTGTTTGGTACCGGTCGCCGCAACCTGTTCGAAGGCAGCGAGGAACTCCGGCCGGCAGTCCGGGTAGCCGGAGTAGTCGAGCGCGTTGACGCCGATGTAGATCGCCTCGGCGCCCACCGTCTCGGCCGCGGCCAACGCCACGGAGAGGAACACGGTGTTGCGCGCGGGCACGTACGTGACGGGGATGCCCGCCCCGATCTGCTCGTCGCTGCGGTCCTTCGGCACGTCGATGTCGTCGGTCAGCGCGCTGCCGCCCAGCGCGCGCAGGTCGACGGTGACGACGCGATGGGTCCGGGCCCCCACGGCCGTGGCGATGCGCGCCGCCGCGTCGAGCTCGGCTTCCGCGCGTTGCCCGTACGAAATCGAGACGGCGTGCACCTCGCAGCCGTCGGCCCGCGCCGCGAACGCCGCCGTGCTGCTGTCGAGCCCTCCCGAGAGGAGGACCACCGCGCGGCGGGGAGCGTCGCCCGTGCTCATCGCTATCCGAGGTACGCCTCGCGCACCTTCGGGTCGTCGAGCAGCGCGCCGGCCTCGTCCTCGTGCACGATGCGCCCCGTCTCGATGACGTAGCCACGGTCCGCGAGCTTCAGCGCCATGTGCGCGTTCTGCTCGACCAGGAGGATCGTCGTGCCGTCCTCGCGGCGGATCTGCTCGATCTCACGGAAGATCTCCTGCACGAGGATCGGCGCGATGCCGAGGCTCGGCTCGTCGAGCAAGAGCAGCTTGGGCCGGCTCATCATCGCGCGGCCGATGGCGAGCATCTGCTGCTCGCCGCCGGAGAGCGTGCCGCCCGACTGCGAGGCGCGCTCCTTCAGCCGCGGGAAGAGCGTGTATACGCGCTCCAGGCGCTCCTTCGCGGCGCTCTTGTCGTGGATGAGGTACGCCCCCATGTCGAGGTTCTCGCGCACGGTCAGGTCCGTGAAGATGCGTCGGCCTTCCGGACTGTGGGCAATGCCCTGGGCGACGATGCGCTCGGCGCGCTCGCCGCCGATCTCGCGTCCCTGGAACGTGATGCGTCCGGCGCGCGGGGACATGAGGCCGGAGATCGTGCGGAGGGTCGTCGTCTTGCCGGCGCCGTTGCTGCCGATGAGCGTGACGATCTCGCCCTCGTCGACCTTGATCGAGAGCCCGTGGAGCGCCTTGATGTTGCCGTAGTAGACGTCGACGCCTTCGAGGACCAGCATCACTCCGCGCCTCCGAGGTAGGCCTCGATCACCTTCGGGTCCTGCTTGATCTCGTCCGGCTTGCCGTGGGCGATCTCCTCGCCGTGGTCCAGCACGTAGATGCGCTCGCAGATGCCCATCACGAACTTCATGTCGTGCTCGATCACGAGAATCGTGAGGTCGAACTCCTGGCGGAGCTGCTCGACCGTGTGCATCAGGTCCGTCTTCTCGGTCGGGTTCATGCCGGCGGCCGGCTCGTCGAGTAGCAGCAGCTTGGGCTCGAGCGCGAGCGCGCGGCAGATCTCGAGCTTGCGCTGCTCGCCGTACGGCAGATCGACCGAGCGCATGTCGGCGTGCTCGGCGAGGTCCATGCGCTCGAGCAGCTTCATGGAGTCGTCGCGGATGCGCCGCTCGGAGCGCTTGAACCCGGGCAGGCGCAGGATCGCGCCGAAGCCGTTGTTGCCGCGCGGGCCTTGATAGACGGTCTGCACGTTGTCGAGCGCGGACATGTCCGGCCAGAGCCGGATGTTCTGGAACGTCCGCGCCATGCCGAGCCCGGCGCGCTCGTAGTCCTTGAGCTCCGTGACGTCCTCGCCGCGGAAGGTGACCGTGCCCTCGCTGACGGTGTCCGCGCCCGTGATGAGGTTGAAGAGCGTGGTCTTGCCGGCGCCGTTGGGGCCGATCAGGCCGACGAGCTCGCCCGGGTGCAGCTCGAGCGAGACCTTCGACACGGCGGTGAGGCCGCCGTAGCGCTTCGTCACGGCATGCGTGGAGAAGAGCACGTCGCTCATGCCGCGCTCCGCTTCTTGGCCCACTTCGCCTTGAGGTCGCGCCAGACGTCCGTGATCTCGCGCGGACCGAAGATGCCGCGCGGGCGGAAGATCATGAGCAGCACGAGAATCGCGGCGTACTCGACCTGCCACCAGTCCTTGAAGAAGCCGGCGTCGGCCGGGAGCTTCGCGAGCCACTGCTCGACGAAGATCAGCAGGAAGGCCGCGAACACGCAGCCGGAGATGGAGCCCAGACCGCCGAGCACGACGATCAGGAAGATCTTCACCATCTCCATGAAGTTGAACTCGAGCGGCGTGATGATGCCCTGGTAGTGGGCGTACACGGCGCCGGCCAGCCCGGCCACCGCCGACGCGGCCACGAACGCGAGCACCTTCGAGCGAACGGGGTTGATGCCGAGCAGGCCGGCCGCGGTCTCGTCCTGTGCCACGGCGAGCATGGCGCGCCCGCGCGCCGAGCGGATGTAGTTGCGGATCGCCCACGCGGTGAGCGCGACCAGCACGAAGCCGATGGCCACCATGAGGACGCGGAAGTCGGCCTTCGTCTTGCGCGTGACATCCATGATCACGCGCGGCACCTCGAGACCGAGGCTCCCGCCGAGCGCCTCGCGCGGCGAATTCTGGATGGCGATGCGCACGATCTCGCCGAAGCCCAGCGTGGCGATCGCGAGGTAGTCGCCGCGCAGCCGCAGGCACGGCAGGCCGATCAGGAGGCCACCGACCGCCGCGACACCCATGGCGAACACGCAGCTCATGAGGAAGAGCGGCACACCCGGCATGTGGCCGTGGAACTGGATCGTGAACCACGCCGCACCGTAGGCGCCCATGGCCCAGAAGCCGTGGTGGCCCAGGCTGAACATGCGCGCGTAGCCGTTGATCAGGTTGAGGCTCAGGCCGAGCAGCGAGTAGATCGCCACCAGGAAGAGCACGTTCATCCACCAGAAGCCCTGGGGCCCCAGCTCGATCGCCAGCGGGAGGAACGACGCAAGCGTCATCAGACCTTCTCCCGCATGGGCTTACCGAGAAGACCGGTGGGCTTCACGACGAGCACGACGATGAGGAAGGCGAACGCGATCGCGTCCTTCCAGGCAAAGGCCTCCTCCCAGCCGAAGACCTCCTGCAGGACGAAGGGAATGATCGCCTCGGCGACGCCGAGGATGAGGCCGCCGATGATCGCACCCGGGATGGAGCCGATGCCGCCGATCACGGCCGCGACGAACGCCTTGAGGCCCGGCAGGAAGCCGAGCATGGGCTCGACCTTCCCGTACGTGGCGATGTACGCCACGCCCCCGACTCCTGCGACGAACGCGCCGACGAAGAACGTGAGCGCCACGACCAGGTTGATGTTGATGCCCATCAGGCGCGCGGCGTCGGCGTCCTCGGAGGCCGCGCGCATGGCCTTGCCCATCCGCGTTCGTTTGACCAGGAACCAGAGGATCGGCGTCCAGCCGATCAGCGCAAGGATCACGAAGTACTGGACGCTCTTGGGCGAGAGCGTCACGCGTTCATAGACCTCGTCGAAACCCTGGTCCTCGATGCTCGCGCGCTTGGTGGCGTCGAGCACGTCGCCCTGCGAGATGAGCAACACCGCCTCGGTGACCGTCTCGCCCTGCGTGGTCGTGAACTCGCGGTCCGCGTAGTAGTTCGCCTGCGCCTCCCCCTCGAGGTCATCGAGCGCGTGGAACACGCGCGGGTCGGGGAAGGACCGCGGGTTGGCGCCCCAGACCTGCACCGCGATGTTCTGGAGCAGGAGCGAGACGCCCACGGCGGTGAGCAGGGCCGCGATGCGCCCCGCCTTGCGCACGGGTCGATACGCGACGCGCTCGGTGAGCACGGCGAGCAGGCCGGCGACGAGGCTCGCAGCCCAGAGCGCGACGAAGAAGTCGAGCAGGATCGGGAGCGGCTGCGGCAGCCCGACGCGCTCGATGTCGAGATCGCGCAGGCAGAAGTACCCCACGTAGGCGCCGACCATGAAGAACTCGCCGTGGGCGAAGTTGATCAGCTTGATGATGCCGTAGACCATCGTGTAGCCGAGCGCGATGAACGCGAAGATCGCGCCCAGCCCGAGGCCGTTCATGAGGTAGTCGAAGAACACGGCTTCGCTAGGACCGCCTTTCCGTGAGGACCGGGCTCAGGGGGTGCTGGTCAGCTGCCGCCGGCGGGGATCAGCTTGTGGAACTTCAAGCCGCCCGCGACCTTGACGATGACGGCGTCCTTGACCGGCGTGCGCTCCTCGTTGTCGAGGCTGATCGTGCCTGTGATGCCCTTGACGTTCTTCGTCTCGCGAATGGCCTTCGCCAGGGACTCGGGATCGAACGGATCCTCTGCGCGCTTGACGGCATCGAGCAGGACACCGAGGACGTCGTAGCCGAGCGCGGCCATCGCGCCGGGCGACTTGCCGAAGCGCTCCTTGTAGCGCTTGGCGAAGTTCTGCACCTGCTCGTCGGGCGCGTCGGCCGCGAAGTGCGAGGTGAGGTAGATCTCGGCGTTCGTGTCGCCCACGAGACCGATCAGCTCCGGGGAGTCGAGGCCGTCGCCGCCGATGATCGGCTTGCCCGCCCACTTGTCCTTCGCCTGCTTGATCATCGGGCCGGCCTGGGCGTAGTACCCCGAGATGAAGATCACGTCGGGGTTGTCGTTCGCGACGTTCTGCACCACGTTCGAGAAGTCGGTGTCCTCGGTGACGTAGTAGTGCATCGAGGCGTTGCCGCCGCCCGCCTTGAAGGTCTTCTCGTAGTTCTCCGCCAGCCCGACCGAGTAGTCCTGGGCCTTGTCGACGACGATCGCGGCCTTCTTCCACCCCTGGTCCAGCGAGAAGCGCGCGAGCACCGCGCCCTGGAAGCCGTCCTTGAAGCAGATGCGGCTGGTGTACGGGCCGCCCTGGACGGTGAGCGTGTCGTTCGTGGAGGCCGGGCTGATGCAGGGCACCTCCGACTCCTTGGCCTCCTTGAAGATGGCCTTCGTGTGCGAGGAGGCCACCGAGCCCAGCAGCACGTGCACCTGCTCGCCCTCGATCAGGGACTTCGCGTTGTCGGCGGCCTGCTGCTTCTTCGAGACCTCGTCGCGCAGGATGAGGTTCAGCTTCAACGGCACGTCCTCGCCGCCGACCCTCACGGTGGGCAGCCCGGCCGACTCGAGATCGGACTGGGCGAGCTTGATGCCGTTCCAGGACTCCTCGCCGTAGGTCGCCTGGGCGCCGGTCATGGGCAGCACGACGCCGACCCGCAGGGTCCCGTCGTTCTTCACCTCGTCGCCGCCGCACGCGGTGACGAGGGGCAGCGCCAGGGCGAGAGCCAGCAGCGGCAAGAGGGATCGGAGCGTGCGCAGCATCGGGTGGTCTCCTCGAGGGCGGACGAGTGTAGGCAGCGCCCGGAGCCCGCTCAAGCCGGGGGAACGGGTGCGCCCAGGCGGACGCCTGGGCCTTTGGAGGCGGCGCGGGCCGCCGAGCGGTAGACTCCCGGCGTTCGTGCCCTCGAGGGAGAAGCACAATGCCCCGCTGGACCCCGGCCTGCCGGCTCGCCCTGCTCTCTGCCGCCCTGCTGCTCACCGCGTGCGACGCCGGTCACCGCGACCTGCCGGGCAAGGACAACAAATGGGGTGGCCCCGAGCTCGCGATCCAGCTGCCGGGTCCCTCCACGACGGTCCGCTACGAGCTGACCGAGGACGAGTGGACCGCCTACAAGGCCGGCGAGCACGCCCCGATCCAGGCGATGGTCCATCTGCGGGCGCTCAACGAGGTCGACGAGGTCGTCGTGCGCTTTGCGGTCGACGATCGCCCGTTCCGCTCGGTCCCCGACCCGCGGAAGCCCTTTCCGCTGCCCGCCGGCCTGACGCCGGGCACGCACCTGATCAGCGCCTACGCCGGCAACAAGTCGGGTGAGCCGCACAAGCAGATCGGCACCAAGGGCGTGGCCGTCGCCGAGTTCCACATCGAGGTGAAGGTCACCCGCGCGGACGGCACGGTCGACACCCTGGGTGGACCGAGCAACACGTACGGCCACCAGGCCGAGGGTGCCTACCAGCCCTTCGATCGCAAGGCGCCCCAGCTGCTCGTCGACCGCCGCGGCGCGATGGTCAACGTGCTCGTCGCCAACGGCGAGCTCGCCGAGGACACCCTGCGCGTGGCCTGGAACGACGGCGAGAGCCAGATGAACAAGGGCGTCGCCGGCATCATCGGCCTCGAGGACGCCAGCACCTCCATCTCGCTCACGCTCGAGCAGATGGTCGACGGCGAATGGCAGCGCGTCCCCGGCGCTCGCAGCGTGTGGCCGATGCCGCGTCAGTGAACGCGCCCGTACGGTGGCGGGAAAATCTGCTGCAGATTCACGCGCAGCGGTGGCGCGACCGTCCGTGAATCTGCAGCAGATTTACCCGCCACCCTTCGTGCGCGTTCACACGGGTCTCTCGTACACCACTTCGTGGGGCTTCCAGCCCATGGAGGCCCAGAAGGCACGCGAGCCCTCGTTGTGGACGCCGACCTGGAGGCGGCAGGTGTCGACGCCCTTCTCGAAGAGCTGGTCGATGACGCGACCGACGAGGCGACGGGCGATGCCCTGACGCCGACGCGGGCGGGCCACGTAGCAGTCGGTGATCTCGCCCAGGGTGGTCGGCGCCTGCCAGCCGTTGCCGGGCACGATCGCGCCGGCGGCGTAGCCGATCACGAGCCGGCCGCCCTCCTCGGCCACGACGATGATGCGCTGCGCATCCGAGAGCCAGGCCTGGAACTGGGCGGCCATGTGCTCGCGCGCGCGGGGATGGGGCTCGAGCCGCGGGTCCGCGGCGGCGTTCTCCTTGAGCATCTGCTCCCAGAGCAGGAGCAGGCTCGGGATGTCCCCGCGACGGGCCGCACGGATCGGTACGCCTTCCATCCCGCCCCTCCTAGAACTCGTCCAGCTCGCGCTGCATGACGAGATACAGCGGCTGGTAGCCGGCCGCGGCCATGCGGCCCGATGCGCCCTCGAGCCCCTCGGGCACGACGGAGCGGAGGACCTCGACCCCCCGGCCCACGAGGATCTCCGTCAGCTTGGCGACGAGGCCGCGCCCCGTGCCCTGGGCGCGGTACTTCACCCCGACGTAGCACTCGAGGATCTCGCCCACCTTCTGGTTCTTGAAGACGGGTGGCCACGTGCTGACGAGGCCCATGGCGTAGCCGACGAGCACGCCCTCCTCGCCCTCGGGCGCCGGCGCCTCGGCCACGAGCACGATGCGGCCCTCCTGGCCGAGCCAGACCGGCAGGCTCTGTTCGGTTCGCTGGCGGGCGTCGGGGAGCAGCCGGACGTGGGTCGCCTGCTTGGCGATCTCACCGAGATGCTGGATGCGCAGATCGACCAGCGCCGGGACATCTCCTCGCCTGGCGGCCCGGATCGTGGGCGGCCGCTCTCCCGTCATCGACCGTCTCCAGCGGCGGCCCGCCGCGGCGGTCGTCCATCTGCCCCCGCGCGTCAGCGACGCCGACCGACCACGCGGTGGGACCCGCGGTGGTGGTGATGCCCGTGGCCACCGATGCGGCAACCATAGTGGCGGCACGCGCGAAATCCCAGGTTGCCGTATCGGAGATAGCTGGATCCGTAGCGCAGGTACGTGGAGCGGTAGCGGTACGGTGCGCCCCCCCACAGCGTGTAGCCGGAGGGGTAGTAGAGGTAGTCGAGCGTCGTCGGCTCGTAGGGCGGTTCGACGGGCCGCGGCGTCTCGAGCTTGATCTCGATCTCCCGCGCGCGCTCGTTCTCGGGGTCGAGCAGCCGCGCGGCGCGCAGGAAGCGACGCGCTGTCTGGAAGCGATTGGCCTCGTGGTAGAGCTCCGCGACGTCGAGCCACGTCGTGATCAGGGCTTCGTCGACGGCGATGGCGCGGTCGAGGGCCGGCGCCGGCAGCGGCGCCGCGAGCTCGCGCAGGAGACGGCGCGCATCGAGGAGGGACTTGGCGCCCGTCTCGAGCAGCTTGCGCGCGCGCACGTTGCTGATGCCGGGGTCGGTCGCCTTGTCGCGCGCTGCGGTCGCCTTCCCCAGCGCGGCGTCGACACGATCGAGGGCCTTCACGGTCTTGGCATCGAGACCGGCGGCCGGTGCCAAGCCTGCGGGCGCCGCCGGCGCGGCCGCGGCAGGCACCGGGGCCTTGCCCTTCGCGGCGAGCTTCACGGCCAGCCCGCGCAGGGCGCCGACGCGCAGCGCCTCGGCGGGCGTCAGCAACAGGCCGAGCTCGCCGGCGAGCACCTCGTCGGCGGCATCGATCAGCTTCTCCGGCTGCTTGGCGCGCATGAGGTCTTCGAGCACGCCGAACGCGCCGTTCACGCGCGCCGTGCGGATCGTCTCCAGGCCGGCATCGCGCTTGGGCACGAGCGCCGGGTCGATCTCCGCGGCGCGGGAGAGCCAGACGACGGCCTCGTCGAGCAGCCCGTGCCGCTTGGCGATCGCCGCGATCTGGAGCGCCGCCGCGCCGTCCGCCTTCGCGTCCTGCCCCACGATCAAGCGCCGCTCGAGCAGGTCGATCAGGTGGAAGGGCTCCAGCCGATCGAAGCGGTACCGCACGATGGCCGTGCCGCCGTCCACGTGCAGGGTGGCGACCACGGCGTCGTCCTCGAGCTCGACGCTCGCTGCCTTCACCTTCTTGCCCGACTTGAGCACGAGCGTCTCGGCCTCGGCGGGCGGCGCGAGCAGCAGCAGGACAGCGAACAAGGACAACAGGACGAATCGGCGGGACATGGCGTGCCTCCGCGGGATGCGCCCCCGGCAGGGCGCGCCCTCCTTTTATACGTCTGAGCCCCCTGCCTGGCGCCGCGAACCGCGGAATCGCGCGTCCCAAGCCCCGATTTGCTGCGTGGGCCCGAGACTTCCGACGCCCCCCACGCGTCACCCTGGTGTTCGCCAACAGGCGCCCGGTCGGGGATCGAGCCCCCGAGATAGGCCAACGGCGTATCCTCTAGGCGCTTCGCGGAGCTGTACCTGATGCCTTTCTCCCCCCTTCCCGAGATCTTCGAGGACCTCGCTGCCGGCCGGATGGTGATCCTGGTCGACGACCCCGATCGCGAGAACGAGGGCGACCTCGTGATGGCGGCCGACCTGGTCACGCCCGAGGCGATCGCCTTCATCCTGCGCCACACGAGCGGCATCGTCTGCGTGACGATGCCCGCCGAGCGCGCCGACGAGCTGGGCCTGCCGCTACAGGTGGACCCGGGCAAGAACTCCTCGCGCTTCGGCACCCAGTTCACGGTCAGCGTCGAGGCCAAGGAAGGCGTGACGACGGGCGTCAGCGCCGCCGACCGGTGCCAGACGATCCGCACCATCGCCAACCCGGACTGCGTGCCGGGCGACCTCTCCCGGCCCGGGCACGTCTACCCGATCCGCGCCGCGGAGGAAGGCGTGCTGCGCCGCAGCGGCCAGACGGAAGGCTCCGTGGACCTCTGCCGCCTGGCCGGGCTGCAGCCCATGGGCGTCATCTCCGAGCTGATGAAGCCCGACGGCTCGATGATGCGCATGCCGGACCTCGAGGTGTTCGCGGCCGAGCACGACCTCAAGATCTGCAGCGTGCAGGAGGTGATCGAGTGGCGCCGCCACAAGGAGCGCCTGATCACCCTCGAGGGGTCCGCCCAGCTGCCGACGGACTACGGCCCGTTCCAGATCCACGCCTACACGGCCAAGGCCGATCCCGATCCGCACCTGGCGCTCACCATGGGTCTCGAGGCCCCGACGAACGAGGCGCCCTGTACGCCGATCGACGAGCCCATCCTCGTGCGCGCACACAGCGAGTGCCTGACGGGCGACCTCTTCCACTCAACGCGTTGCGACTGCGGCGGACAGCTCGCGGCCGCCCAGCGGCAGATCGCGGAAGCCGGCCGCGGCGTCATCCTCTACATGCGCCAGGAAGGCCGCGGCATCGGCATCGTCAACAAGATCCGCGCCTACCAGCTGCAGGATCAGGGCCTCGACACCGTCGAGGCGAACCAGAAGCTCGGTTTCAAGGCCGACCACCGGCACTATGGGGTCGGCGCGCAGATCCTCTACGACCTGGGCATTCGCAAGATGCGGCTTCTGACCAACAACCCCGTCAAGTTCCGGGCGCTCAAGGGCTACGGCCTCGACATCGTCGAGCGCGTCCCCCTCGAGATTCCTCCGACCGTGGCCAGCGAGCGCTACCTGCGCACGAAGGTCGAGAAGATGGGGCACCTGATCAGCTTCCCGCCGAAGAAGCCTGCCGCCGACGCCCAGGGGGCGCCGCAGGGCTGACGGCGTGGACGAGGCGATCCTCGGCTGGTTCACGGACGAGCGGAACGAGGGCCTCCTCGACGCGGCCCACGCGATCACCTTCGCGGGCAACACGATCGTGCTCCTGGCGGTGGCGATCGTGGGCACGCTCGTCCTGCTGCGCAGCGAAGCGTACCGCGCGGCGGCGTTCTACCTCATCGCATGCCTCTCGAGCGTCGGGCTCAACTTCGGGCTGAAGTACCTGATCGACCGCCCGCGGCCGACGAGCTACTTCGCCCCGGGCATGACCGAGATCACGCCCAGCTTCCCGAGCGGCCACGCCCTCATGTCGACCGTCATCTACGGCGGCTTCGCGTGGCTCGCGTATCGGCGCAACCCCGTGGTCCTCGGCCTCGTCGGCATCGCGATCGTGCTGATCGGGCTCTCGCGCCTCGTGCTCGGCGTGCACTACCCCAGCGACGTGTTCACCGGCTGGGTGATCGGCGTCTGGGTCGTGGTCAGCCTCAAGGCCGTCTACAACCCGCGCAGGGTCAGCAGACCCGTAGGCCCAGGCTCTTGAGGTAGTCCACGAGGTCGTCGGGCTTGTCCGTGAGCACGGCGTTGACCCCGCTCTCGATGCTGTGGGCGAAGTCCTCGCGGTCGTTCAGCGTCCAGTGCACGACGAGCTCGACCGTACTCTTCGGGCGGTAGTCGCGATCGCGCACGCCCTGCCGGATCTCGTCGAGGTGCGCGGGGCGCGCCAGCTTGCCGATCGAGACCACGCGGTTGCGCATCCGTCGCGCGGTCCGCAGCGGATTGGCGACGCCGCCGAGCATCCAGCCCAGGAAGCGGCGCAGGAACCCGGGCAGCCACCACCAGCCGCGTGCCGCGCCGATCAACCACGGAGCCAGACCACCGGCCGCGTCGTACGCGAACCACGGGCGCGCCTCGCCCGACGCCGCGATCCCCTGCTTCAGCTTGCGCAGCACCTTCGTGTCGGCGTACCCGACCACGAGACGCTCCGGAAGCGTGGGGTAGCGACGCAGCGCCTCCCCCAGCCGGCGCCCGTACTCCTCGGCCGGCTTGACGTCCGAGAGCTTGCCGGGCGGCTTGATGTCGAAGAAGAGCATGCGCAGCCGGTCGGACTCGTCGCGGGCGAAGGCCAGGAACGTGTCGAGGTCGATCAGGCGATGCTCCTGGCCCTCGACCGGCGGAAAGCGGTAGACGTCCTTCGCCTCCTCGAACGTGAGCCGCACCATGTCGAGCTCGCGGCGATCGTCGAGGTCGCGCTCCCCCACCTCCACGACCCGATCACCCTGCACCTCGTGCAGCGTCGCAGTGCCCCCCGTGAGGTTGAAGGTCGGCGAGACGAGCTCGTAGGGCAGCTTCTCGAACTTCGTGCGGTCGATGCGCGGCGGTTGCTTGACCGGCATGTTGTCGTGGAAGACGGCGATGCCGCCGTCCTTCATCAGGCAGGTGTCGAGCTCGAGCGCGTTGGCGCCCATGTCGAGCGCCGCGCGAAATGCGGCCAGCGTGTTCTCCGGATACGCGTGCGGCGCACCGCGGTGTCCGACCACATAGAGCCGCCGGATCGGGACGCGCAAAACGATCGGGTCCTGCGGGGACGAGTCGTCCTGACGCCCGCGCCAGCCGAAGAACTCGTTGCGCTTGTAGTTGTCGTCCCAGCCCGAGTCCCACGACGGCACGCGTGCCGGCGCCCAGAGCACGTCCTCCACGGCTGCGCCTTCGTCGTAGGAGAGCAGCGTGCCCGTGCGCTTGTCGAAGTTGCGCTTCTCGAACGTGACGACGAAGAAGTGCTTGCGCGAGGTCTTGTAGTCGGACGCGGGCGCCGTGAAACAGCGCGTCGCGTCATCCCAGGTGAGCGGCAGGCGGTCGAGATCGACGCGGCGCGTCTCGGCGTCGAGACGCGCGATCAGGACCTCGATGTGCTCGTGGACGGGGAACGTCTCCTCGGTCACGGGATCGAAGAGCTCCACGCGGGCAAAGACAGCCTTCATCGGTAGGTCTCCAAGACGTCGTCGAGTGAGCGCCACGCTCCGTCGGTGCCGAACACCTGCGCGAGGACCGAGCCGATCCCGCCGGCGACGTCGTCGCGGGCATCGAACCAGTGGACCGACATCGAGCCGATGTCCATCCCCCACATCCCGTCGAGGCCATAGGTCAGCGAATAGCGGGGATCCGAGGCGCGGAACACCGACCCATCCGA
Organism: Planctomycetota bacterium; assembly: GCA_030066775.1. Classification (GTDB taxonomy): domain Bacteria; phylum Planctomycetota; class PLA2; order PLA2; family JAEUHO01; genus JASJAY01. The sequence goes on from JASJAY010000055.1 coordinate 20,013, forward strand.
TGCGGCACCCGGCCGCGCGCCCACGACCGCGAGTCCATCGGTGAAGGTGAAGAACCGGTGGACCACGTGGCTCGAATCGGAGGCCACGATGCGCGGGTGCAGGCGGGGACGCGATCCGCGTTCCTGCACCGCGCGATCCCAAAATGGAACCAGGCGGTGAGCATCCGCGACGACTGCGTGCTCGGCCTCGGCGCGGTACAGCGTCCGCCACAGGACGATGCTCCCCAGCACGGGAATCGCCCGCGCATGCTCGACGGTGTGCCCGCGCGCGTCCGCGAGCTGCCGCTGCACGCCGAGCGCGCGCTCGCGCTGCAGCATGCCGAGGCCGAGGTAGAGCAGCGCGAGGCATAGCGCGACAACCGCCGGCCGGGAGGACACGCGTCGCACGGCAAGCACCAGCCCGACGAGCAACACGATCGAGAAGACCGGATCGATGATCGAGATCAGGTCCCACGCGACCCACGCGTCACTGAAGGGCAGCCAGATCTTGGTCCCGTAGCTCGTGCACGCGTCGAGTGGCGCATGGGTGAGCCAGCCCACGAGCGCGGCCCCGTACACCGGCTTCCACTGAGCGCGGAAGCGCTTGAACGGTAGAAAGAGCGCGAGCGCCACGAGCGCCCCGACCGGCGTGATGGCGAGCGCATGCGTCCAGGTGCGGTGCAGCTCGATCGGAAAGCGCGGGTCGGCCCAAGGCTCGAAGAAGAGGTCGATATCGGGCAGCACGCCGGCCACGGCGCCCACGACCCAGGCGCGTTTGCCCAGCGTCTTGCCGAAGACGGCCTGCGCCGCGACGCCTCCGAGGATGGCCTGGGTTACCTGCTCCACGCAGAGAGGCTAGTCGAAGTCCAAGTACGTGTAGTCGGCGAGCGCCGCCTTGTACTCCGCGAGGGCACGGCGCGCGTTGGCGCGCGACATGCGCCGGGCCTTGACCTCGTCGTCGACGTGCTCGCGCAGCGCCTCGACCATCGCATCGGGATCGTGGCCGAAGAGGCGCAGCACGTCCTGGGCCTCGTCCCCGCGCGAAGCGTGAATGACGCGCGGCTGACCGCTCTTCGTGAGCACCACGTGCGCCTCGTCCACACGCCCGAAGAGGTTGTGGTAGTCGCCCAGCACGTCCTGGTACGCGCCGATCATCAGCACGGCGACGTAGTAGGACTCGCCGTCGTCCAGCTCGTGCAGCGGCAGGCTGTCCTTCACGTCGCGCAGGTCCACGAAGCGGTCGATCTCGCCGTCCGAGTCGCACGTGACGTCGCAGAGGGTGGCCTCGACCGTGGGCCGCTCGTCGAGCCGGTGGATGGGCACGACCGGGAAGAGCTGGTCCAGCGCCCACGAGTCGGGGATCGACTGGAACACGCTGAAGTTGGCGATGTACTTCGTGACCAGCCGGCGCTCGAGCTGCTCGAACTCCTCCGGCACGAAGCGCTCCGCCTTGGCGTACTTCAGCGCCTGGTTGCCGATGCGCCGCATCAGCCGCTCGGTGAGCGCCCGATCGCGCAGGGACAGGTAGCCGAGCTGGAAGCTGTCGAGGATCTCGTCGCGCATCTCCTCCGCGTCGTGCAGGTACTCGCGGTGGTTCTTGCGCGTCATCCCCTTCCAGATCTCGAAGAGCTCGACGACGGACTCGTGCGCGTCGGCCGGCACGATCAGCTTGCCGTTCCGCGTCTCGGCGTTCTGGCTCTTCACCTCGCAGACGAGCATCGAGTGGTAGGCCACGAGCGCACGGCCGGACTCGCTGACGAGCGTGGGCGGCGGCACGTTCTCGGCGTCGCAGATCTCCTGCACGGCGTACACCACGTCGTTGGCGTACTCCTGCACGCTGTAGTTCATGCTCGCTTCGTATGAGGAGTGGCTGCCGTCGTAGTCGACACCGAGGCCGCCGCCGACGTTCAGGTACTCGAGGTGACAGCCTTCGGCCTGCATCTTGGCGTAGATGCGCGCGCCTTCCTTGACGGCGTTCTTGATGCGCTTGATCTGGGTGATCTGGCTGCCGGCGTGGAAGTGGATCATGCAGAGCGCGTCGAGCATGTCGTAGCGCTTGAGCGTGTCGATCGCGTCCAGGAGTTCCTGCGTCGTGAACCCGAACTTGGCGCTGGGGCCGCTGGAGCGCTCCCATTTGCCCGATCCGCGCGTCCGGAGCCGGATGCGCACGCCGATCCTGGGCTCGATGCCCATGCGCTCGGCCACGCTCGCGATCAGGTCGATCTCCTGAGGCTTCTCGGCGATCAGTACCACGTTGCGCCCGAGCGTCCGGCCGCGCAGCGCGAGGCGCACGTAGGCCTCGTCCTTGTAGCCGTTGCAGACGATCAGCGAGTCGGACGCGATGTCGTGCTGGAGCGCCACCGTGAGCTCGGCCTTGCTGCCCGCTTCCAGACCCATGCCGCGGTCCCGGCCGGCGCGGACGAGGTCCGCAACGACCGGCTCGAGCTGGTTCACCTTGATCGGGAACACGCCGCGATAGGCCTGCGGGTAGCCGAACTCCCGGATCGCGTGATCGAACGCGTCGAAGATCTCGTTGACGCGTGCGCCGAGCATCTGCGGGAAGCGCAGCACGAACGGGAAGCGCACCTTGCGCCGCTTCAGCCGGCCGAGCAGGTCATGCACGTCGACGCTGCGCGCATCGCGCAGGGGATGGACCGTCAGGTGGCCCTTCGCATTGACGTCGAAGTAGTCGTTCCCCCACGCGTCGATGCCGTAGAGCTGCTTGGCGTCACGGGTGCCGAAGGGCATGAAGCGGACCTCCGGGAAGCGGCGTCGTCACCGATTCCGAGCTGACCGCGAGATGGTATGGCCGGGCGTTCGCCGCAACGCCAAATGGTCAGCGCCTGCCCGGAGACGGCGGCGCCGTGGGCTTGGGCTCGGTGGGCGCTTCCTGCGCAACGTTGCGCGGCGTGTAGTCCCAACCCTCGGTCACCCGCAGCGGCTCGACCTTGACGATCGTGTCGCCGGCCACGAGGCGGTCGGCGACGTCCTGCCCCGCGATCACGCGCCCGAAGACCATCAGCGTGTCCTTGGCGTGCAGCGCCGAGCCCGTGAGGACGCAGAACTGCGAACCGGCGGTGCCGGCGCCGGTCTGGATCATGGCGAGCGCGCCGCGGAAGGGCAGCCGCTCCGTGGGCGCCGCGCGGATCGCATAGCCGGGCCCGCCGAGCCCCACGAGCGCCTCCTGGACGGGCGGCTTGCTGAACGGGTCGCCGCTCTGGGCCATGAGGTACGGCACCGCGGCGTGCCACGCGAGCCCGTCGAAGAACTTCTTCTTCGCGAGCCAGATGAAGTTGTTCACGGCGTTGGGCGCGTCGTCCTGGAAGAGCTCGACGTCGATCTCGCCGCGGCTCGTCACGATGCGCGCCCGCGGCAGGTTCGCGCTCGCGTCACGCTTCTGGCGCTGCTGCTCCTGGGCCCACGGCAAGACGGCTTCGCGCGCGTGCGAGAGCGTCATGGCGAGCACGCGATGCATCGGATAGCGGCGCACCATGGGCTCGAGGCGCTTGATCGCCTCCGCGAAGCGCCCCTGCTTGTAGAGCAGCACGCCGGTTGCGGCTGCGGCCGCGTCCCGCCGATACGGTCCGCTCTCGGCATCCTGCGCCACCTTGCCCACGCGCGCCAGCGCGCCGGCGTACGCGGGCGAGGCCTCGGGATCGGCGCCGGTCCAGCGCGCGAGCTCGACGAAGAACGCGTTCCCAAAGCGCGCCTCACGCAACCCCGGCGCGACCTTCAGGACTCGCTCGTATCGCGTGGCTGCCTCGTCGAGCAGCCCGAGCTGACGGAACATGTCGGCCTCGAACACGTCCACGCGCGGGCCGAGGTCCGGCCGTCGATCACGAATCGTGTCGAGGTGCGTGAGCAGCAGGCCGTCGAGCAGCTCGCGGACCTGCGCCTCCGTACCGCCCGCGGGGGGCTGGGCGCGCATCTCCGCGTTGGTCGTCATGAAGGCGTTCCACGCGCCGAGCCGGTCGAGGTCGGCGGCGTCCTCCTTCGCCAGCGCGTCCATGTCGAAGCGCGCGCCGGTGCCCCAGCCGCCTTCCGGCGGCTTGACCACGGGCCACTTTGCGGGCGCCGTGAACGCCGCCTCGGCCGGAGCCGCGGCGGTGAGGTTGGGCGAGCGGGTGAGCGTGAGCGCCGCGATTCGCAGCGGCTTCGATGCGTCATCGGGACGCAGCGCATCGAGGCCGATGCCGAGCTCGAGCGACCAGCGCCCGCGCTCCTTCCAGACGGCCGCCCCTTCTGCGGGGTACGCGGCGCGGCCCACGCCGGCCGGCCCGCGGCAGACGTACTGGAGCTGGCGCAGGCTCTGGGGTCGGTACGCGATCGAGATCGCGTCCGCGGCCGTGGCTTCGTTCGCGCGCGCAACGAGCAGCACGATGCCCATGCCCGGCCCCGGGTCCTCGTCCATCTCGAGCAGCAGGCACAGCCGCCCGTCGGACTCGGTCAACCGCAGGCGCGGCTCGAGCGTCGTCGTGTCGTCCGTACCCGGTACGGGCACCTCGACCGTCGCGACGGAGACCTGCAGTGCATCCTTCCACGCGCGGTCCGCACCGCGGCCGTCGATGACGATCGTGCCGCCGCGGGTCATCTGGAGCTCGTCGGCGAAAGCCGGTCGCTCGAGGCCCAGCGGGGCGAAGAAGAGGAGCGCGGTCAGGATCGCAAGCGGGGACATCCTGCGCTTCATGGGTCTTCCCTACATCCACGCGCGCGTCGCGTGGAGCACGCCCCCGGCCGCCGCAGCCCCCGGGATATTGTCATCGGGCGGCAGGGGCACAAGGTCCAAACAGGCGGCGCCCAAGGCGGCGAGGGCGCAACGCAGCAGATCGGGCGCTGCGCCCGTGTCCACGAGCCCACTCCACGCGCCCAGCGCCTCGACCCCCGTCGCGAGCCCGAACGCGGCGATCGCACCGACGACGACGTGGGCCGAGGAGCCGCTCCAGGTGGCCTTGGGATGCCCGAAGAGCGAGGGCGCGCGCACGCGCGATCCGACGATCGCCGCCGCCGCATCGCCGAACGCCAGGATGCCCCACGCCGCCGCCGCCTCGGCCGGGGGCAGCCACAGGATGAGCGCCAGCACGGCGATCGGATACGTGCGCAGGCCGCAGAGGAAGGGCTCGCCCTCGCGGCGCAGGCGGCGCTCCAGGGGCAGCAACGGCAGGATCACCCAGCCCGAAACGACGCCGAAGACGCCGCCCGCGATCGCCCACGGCCCGGGCAAGAGCCCCAGCGAGAGCGCGACCAGCCCGGTCGCCGCGTGGATGGCCGGACGCAGGAGGGGCGGCCGCGGCGACGGAGCGGGCTCGGTCACGGCGCACGCTCCGCCGGCGTGCGCACGATCAGGCGGCCGTCCGGCGCAAGCACGCGCTCGGCCTCTGCGTGCGCGTCATCTCCCTCGATATCGAGCAGCACGAGATCGAAGGTGTCGTCGGCAAAGGGCAGGGCCTCCGGGTTCGCGACGACGAAGTCGGCGTTGTCGCGCACGAGCCGACCGAGGTCGATCTTGAGCTCCTTGATGCCGAGCTCGCGCGGCCCCGGGAGGAAGAAGTGCTCGCGCGTAACGGCGATGTTGCGCGCGCGTCGCACGCGCGCGATGCGCGCATCGAGCCCGACCGCGACGCCGACGTGCGCTGCCATCACGAAGGTCGCGCGGCCAACGCTGCAGCCCACGTGGAGCGCGCGCTCGGGACGCACGCCGTCGAGCGCCTCTACGAGACGCCGGTCGAGTGCCTCGTCGGCGGGATGCGTCGCGGTGTCGTAGCCCGGAGGCGGATCGACGACCAGGTCGCGGTAGTGCGCGACCACCTCGTCGAACGGTACGGCGTCGTGCCCCTCCCCCGCCTGACCCCGCACGAAGCGCACCATGCGTGGATCGTGCAGCGGGCTGCGCAGGTAGACGCTGCCCTGCGAACGGAGATGCGCGCGCAGGTCCTTGGGCGCGACCGCGATCCCCGCGAAGAGGGGCCGCACGTCGCGCCGATCACGGCTCACCAGGAACGCTTCCACGATCTCGTCGTCGGCGGTGCGGATCGGATCGAGCTCGTACGCGGCGCGCGTGACGGGACAGCGGAGGAGGTCGACGACGGCGCGGCGCATAGGGCGCGTACCTTACCCGTCCTTGTCCGAATCGCCCTTGGCTTCGCCCTTGCCGCCGTCCTTGCGGTCGCCGCCCTTCTTTGGATCGAGCGCGTGGTGCGGGTCCGCCGCCTCGGCGGGCGCCAGCGTGTTGCGATAGAAGGCGATCACCCGCTGGAGCTGCTTCCACTTGGCGTGATCGGACGGGCGCAGCCGCCCTTCCCGATCGATCTCGCGGTAGACGGCATCGCCCTGCTCGTGCAGCGCGAGCGCGGCGCGCAGGCCCGCGATGCGCCCCGGCGACCCCTTGGCGTGGTCGCGCATCGCCTCGGTGGTCTTCAGGGACGCCAGCCCGGCCAGCACGTCGACATGACCCATGCGAACCGAGAGATGCAGCGGCGCCATCTTTCGCTGGATCTCGTCGAGCGCCCTGGCGCGCTCGTAGATGGGCGCGAGCCGCTCGAGCGCTGGGCGCCCCTGCGCCTTCACGGCCGTGGCCTCCCCGATCAGGCTCGCGAGCTGGATGCAGCGATAGACCACTCGCTCCGGGTAGTCCCTCGCCAGAGCCTCGGCCACGCGCGCGGCGGCCTGGAACGAGCGCTCGGCATCGGCAAACCGGCGCAGCTGCAGCTCTGCGTTCGCCTCGAGCCGCCAGCACAGGTTCAGCCGCACCCGGGTCCCGACGGCCTCCGGGTGCTCGGTGACGATCTGCTCCAAGCGGATCCGTGCTTCGCGCGCGAGCGTGTGGGCGCGCTCCGGCCTCCGCACCTTCAGCAGGACGGCGGCCTCGACCTCGCTCACGTACGTCTCCGCCAGGAGCGCCTCGTAGCCCTCGGGCAGCGCTTCGAGCTGGGCGCGCGCCTGCTCGACATAGTCGCGCGCGCTCTCGGCGCTCTTCGTGTACGTGTGGGACTGCGCGATGAAGGCGAGAATGCGCGCACGCAAGGCGAGGTAGCGCGGCTCGTCCGGATGACGCTCGATGAGGCGATCGACGAGACTCAGGCCTTCGCGGATCGCGGACTCGCCCATGCCTTGCGTGTCGATGCCCGGATTGCCGGTGTGGCCCTGGGCCATCGCCAGACGCTGGTACGCGTTCACGATGCCCTCGATGACCGTCGAGTCGTCCGGCGAGAGCCGCTCGAGCTCCTTCAGGCGCTCGATGGTCTCGTTCAGCATGCGCTCGGCGACGGCCGCGCCGCCCGGCACCTCGATCAGGTCCGGCGCGCCGTCGGAGATCGTCTCGACGCTCTGCGCGAACTGGTGCTCGAAGAGCGCCTGGAAGCGGTCGCGCTGCGCCTGTGCCTCCGCGGCCTCGCGCTCGGCGCGCTTCTCGGCGCGACGGGCCTCTTGCGCATTCGTGCGCGCCCGGTCCTCGGCGCGCTTCGAGGCGAAGGCGAACTGCAGGCTCACGATCGCGGCCGTGACGGCGACGACGAACACAGCCACGGAGGCGCCCACGAACACCTTGTTGCGTCGCGCGAAGAGCCTCAGCTGGTGGACGGCGCTCGGCGGGCGGGCCTCGACGGCCTCCCCCGCGAGATGGCGCCTGAGGTCGTCGGCGAGGGCGCCGGCCGCGGCGTAGCGCCGCGTGGGCTCCTTGTCGAGGCACTTGAGCACGATGGCCTCGAGGTCCTGACGGATGTCGGGCACGTGGGTCCGGGGACGCCGCGGCGACGACTCCACGATGCGGCGCGCCGAGGTGAGGAAGTCGCTCTTGTCGACCTCGATCGGCAGCGTGTCGGTCAGGAGCTGATACAGCACGACGCCCAGCGCGTACACGTCGCTGCGCGTGTCCACGTCGCCGCCCGCCACCTGCTCGGGGCTCATGTACGCGAGCGTGCCCACGACCTCGTCGGCCTGGGTACGCAGCGTCGCCTCCAGCGCCTCGCGGTCGGCGACGCGCGCGACGCCGAAGTCGATCACCTTGGGCTTGCCGCGCTTGCCGACGAGCAGGTTGTCGGGCTTGAGGTCGCGGTGGATGATCCCACGCTGGTGTCCGTGCTGCACCGCGTCGCAAACGTCGAGGAAGAGCGCCAGCCGGTCCTTGGTCTCGAGCCCGCGTTCGCGCGCGTGCTCGATGAGCGTCAGCGGCTCCTCGATCCGCTCCATCGCGAACCACGGCAGCTCGCCCAGACCCCCTTCGACGGCGTGCACACCTGCGTCGTAGATCTGCGCGATGCCGGGATGGCGCAGCGTGCCCAGGACCTCGATCTCGTAACGGAAGCGCTCCGCCGCGCCGCGACCGAGCAGCGAGGCCTGCATCACCTTGAGCGCCACACGCCGACGCGGCGTCTCCTGCTGCGCCTCGAACACCGTGCCCATGCCGCCGCGCCCGATCGTGCCGATGAGCTCGTACGACCCGATGCGCGTCCCCGGCTCGAGGCCGGTGTCGCTGCCGCGCAGGAGCGACGGCGCCGTGTCGAAGAACGTGTCGTCGGCGAGGCTTGCCTCGATCAGGTCGCGCGCCTCGGCCAGGAGCTCGGCGTCGCCCGCACAGGCGTCGGCGAGCCAGGCGTCGCGCTCCGCCTCGGGTCGATCCAGGGCGCCTTCGACGAGCGCCCGCAGCTCGGCGAAGCGTTCATCCATCGTGCGCGCCCTTCTCGAGCTCACGCTTGAGCCAGCCCCGCGCAAACGACCACGCGAGCGACGCCTGGCGCTCCGTCATGCCCAGCAGCGCGCCCGTCTCCTTCAGCGTGAGCCCGCCGAAGAAGCGCAGCTCGACGACGCGCGCGACGCCCTCGTCCCGCTCCGTCAGGCGCTCGAGCGCCTCGTGGACGGCCAGAAGGTCGGTGTGACGCGCGTCCCAGTACGACAGCGCGTCCTCGATCAGGGGCTGGGCCCGCTCGCGCTGGCGCTTCTTGGCCGAGCGCCGGCGTGCGTGGTCGACCAAGACGTGGCGCATCGCCCGGGCCGCGAGGCGGACGAAGTGCTCGCGGTCCTTCACCGAGGCTTCGGCGCCGCCCATGAGGCGCAACCAGGCCTCGTTGATGAGCGCCGTCGTCTGCAGCGTGTGGTTGTCGCGTTCGCGCGCCATCATGCGCTGCGCGATCGAATGGAGCTGCTCGTAGACCAGCGGAAAGAGCGCGTCCGCAGCCTCCGCGTCGCCCTCCTCCAGGCGGCGGATCAGCTCGATCGTCTTGTCCGGTCCGTCCGCATTCACGATGATCGACCCTATCCGAAGCGCCGGATCCGGGCGAGGGGCCGGGAGGCAAGCGCCGGGGCACGCACAATTTCGGTCGCCTCGGAGCCCCGTGCGCCAGAATCGGACCGGGCGGCGACGAACACAGGAGGAGGAGCGACATGGCAGCCGGCGGCTCGGTGCGCGTGATCGTGCTGGCCTTCTTCGCGAACCTGGGCATCGCGATCGCGAAGCTCGTGGCCGCGATCGTGACGCGCTCGGGCTCGATGATGGCCGAGTCGATCCACAGCTTCGCGGATGCGGGCAATCAGCTGCTGCTGCTCTTGGGCGACAAGCGCGCCAAGAAGCCGGCCGACGAGCAGCACCCCTTGGGCTACGGACGCGAGGCGTACTTCTGGGCGCTGCTCGTGGCGGTGATGCTGTTCGTCCTGGGCGGCGCCTACTCGCTGTACGAGGGCATCCACAAGATGAAGGACCCGCACCCGATCAACCAGCCCGGCTGGGCGATCGGCGTGCTCACGCTCGGGATGCTGCTCGAGGGCTACAGCCTGAAGGCCGCGTGGGACGAGGGCAAGCGGCGCCGCGGCAGCACGCCGCTGTACGCCTGGGCGCGAACGACCGGCAACGTGAACCTCCTGGTCGTGCTCTTCGAGGACATCGCGGCGATGGCCGGGCTCGTGCTCGCGTTCATTGCGGTCGGACTCACCTGGATCACGGGCGACCCGCTCTTCGACGCACTCGGGTCGTGCGTGATCGGCGTGCTGCTGCTCTACGTGGCGGTCTTCCTCGTGGTGCAGGTGCGGCGCCTGATCGTGGGCTTCACCGCGGGCCCGGAGATCCGCGCCGGCATGACGGCCATCTGGGAGCGCCACGGCTTCGAGGTCGTGCACCTCGCTGCGCTCTGGAGCGGACCCGACCGGCTCTTCGTGGTCGGGAAGGTCAAGCCGCGCGACACGAGCATCCCCGCCGGCCGGCTGGTCGAGATCCTCGACGAGGCCGACAAGGAGGTCTACCGCGCGTATCCCGAGGTGCGCTTCCACTTCGTCGAGCCCGACTTCGACGCGGACGGCTTCTAGCGCTCGGAGGGCGAACCGGTATCGTCGGTCGCGTGGACTCGCTCCGGGGCCAGCTGCTGATTGCGCCGCCGCACTTGACCGATCCGAACTTCGCGAAGACGGTGGTGTTCATCGTGTCGCACGATGCGGAGGGCGCGTTCGGCCTCGTGCTCAATCGGCCCTCGGACACGGGCATCCACGAGGTGTGGGAGAAGATGCGCGGGCGCCGGTGCGTGCGCACGGACTTCCTCTACGTCGGCGGACCCGTGCAAGGGCCGCTGATGCTGCTGCACGGCGATCCCTTCGCCGGCGACGCCGAGGTGATCGAAGGCGTGTTCTGCTGCGCCCAAGCAAACGAGCTCGAAGCGCGCGTCGACGACGAGACGCCGCCCATGCGCTTCTATGCCGGGTACTCGGGCTGGGGTGAGGGCCAGCTGGAGATGGAGCTCTCGATCGGGTCGTGGCTCACGGTGCCCGCCGAAGCGGAGCACATCTTCCACCTCGAAGGCGACGACCTGTGGACGCAGGTCTTCCGCAAGTACGTGGATGCGACGTCGCTGCCGGACGGCTTCCGTCCACGCGACGACGAACCGACGAAGAACTAGGTCGACGTCCTAGCGCTGCGTGGCCTGGAGTCGATCGAGGATGCGATGCGCATCCTCCGGCGACAGCTCGTCGAGCCGCGCCTCGAAGTCGGCGACGACGTCGCGCGCGGCCTCTTCGCGATCCGCATGCGTCCCGGCGTTGTGCAGCCGGACGGCGTGGTGCACGCCGACGAGGCCCTCGGCGTACAGGAAGAGCGCCGTGGGCAGCGTGGCGACCTCCGCGAGGGTGACCAGCGCGGGCTCGAGGATCGCCGCGGCCGTCGCGCGCTCGGGACCGGACGACCGGGCCGCCGCGACCGCCGCCTTCGCCTGGGCGTGGGCAAGCGGATGGTCCATGCCCGCGAGCGTCTCGGCGGCGAGGCGCCGGTGGTCCCGCGCCGCGCGCGGCGCGTCGATGCCCGGCCCCGTCACGCGGACCTTGCCGCCCACCTCCGCGTAGACGTACTCGCGGGGATCGTCGCCCAGGCCGCAGTAGACATCCCGCGGACGCTCCCCGCGTCGGTCCAGGACGTACGCGCCGCCAATGAGCTCCGTGTCCGGTCCGGGGTGGTTCAGGGTGACGCCGTGCAGCACGAGATGCACGACCGGCGCGCCGGACGGATCGTCATCCAGGTCCTGGATGTCCTGCGCGATGCGGCGCGCGTGGATGCGCGCCGCGACGATCGCTCCGTAGAGCGACGCGAGGCGCGTGGGCACGACCGCCTCGTCGCGCAGCAGCGCCAGGCGATCGAGCCCGTCCGAGCGAAGCTCGTCGGCGAGGGCGTGCGCGAACGGGAGGTGCGCCCCTGCGAGCGTCGCGTGGATCGCGCCGCAGTAGGTCGACTTGTCGCCATACCGGTCCATCAGACCGAACTTCACACCGTCCCGGCCGGACTGGGTCACGGCGACGTGCGTGTTCACCTTCGCGATCACCAGCAGCCAACCGCGGCGCGCCGCGCGGGTCGCGAAGTGGGCCTGCACGACCTGCATGCTGCCCCACTCGTAGCGTGCCCCGGGGTTCGAGATGTGGAAGGGGACGTGGCTCCCGTATTTGAGTCGCGGCAAGAGCTCCTGCGTGAAGTCGCGCCGGAACGCATCGCCGCACTCGAACTCCGACTCGTCGCTGCAGGTCACGTGCAGCGCGCCGAACGCGGTCGCCCCGGATGCCCGCGCGAGACTCCGAAGCTCGGCGCACACGGCGGCGAAGGGGTGCTCGCGGCCGATCAGCGGCATCAACGCCTCGAGCATCGCTGTCCCTCCGGAATCGCGGCCCTCCGCGAAACCCCCAACGCCGCCGGTGGTATCACGGACAGACCCTGGAGGTAATCCCGATGTCCACGAGCACGCTCGTCTCCATCGCCGCCATCCTGCTGCTCGGCGGTGCGTCCGTCGTCCTCTACGCCCAGAACCAGGCCCTCGAGGAGCGCCTGGACGACTTGGAAGCCCGATCCGGTTCGCTGGCCACCGGGGACGTGTCGGACGCGGCCCTGCCGGAGCTCGGCGGCGAGACCGTGGCCGACTCGGTGGAGCGTCTCGACACCGCCATCGACCAGCTCTCGAGCCGTCTGGCCGATACCGAGAGCCGGATCGCGAAGCGGGAGACGGCTGCGGCCCCCGACGGCGGCGGCGGGCTCGACCTCGACGCGCCGGCGCTCGACGAGAAGGTGCGCGACATCGTGCTCGACATGACGGGCGACGTGCGCTTCCGGGAGAAGCTCGGCCTCCGCGGCGCCCCCAACCTGCCGAAGAAGCCGGCGTTCGGTCAGCTGGCGGAGGTCCTCGAGCTCGACGCCACCCAGGAGGACGCCTTCCGCAAGGACCTCATGGAGCTGAAGGAGGGCTTCCTCGCGATCATCGCCATGGAGCGCGACGACGGCATCGTGCTGCTCGAGGAGATCCAGAAGGTGGAGTCGCTCCCGGAGCACGATCCGAAGCGGGCGCAGACCTTCATGCGGCTCTTCACGATGAAGATCCCGGGCACGGAGAAGACCTACGTCACACGGCTCGTCGAGATGACCAGCACCATGCGTCGCAAGACGGAGGACTACCTCCGGCCGGAGCAGGTCAAGCGCTTCAACAGCCTCGACATCGACCTCATGGGCGTCGAGATCGACTAGCGACAGAGGGTACCCTCTGTCAGCCGTCGAGGCCTTCGATCTGGATGAGGGGGGCAGCGGGCTTCTGGAGGGCGGCGGCCTTGTCGAGCTGCTCGCGGACGGCGCCGCCCAGGTTGAAGAACGCCTTGCGGACGTGCTCGGGCGTGCGCTCGTCGGCGAGCGCGGGCTTGCCCTCGTCACCGCCGACCGCCACCGTCGCGTGGATCGGCACCTCGCCCAGGAAGTCGAGGCCCTGGGTCCCCGCCCAGCGCTCCGCGCCGCCGTGACCGAAGATCTCGTCGCGGTTCCCGCAGGACGGGCACTCGTACCACGACATGTTCTCGACGATGCCGAGCACCGGCACGTTGAGCGTGCGGAACATCGAGACCGCCTTTTGCACGTCGATCAGCGCGACGTCCTGGGGCGTCGAGACGACGATCGCGCCGGTGATCGGCACCGTCTGGCCGAGGCTCAGCGCGACGTCACCCGTGCCGGGCGGCAGGTCGACGATCAGGTAGTCGAGCGCGCCCCACTCCACGTCGGAGAGGAACTGCCGCACGACGCTGTGCACGATCGGGCCGCGCACGACCATGGGCTTGTTGGGGTCGAGCAGGAAGCCCATCGACATGAGCTTCAGCCCGTACGCCTCGTTCGGCGCGATGCGGTTGGGCGCGTAGCCCTGCGGCCGGTCGTCGTTGCCGAGCATCTTCGGAATCGACGGACCGTAGACGTCGCCGTCCATCAGGCCGACCGTGTTGCCGCCCTCCTTGAGCGCGAGCGCGAGGTTCACGGCGATGGTGGACTTGCCCACCCCGCCCTTGCCGGCACCGACGGCGATGATGTTCTTCACACCGGGAATCGGGGCGCCGGGCGCGGGTGCCTGACCGTTGGCCATGGGATGTCTCCAGGAGGACTGCCGAACGGGGGATCGTACCCGCCCCCCGCCGGGGGGCGACGCGGGCCCGGAGTGAACCGGGCCCGTGTCCGACGCGCCTCCGGAGCGCTGGAATCAGGCGACGGCGGCGGGCTCGACGAGGCGCAACACCTCGGCCACGCAGCGCTCGATGCCGGCGGCGACGTCCTTCACGCCGGGGCCCAGCATGTACGCCGGGGTCGAGACGATGCGGTGCTCGGTGTCCACGACGAAGTCCTCGACGGGGCACTCCTGGTGCTTCGCGCCGCAGGCCTCGATCGCCTGCGCGGTGCCGGCGTCGTTGCCGATCGTGAGCGTCGGCGCGTGCTCGCCGAGGGCCTTCGCGATCAGGCCCGGTGCGATGCAGATGGCGCCGATCGGCTTCTTCTGCGCGTACACGGCCTGCACGAGCGCGGCCACGCCCGGGTCGATCTCCGCGTCGGGGCCCTGGGTCGCGAACGTGCTCAGGTTGAGCGCTGCGCCGAACCCGCCGGGCAGGATGAGCGCGTCGAGCTCGTCCGCATTCGCCTCCGTCACGTCGCGGATGGCGCCGCGCGCGATGCGGGCGGACTCGACGAGCACGTTGCGCGTCTCGCCCGTCTCCTCGCCCGTGAGGTGGTTGACGACCTTCGCCTGGTCGCGATCCGGCGCGAAGCACACCGCCTCGGCGCCGCCGCGCTCGATGGCGAGCAAGGTCAGCACGCTCTCGTGGATCTCCGCACCGTCCTGGAAACCACAGCCGCTCAGTACGACACCGATTCGAGCACCCATCAGCTTCATCCTCCGTTTCGGGTTCGGCGCCAGGGTAAGGGCGCCCGCGCAAGGCGTCATCCGCGGAACGAAGGCGCTCCGCGCCGTCACGGATCGGGCTAGGATGGGTCCATGTCGGTCCTGCAGCGCAATCCGGTGGTCCTGCTGCTCGCCGCGGGCGAGGGCTCGCGCTTGGGCGAGGACAAGATGTTCGTGGACGTCGGCGGCAGGCAGCTGATCGAGCGGTCGCTGCGCACCTACCGCAAGGCCGAGCGCGCGTCGGACGTGATCATCGTCGTGCCGGGTGGCGCTGCCGATCGCTTTGCCCACCTGCGCTCGCCGCACCGCCACATCGTCGAGAACCCGGATCCGAGCCGCGGGATGATCTCGTCCATCCGCGCGGGTCTGGAGAGCGGCTGGGCCGCGGAACGCGACTTCCTGGTCGCCCCCGCCGACGTGCCCTTCGTGGATCCGGCGCTCGTCGATCAGCTCGTGACCACCTTCACCGTGCGCGACTGCCGTATCGCCCTGCCCTCCTACCGCGGGCTCGGCGGCCACCCCGGGCTCTACCACCACTCCCTCAGCCAGGACTTCTTCCTGAGCGGGGACACGAGCGGCGCGCGCGAGATCCTCTTGCGCTATCAGCAGGAGACCGTGCGGATGAACGTCCACGATCCGGACGTCTGCTTCGACATCGACACGCCCGAGGACCTCGAGATCGCCATGGACGCCGGCGCGCGCTGGGCCCGGGTCGAGCAGAAGGTCGAAGCCAAGCAGCAGCTCCGGCTGCGCTAGGCGCGGCTCTAGGGATTGGAGCGGAGGGGTCGGCCGTTCGGCCCCTCGACTATGCTCCGCCGCATGACGCCCCGCGTGACCGCCCCGCTCCTCGCCGCGCCCCTGGGGGCGATTGCCGTGGCGGGCGCCCTGGCGGTGGCCCGCGCCCTCGACGCACAGACGGGCGCGCTCCCCGCCCAGCGCACCGTGTCGACGCTCGTGCTGCTGGTGGTCGCGGCGCTCGTGCTGCGGGCGGCGAGCGGCCGTGCGTCGGCGAGCGAACGCCCGCTGCGCGGCGTCGCGATCGCGAGCATGGTCCTCGGCGTGTGGCTCGTGGTGCTCGAGTGGGTGCTGCCGGCCCATGTGGCGTTCGCCGGGTCGATCGAGGGGCCGCAGCTCCGCGGGCTCGCGAACGTGGGCTTCCAGCTCCCGTGGGTGCTGGCCCTCGCCTGGGCCGTCCCGCACCTCGTGCGCGCCGCCGTGAGCTCCACGCCCCAGGCCCCCGTCGGCGCGGGCTGGGTGCTCGCGGCGTTGGCCGCCGGCACCGCCGCGGCCTTCGGGCTCGTCGGGGACGCCACGCAGACGCTCGGCATCGCCGGCCTGGGCCGCGCGGCTGGGCTCACGGCCTTGGGCCTCGCGCTCGTGCTGCTCCTGCTCGATCGCCCGCTCGCCCACGGCAACGCCCCGCCGCCCGGCACGCAGCTCGGCGTCATGGCCGACGGCCAGAACCCGAGCCCGGCCGCGTTCGCGCTGGGCTTCGTGCTCGGGGCCGCGGCCATCGCGTGGGGCGTGCTGGTGCGTCCCTTCGTCGGGGGACCGCTCGCCGCGACCAGCCTGGTGGGCACGATCGTCTTCGGTGCCATGGCGATGGGCGCGCTCGTCGGTGCCTGGCTCGCGCGCCGCGTGCCGCGCCCCGACCTGCGCCTCCTGCTCGGCCTCGCCGTGACCGCCTACCTGGCGCTGCTCTCGCTTCCGTTGCTCGACCG